>JAEOTC010000100.1 GCA_016840035.1 Candidatus Hodarchaeota archaeon | reverse complement strand
TGTACCAGAATCAGTACCATAATCCGGAAGAAGTAATTGCTGAGCTTCACAAACTTAATGAAACAGCTCCAGATATCATAGATTTAACTGTTTTAGGACAAAGCGTTCAAGGCAGAGATATTCATTTGGTTACTATCACGAATGAGCAAATTACTACTCCTAAGGCTGGTGTGTTTATTGTTGCTCAACATCATGCACGTGAACAAATTTCCATGGAAGCAGCACTTAGGTTTATGTTTCGATTAGTCAATAATTATGGTCTTGATGAGACCTTAACTCAGTATATTGATACAGAGGAAATTTATATCATTCCAACCTTAAATCCTGATGGATTACACTATGTGGTAGGGAATGAAACAATGCCAGGTGATCCATGGCTAAGAAGAAATTTACAAGCGATTGATGACGATAATGACGGGAAATTCGATGAGGATCATTATAACGATGTAAATGAGGATGGACTAATATCAGGATACGATGTTTTTTCACGAGATGTCGAATCACTTCAGTTCCTCTATACATACTATGAAGGTATAGATGATGATGGGGATGGCAAGGTGAACGAAGATGTGATTGGGGGGACAGATCTGAATCGAAATTACGATTATCGATGGAACGACTCATCCTTAGATTCAGGTACGGGTTCTAACACACTTTCTCGTACATTTCCGGGCTTTGCTCCATTTTCTGAACCAGAAACACAGATTTTAAGAGATTTCGTGGGTAACCATTCATTTAGCATGGCGATGTCATTACATTCAGGTATTAATACCAGCTATTTCCCTTGGGCCTCAAGAGGAACATGGGCTCAAACCAATCGGTATTATGATATCTACACTGATCTTAAATCAATCCTACCAAATTATTTTTTCCAAGATTACTTGGAATCTAGTCTTAATCCTACAACAATACAAAGACCAAGTTATACTAGTGCTGGAGAATGGGGAGATTGGATGTATTCAAAGCAAAATGTACAAGTACCAATGACATTCGAAATATATCATAAAAAAGGCTCAGAAAATTATGGACTCGTTGAATTTCAGAACAGTACACATATTGTTTATCGTTTTGATACAATAGAAGAATATTTTGCTCCACCAGAAAGTAAGATTGAGTCCTTATGGTATGATGTTCAACCCGCATTTGATTATTGGTTAGAAACTACCCCCCAACTAGAAATCACTCAATTAACGGTGCAGGGGAATAATTCCAAGGGATCTGAACTTACTGTGAATTTCAAAGTAAAGAATACCAGTCCTCGTGTGACATCAATTTCTCAATTAAGCGTTCATTCTGAAGAAATTTCCTTAATTCCTGCATTTCCAGTTTTTGATACATTGGAAGAGGATAAATCACTATCTGGTTCATTCAAGCTAATTTTAGAGGAGTCTCTTGGCAGTAAGGAGAATTTAACGCTTTATCTGGGAAATAGTTTTATTGGATTTTATCCAATAATCATTGAACCCTCGATGATAGGAAAATCTTCTGGAACATTTAGCTTTATCGGTATAATAGTTGGAATTCCAGTCTTAGTAATGCTTAAACGAAGAAAGTCTTAGGGCAATAATTGACAAAAATGAACAATCAAAGACTTTTAATTTTTGTGATATCACTCTTAGTGAGTATACTAAGTCTGATATTATATCTGTTCTTTGACTTTCCCTTTTTATTCTTTTTTCTTCTGTTTCCACCGTTTTTCCTCAGACGTCATGGATCTACTCAATCCTTACCAATCTGTCGTAATTGCAATGCTCCTCTCCAAGATGATTGGAGAGTCTGTCCTTACTGTGAAATGAAACAGAGGTAAAATTATTTATAGTAAGAAGAAATTACATATACTCTGTAATTTGTTCTTTTAATTCAATGCTTAATATCACTGAAAAAGTTGACTGAATGGAGAGAATGAAAATTGCTACAGTTAAAGCAGAATTGTAAGAAAATCGACCTAATACCTAGGATATTTATAGTTTCTGGACTTATTCTATTAATCTTTAGTTGGGTTGTCTTATCCTCATCTCTAGCTGGAAGAAAGGTTGAATATCCTATGACTGTTGAAGTTGTAATGGAAGATCTCGATGACTTTATTCCCTATTATTTCATTGCTTTTGGAGATACTAGGTCAAATAAACAGGGAGGAATAGATGATAATTCCGGTTTAGAAGCAATTGCGCCACTCATTGAGAATTTAGCGGAAGAATTTAATGTTTCATTTATGTTACACGTTGGTGATGTCGTAGAGAATGCGGGAGATCAAAGTTGGTGGGATACTTACTGGTGGCCTTTAATGAGTGATGTCGCTGGGAGCGTACAAATCTATTATGCAGTCGGTAATCACGAATATCAAAGTGAGACTGGTGTATTTGATCTTGAACTAGCTACCTTTAAAGCGAATGTAGAGAATCTAGGAAATGAGATTTGGTTTTCGTTTAATTCCCCGCAGAATGATACTCATTTCGTAGTATTTAATTCGGAATATCGTATAAGCCCATTCCCGAATTTCCAATTCGCAACAAATAATGCTACATTGTGGGCTGAGCAAGAGACTTGGTTAATCCAAGACCTTGCTGACAACACAATTGAACGAGTGATAGTTATGTTTCATCGGCCTTTATATGGGGTAAATCCAACAAAGGTAGACGATTATGGAGTCATGCAAGAGCTCTTGGAACCGATTTTCATTAATGGAGGAGTCGATCAAGTGTTTGTGGGCCATGATCATTACTTTTATCATACTATAAGAGAAGGAATTCATCACACAGTGACAGCTGGCGGGTGTATAGATATGGTGAATTACGAATTATTTGCAGAAAATACTGATCTAAATATTGAAGGAGATTATGGTTTCTCTGATTTTGAAGTCTGTTTAGTCAAAGCAACTCGACTGGGATTTGAGGTAGATGTCTACACTCCCAATGGTTCAGTTGTTTATGAATATTTTGTTGAAGCACCTGTTCCTGACACTAGTCCACCCATTATATCCTCACCTGACGATATAGTTGAGGTTGAAGGAATAGGTGGTAAAATATCATGGGTAGCAACGGATGTTAATCCAGGGCAGTTCATAATAACCAAAAATGGAGTAGAAGTGTCAAATGGTGACTGGATAAGCGGTTCACCAATAGATTATTCTTTAGATGATTTAGCTGTTGGTGATTATTCATTTAAAATTACCGTATGGGACTTATATGACAATAATGTCACTGACGAGGTTCTTGTGACGATAAATAGGCAGCATACTACTCCCCAACCTACTACGACGACTGATCAATCAACAGGATATTCAGCACTAAGTATACTTGTTTTAGTTCCGATCTTATGGTATTACAAGAGGAAGTAACTAGAGGAAGGATAGATCAACTAATTAGAAGTTGAAAGAATATTCTCATCTAAAATCAGCTTCAAGGTTTGAAGAAACTCATCAGCATTTTCTTTAGTAAAAACAAGAGGGGGTTTTATCTTGATTACATTGTGTAGAGGACCATCAGTACTGACAAGAATACCCTTCTCTTTCATACGATTTATTATGTAAGATGCCTGAAGGGGGGCAGGTTTGAGAGAAACACGGTCTAGTACTAATTCTATACCAATGAATAATCCTAGACCTCTCACATCACCGATCAAAGCATAATTTTCCATTAATTCTATTAATCCTGTTTTTAAATAAGTTCCCACGTCTAGAGCGTTATTTTGTAACTTTTCAGTTTCAATGACATCCAAGACAGCCATTCCTACGGCACAGGAAACTGGATTCCCCCCAAATGTACTAAAAAATTCCATTCCGTTATTAAAAGCACGAGCGATTTCGGGAGTAGTTACAACAGCTGCAAGTGGGTGGCCATTCCCAATAGGCTTTCCCATTGTGACAATGTCTGGTATAACCTTCAGGCTCTGAAAACCCCAAAAGTGAGTTCCAATACGGCCAAAACCAATTTGAACCTCATCCGCTATACAGATTCCTCCCTTATCTCTCACATATTCGAATACTTTTGGTAGATAATTATTTGGGAGGACTATCTGACCACCACATCCGAGTAATGGTTCACATATAAAGGCTGCAATATTTTTTCTTTCTTTCTCTAAGTTTTCAAGAATGATCCGCACTTCATCTGCATATTTGGATCCCGTACCAGGATTGTTTCCCTTATACAGACCTCTATAGATATCAGGCATTGGTACCTTGTGAACGTAAGGAGGAGGGCCTTGTCCACCTGAACCATCATGTTTATAGGGGCTTATGTTAATTAATTCTCCAGTATTACCATGATAAGCATTATCAAT
>JAEOTC010000099.1 GCA_016840035.1 Candidatus Hodarchaeota archaeon | reverse complement strand
GTAGGGTATTTCAGCCGATCACGACTATTAACTAAAGCGGGAATACAAAAACGTCCTTTAACACAGTATTCACGACGAGCAGATAATTCATATGGAGGATGTACGTTTACAACTTTATCCCATTTAATATCTATTACCATTTGACAACCATGGGAGCATAGATTACATGTAGTGGTGACAGATTTATCTGGGGTACCAAACCATGTTGAACCCCGCGCAATGAGGGCACCTGTAGGGCAAACATCGATACAATGTCCACAAAATACACATCCACTTTCAAGGTGAGATACTTCAGAAATTGTCCCGATCTTAGTATCGTGGCCACGTTTTGTTAAATCTATAGCACTATATCCTAAAACATCTTGACAGGCCCTAACACATCTTGCACACAAAATACACAGATTATAATCTCTTATTAAGAAGGGATCATCCCGTTCTAAGGGTAAGTTCTTATAAAGCATGGGATATCGTATTTCTTTAATTCTTAAATATTCAGAAATTTCTCGGATTTCGCAGATTTCTTTGTTACTACAAGTGAAGCATCCAATAACTCGTCCAGCTTTGTATTCACCATGACGAACTTTCTCACACTCATCATGTTCCTTACAGATGATACAGTAACTAGGATGTTCAGCAAGTATGAGTTGAAATACATTACGACGTACCGCCTGCAAATCAGGAGTAGCAGTTCTCACGACCATCCCTTCCCTGGCAGGTAATGTACAAGAATTAGGATATGTTCGAGCTCCTTCTACATCAATAATACATAATCTGCATGCTCCAAATGAAGGAAGATCTGGTCTTGCACAAAGTGTAGGGATGTAAAATCCTGCTTTAGTGGCAACTTCTAGCACAGTCTCCCCTTCTTCGAATACAACCCGTCTTCCGTTTATATTCATCCATTTGTTCATTGTTCTATCACCTCAAATGGCCTATCTTCTTTGTAGATAGCTGTTTTTGGACAACTTGAATAGCAGATACCACATTTTACACATTCAGAAGTATCGATAAAATGAACTTGTCCTTTTTCTCCAGTTATAGCATTAACGGGGCAATTCCGTGCGCATGTTGTACATCCATTACACAAAGACTCATCAATTACATAATTGATTAGATCTTGACAATCCTTGGCTATACACCGTTTGTCGAAAATATGTGATTGATATTCGTTCCGGAAATATTTTAGTGTTGTTAATACTGGATTTGGCGCAGTCTGTCCCAATGCACATAGAGATCCCATTTTTACAGTATAAGCAAGCTCCTCTAGAAGCATTAAATCCTTATCTTCGCCTTTTCCAGTTATAATTTTATCTAAAATCAGCAACATGGCTCGTGTTCCTATTCTACAAGGAATACACTTACCACAAGACTCAGCTTGGGTAAATGTGAGAAAATAATGAGCTAGTTTCACCATGCAATTAGTTTCATCAAGAACTATCATTCCTCCAGAACCCATTATACTCCCTGATGCAGCCATCGTTTCAAAATCAACTGGTGAATCCAAGTGGCTTGGTGGAAGACATCCGCCAGACGGACCACCTGTCTGAACAGCCTTAAAATCTCTGTCATCTAATATTCCGCCACCAATATCATATACAATCTCTTTCAAAGGAGTACCCATTGGGACTTCTATTAGACCCAAATTTTTCACTTTCCCAGTCAACGAAAAAATCGCTGTACCTGTTGCATTTTCAACTCCTATTTCGTGAAATTTCTCCCATCCGTTTTTAAAAATCCAGGCAGCGGATGCCCAAGTTTTGACATTATTTATGTTTGTAGGGTTTCCCCAAAGTCCTGAAGTTGCAGGATATGGTGGCCTGGTTCTCGGATTACCTCTTTCTCCTTCTATAGATGCCATTAATGCCGTCTCTTCCCCGCAAACAAACGCTCCCGCGCCTTCATGGACAGATATATCAAAAGAAAAGCCAGAATTTAATATGTTATCACCTAAGAATCCAAGTTCCGTGGCAGTTTCAAGAGCACGAGTGAAGCGCTTTATTGCAAGTGGATATTCAGCACGAACGTATATTATACCATGAGAAGCACCAATAGCAAATGCTCCGATTATCATTCCCTCTAAAACACTATGGGGATCAGCCTCAAGTAAAGATCGGTCCATGAATGCACCAGGATCACCTTCATCAGCATTACAAATTACATACTTCTGACTTCCAGGAGCATTATGACAAAATTGCCATTTCAACCCAGTAGAAAATCCTGCACCACCTCTTCCTCTCAGACCTGAATCTTTGATGATTTTGATGATTTCTTCTGGAGTCTTCTCTAAAGCGTTCCTTAACCCCGAATAACCGCCAGTTTCAATATAATCATCAATATTCTCTGGATTAATATGGCCGCAATTTCCTAAAATCATCCTTGTTTGTTTGCTATAAAAATCAATTTCATTATATTTTCCAATACGTTTATTCAGTTTGGGATCAACAAAAAAGAGCTCTTCAACTGGTGTTCCATCTTTAAGATGTGAAGCAACAATCTTCGCAACATTAGGGGTTTTTACCTGTGCATACATTATACCTTCTGGTTCAACAATAACAATCGGACCTTGAGCGCAGAATCCATGACAACCTGTAAAATCTACCTTCACTTTATCCTGCAAATTAAAGTTCTTCAGCTGTTCCTCGAATTCCTCACTGATTTCGTCTGATTTAGTGGAAACACATCCTGTTCCTTTGCAAATTAGTATAGTTGTTTGAGAAAATCGAGACAGTGAATCTGCTTGAGTCATTTTGATGCCTCCTCTGATTTTTCTTTCTTAATCATACGTTCAATCAGCCGAAGTAATTTTGAAGGTTTTACTTGACCGTAGATCTCATTATCAATTTGAACAACCGGAGATAAGGCACAACAGCCCAAACATGCTACTCTTTCGAAACTAAACAGTCCATCTTCTGTTGTTTCACCAGGTTCGATTCCTAATTTTGTTCTTACCGTTTCTGCGAGAACATTACCCCCTTTAACAAAGCAAGCAGTTCCTAAACATACAGAAATTATATGTTTACCGGGTTTAATGAATTTAAATTGCTGATAGAAGGAAGCGACTCCATATACTTCGTTGGGTGACATTTCAAGATATTCGCTGATTCTGATCATATTTTCCTTGGATAAATAGCCATATTCTTTCTGTATATCCTGTAAAATAGGAATCAAGTGCTTTCTCTCTTTCTCCCTTGA
This sequence comes from Candidatus Hodarchaeota archaeon, assembly GCA_016840035.1. Classification (GTDB taxonomy): domain Archaea; phylum Asgardarchaeota; class Heimdallarchaeia; order Hodarchaeales; family Hodarchaeaceae; genus Hodarchaeum. Next base: position 9,285 of record JAEOTC010000099.1, on the reverse strand, counting down.
GTTCAATATCTTGTGAACTGTTGAATCTAGAGCTTCTGCTGCAACCACTTCTGAACGTCTCCAATGTTGCCTTACTAATGTTATTTTCCACTGGTAATATAATTATGATGTGAGTTTCTGGTTAGAATGTGTTAAAAGTTACTGGAAACAACGGAAACCATTGTTATTGATATGGTATAAATAATTTATTCTGATCTGACCAAGAAAACAATAGTAAATTAATGATATCTGAAAATTATGGTTTACTATCAATAATTATTTAATTATTCTTCACTGCTCATCTCTACAAGCAATTCTGCAAATAGTTCCATCTCTTTCAATAATTCATTGATAGAATCCTGCGGATCAGCTGGTTCATGTTCATCCATCATAATTAAGACGGTCAGAACATAATTATAGATATATACCTTTAACTTCTTTGCCTCAGAGCTAGCAGAAAATGATCCTGATTCTGAAGTTAAGAAATTTTCACGCAAGACATTACAGGCAAAAATATATTCTCGTAGATCCTCACGGAGTTGAATCCCAGTCGCAAAACCTTCTATATTATGTGTAATAACGTTTCCATTGACATCAGTAATAATTATTTTAGATTTCAGTTTTGAAAGGAATTCTTGAGCACCTTCAACGCTTTTCTTTAGCTCATCAAAATCAGCAATTAAGATTTGCTTCAAGAAATCACTTAATTCCTCTTGCCGGTAAACAGATGTTAGAAACTCGCGTGGCGTATATTTTACTATGAATGGTAGTTGCTTTGCCTTTGAGAGATTCTCCTCAAGAGCTTCTTTGGTATACTCCTCGGTATCATATTTATGGTAGAAGATCTTAATACGAGGATCTCCTCCCTGTTCTTTAATTGCCGAATAGACATTGTCAAAGTATTCATTTGCTATGTCAAAGTTTTCTGGATGATGAAGATCAAGAACAAATACCAAAATCGATGTATTTGCTAATAACTTTGGTGTTTCTAGATAACTTTGACGATACTTTTCCTGCCCCCCAAAATCCCATAATGAGACTTGAATTCCGAGGTAATTGTGACTCTTGACTTCATACATTACCGTGGGACCGAGGTCTTTGACTTCTAAAGGAGTCATTCCTCCGAATGTTGTTGAATAAATGGAAGTTTTACCACAACCGCTAAGACCGACTAGTGAGATTTTCATAATTCTAATAACCTCAATTTGAAGGATACACTAAGTTAGACTCATTATTTTTATGTTGAATAAGAAAGGTGATTTCGTACTCGAAACAGAATCCAATATCGGATAAATTTTAAATATTCCTTATTTATCCCAATCTAAGACTAGAGTCTTATAGTAATGGAACGTTATTATATCTAAAAAAAGTGACAACAACTTACGAAAATCACAAAAATAAACAGACTTGGAACCCGTAACTAAAATCAAATATCTTCCCATGTATATAGAAAGTGTGTTCATCCTCCGATAAATACATTCAAGCAGTTAGATTAGTTTAATCTGCAAAGATAATAATTAAATACCCTAGAGGACGAAAGGAAAAGATAAAATGCTCCGTAAATCGTTATCATTACCCAAGGATACATTACTTTTTTTCGGTCAACCCATCACTTTTTTATTACGAGAGCAGGTTAGATTACTCCTCTTGATCGTTGCAATTACAGAGTCGGCTTTTTCCTCCTCAGTAATCTGTTTACCTCTTTATTTTCTTGAATTACCGGAGAGAAGTCAAAGTTTTTTTGCGAATGCAGAGCTACCTATGATATTATCTGTCTATTATCTTGTATCATTATCGACTGCCTCTTTTTTCGGTTCAGTCAGTGATAAAATTGGTAGAAAACCCTTACTAGTAACGGGGACGTTTCTAGCGGGTTTAACTTTCATACCTTTTCCAATTATATTTACTGAATATACTACCCTAACTTATGGATTTTGGATCTTATTTTCTGCAAGTGCCCTTAAAGGATTAGCATCTGCGATGCTATCTGGACCTGTTTTATCCATGTTTGCTGATCTTGCGCCTGAAAGAAACCATGGAGAAACAATGGGGAAGTTTTATTTAGCTCGTTCAGGTGGTGGGGCTAGTGGATTCTTAATCGGTGGAATTGCTTGGGACTTATTATTGGAAAATTCATTCTTCATATTTACATTTCTATTTCTCCTCGCATCTTCATTATACTTACTTCGATTCTATGAACCAAAAAGAGCAAAAATCGAAAAGAAAGAAGAAGAGGCGGATGTACTTCAATTTGAGAACCTTTCAGAACCTGAAGATCCTGGCATAAACCCGTTTAAAGCAATGCTTCAAAGCTTAAAAAATAAACAATTCAGAAAATTCGCATTTGTTATGCTAGCCTATACAACTTTGGTGGGTGCAGGAGGAACCTATGCTCCAGTAATCTTAAAGGAAGTCACTGCAGGAGGTGTAGGTGCTTCCACGATTGGATTCGTAGCGTTAGTAGGAGTAGGAATTATGGGAGTTTTGCAACCAACATTAGGAAAGCTTTCTGATAATATTGGTCGAAAACCACTTCTCATTCTTGGTTGTGTTGGAACAAGTCTGCTTTTAGTTATTTTTGCTGCAATTCTACGACTTGAACCAGAAAGCTTCATTAATTTGCTAAATAATCCTTTCTCGCTTGGATTGAGTAAACCACTTGAATTTGCTCCTGGAATTGTACTACATATCCCTCACCTTCTAATTATCTTGCTACTTCTGATATTTCTTATTTCTGCTTCTGGATTCGGTTCAGCTTCTTTGGCTTTAATCACAGACGTCACAAAAGAGGGAAACAGAGGAAGAGAAATGGGATTTACATCTGCATTAATGTCAACTGGCTCTATATTAGGTACAGTTGGCGGTGGATATATTTTTGAGACATTTGGGTCTCTTGGTGTTATGACATTCTGTATAGGATTAAGTTTACTCGCAGTCGTAATCATCGTCCAATTCTTATATGAAACCAGTGGTTTTTACCACTTCACACATAAGCTAATGTAATGAGTGCTGTTTCATTGAGAGAATTTTTATTCTATTGAATTTTTGGATGAAATGGATGTGAGAAAGATGTACCAATGGCAGTTGTCGCTAGTGGAACCCCACCAGCATTAATTTTAGGTACAGCGAAATTTATTCAGAATAGATCAGATTTACAACATCCAAAAGTTCATCATTTTTTTTCTTCAAGCGTTAACGGGGAATACAAATCATGAATTCAAATGACAATTCACCAACGGACTCTGTCGTCGACGCATTCGGCGGTTCTGTTACAGATTACGATCGTTTAATGAGCGAATTTGGGATTAGACCCATAGATGAAGCAATAAATCCATTACCCAAAAAATTACGGCATTATTACATGAATAGAAATATCATGTTCGGGCATACTTCATTGGAACCAGTCGTCGATGCAATCAATAAGAAGAAACCTTTTGCAATTATGACTGGCATCAAACCTAGCTCCGCAGAATACCATATTGGGAATCTAATCACGTGTAATGAAGTAATATATTTCCAAAAATTAGGAGGGAAGGTCTACTTCTGTATCGCAGATATTGAGAGTTATGCTGATGGTAGGTTACCTCTTGATCAAGCGGAAAAGAATGCCATAGAAAACATTGCTGATCTTATTGCATTAGGACTTAATCTGGATAATGCATATGTGTATCGACAATCCCATCAAATGGATGTCATGAGATTAGGGTACCTCTTATCCTCTCATGCAACGTATAACATGATGAAAGCGATCTATGGAGAACATAGATTAGGTGTATATAACGCAGCATTTATACAAGTTGCTGACATTTTATTACCACAACTACATAATGGTCCACTCCCTACTGTGACCCCAATTGGGGCCGATCAAGCTCCTCATGCGCGCTTGTCACATGATTTTGTCCGAAAAAAGTACTTTCAAGACACTTACAAATTTATGCTTCCAGGATTCACCTTTCATAAACTGATTCAAGGATTAGACGGATCTGACAAGATGGCAAAAAGAAATCCTATGTCAGTACTTACATTATTTGAAACTAAAAAGTCTTTAAAGAAAAAGATTATGAATGCTTTCACAGGAGGACGCATTACCATAGAAGAGCAGCGTGAATTGGGAGGCCAACCAGAAATTTGTCGTGTTTTTGATTTATATCGCTACTTCTTTCAATCTAATGAGAAAAAACTACAAGAAATCGAAGTTTCCTGTCGTAAAGGAGAATTACTCTGTGGAGAAGATAAAAAGAACCTTCTAGGGATAATTCAGGAATTTATGGATAATCATGAAAAGAAGCGACAGGATGCTCTCCCAAAAGCACGAGAGGTCGTTCTTGAAAGACTTGATGGTTAAGCCATAAATTTCTGATCACATGATTTTTTGGATAAGCTTTGACCTATAAAATTTGTATCAGATAGTTTCGGTTCATAGCTTCCATCTGAGTACGAGAGGGAACTAGTGAATTCAGGAACTTAATTCCAAAACTTATTTGTTAAGAATACGAATTCCTTCCACGAAGAATGGTTCGTTATAACGGAAGGTTTATTTGGTCATATTTAAATTTCTGTCTTAGAACTCATGAATAAATCTTCATACTTGAACATTACAAGGTCTAAACAATGAGTCATTATCTTAAGCAACTAAAGACCCAAAGCTCTCGAAAAATAATTCTTTTAGGTCTTTCTCAGGCAGGAAAAACATCCATTCGTGATGTTGTTTTTGGAGGAAAAGCTCCCGAAGAAACTGCCGATTATGCAGCCACATTGAATTATGAACGTCAAGTAGAGCAAGTTGCTGATGAACCAATAACGGTTATGGATCTTGGAGGACAAGAAGTTTTCCTAAAACGCTTTCTTAGTAGTATGAGTTCCTTCATTTTTAGCAATGTAGCAGTGTTGGTTTTTATTTGTGATATCTCTACCCCTGATAAATTTCCTGCTTCCCTAAAAGCGTTCATTGAAGGCACAAATCGATTAGAAGAAATGTCAGATGTGCAACCAGCTGTATATATTTTGTTACACAAGACAGATTTAATGCCTGACCTAACACAAAGAGCTGAACGTATGGAATTTCTTATGGAGATGTACCAAACTGCAGTTGTAACAAAAAACATCACTTTTCTTCAAACATCGATCTATGATAACTCGATACATGAGGCTTTTAAGCGAATAACGGCCGAAGCCAGTGAAATCATTCCAGAATCTACTGTTGTCGAAAAAGAAGAAGATCTGGAAGCGATTCAACGAAGATTGCGGATGCGACCAATCCAACAAGTACTTCACGCGTTAAAATTCATGAATCGACTTGATGAGGTTCTCTTATTATCGACAGTTGAACCCGATTTCATCATTAGCGCATCTGAAACAGATGTTAATGAAATTCAACAATTCATAACAATTCTGGATAAATCGAAAGATTTATGGTTAATCCCAAGCTCTAAATCGGAATTATTAAAACTGGGCGAGGTTATGCTTTTTCGGGCCGTTGTACCCCCTCAATATTTGATTTTACTCGTCTCTTCGGATGAAAAATCAATGCTAGAGACACGTAATTTGTCAGAAATTGAAGAAACAATTCGTCTTCTTACTCATCAACTGGAAAGTATGCTAAAAACACCCATTTAGAGGTTTTAATTTGCAACAAAATCTAATCGTCCTAGCTGGTTTATCTCATTCTGGGAAAGACTTATTGTTCGGTCAATTACAAAAATTAGGACGTGCAGAACCAGGATTAAAGCTTCGGGAAAATTTAATTTATTATGATTGGCTTAATAAATCATTCAAAGGGGATGACGACTCCTACTTCAAAAAAGCGCTTCCAGCATTGAAAGAAAAGCTTTTTTTGAAGATTAACACATTAATTTACGTTCATGATATCTCCTATCAAGTCTTGGATGACTTGACAAATGATTTTAAGGAAATATACTTTGATATAAGCGCTGTAAATAAGAATTTTCAAGTTATACTAATAGTAAACAGAGGGCACCTCATTCCAAATGAATTAGAACGGACTAAAATTCGGAAAAATGTCGAAAAGCACCTTGAACAGATTATTCCCCAAGAAATTTCTTCTTATATTGTTTCTTTGAAAGGATCTGACCAACAAAGGATGACGAACTTAATTTTCACTCAGATAGTCAACAAAGCTGTAGAATTTAGTGTGAAGCTTAAGAAAGACAAGAACCAGAGTGTTAAGAAAGTTGGTGACAAGCAACTGAGGAAGATTTCCAAAATCCTTAGAGAAAAAATGGAAATTTGTGGATTTTCAGGAGCTTACCTAATCGGGCATAGTCAGAATATTTTACTTGCGGTTGGAAAAAGTGAGGGATGGGAAACTAGTGTAGGTCCGCAAATTATTCGTATGTTAGCTCAGTTTCATGTCTTTGATCTTGGTCCACAATATCAAGCTGACATTATTCGGATTGAAGATTTTGTAATGATATCAAGAAGGATCAATGCTGATAATAAAATTATCTTGATTGGAAGGGAATCAGTTTTTAAGTATGATGCAGAACCATATCCTCGAATACAAGAAAGCTGTCTCGAGATTACGACAGAAATCTTAGAAATTCTAAAATAAGACACTAATTTGTGACTAGAGGTTGAAATCATGTTTTCTGGAATAATAGTTACAACTATGGGTGACCGGGGACCCTACCCTCTTTTAAACTTGTCTAACATTCCAGAAGACACTGCTGAGAACTTAAGTGTTATAGGAATGACAATCCTCTTTATGGGAGCGGGAACTCTCGCTGAAAGACAACACTATCGACTACATGGCTCATTACCAATTCCAAATAATCCGAACATAGAAGCCCTAGCCATGTCCTTTACTGTATCCCCAACAGAGACGACAGATATTCGAATTGACCAACACGGGCGAGAATCGACTATTTGGATTCTTTTCAATTCTATTAATCGTGAAAGAATTTTTCAACTCCATCCTGTAATTGAACGGACCCTGCAGGAAGAGACTAAAAAAATTAAAGATGAAAAGGACCTCTCTGATCCAGAAAAGATGCAAATAATTTTAACACGTATAAAACAAATCTCTGAATCACCAGATTCACACATCTCGATTCCAGATAGTGCAGAACCGTCTTATGTTCACGAAAAAGGTGGTCTAGAATTCTTCACAGTCAATACGGAGGGAGATTTAATTGAGATTAATCTTCAAGCAGATTTAGAATCGCTTTCCGTGCTTATTCTTGTGAATACTCTTCTTAATCGTATTTTTCTAATCGAATTGAAAGATTCGATATCCCAACATCTAATGTTTCATGCTGGAGCATCAGCTTCCAACATCAATACAAATCGCTTTAAAAATAGGTTTTCTATACGAAATGTATCAGATCCAATGGAACGGGAAATGATACTGGAAAAGATCGGAGTAATTCAGGAACTTGGTTCCCAATAGGAGCTATAACCACAAATGTCGCATTTAAGAAGAAAGAAAAAAATTTCTAAAGTTCTTATTTTGGGATTAGCAGAATCAGGAAAATCCACGATTATAAAAGTAGTCAATGAGGGGAAAATCCCGAGTAAAGATGAAAGATATCTCCCTACGATTGATTATGAACGTAAACAGAAAATTGTAGCGGGTACTGAAGTAACAATCTTTGACCTAGGGGGCCAAACGTCATTCTTAGATAGATTCACGGGTGAATTATCTGAATTCATATTTAGCGGGGTTAAATCTTTAGTTTTCGTTGTAGATTCGATAGAAATCAAAAATATTTCACGAGCCAAATATTATCTTGATCTCGCGATTAAAAAATTGTCTCAATTTAGTCCAGAAGCAACGTTATTCATTTTTCAACATAAAGCAGATCTGATTCCGAAAAAAATGAAGCAAGAGGTCAGAAAAACAATTGAAGATTACTTAGGAGCAGGGTCTCCTAAGAGAATTAAGTATTATGAAACCTCAGTATTCTCAGATACAATATTCAAGGCGATGGGAGAAGTATATGCTGATGCGAGTGGTGCGCGAAAGACACTTCGTCCGCTCCTAGAAACCTTTATTCAACATAACATGGCGGATATGGCGCAAATTTTTACAAAGGAAGGAGCTCCTTTAACTAAGGTCGAAAAAGTTTCAAAATTCGAACATATTAATCTTTATGAAGTCAGAGAATTTTTTGATGCGGTAGTGAAGAGACTTGCCGATTCAGAAACTAATACAGCTACGTCTACACTTCTCGAATCAGATCAACGTGTTTTCGTTATCCGGTTTATGGAGAATGGATTGGCTTTATTTTTCGGATTTTCAAAAAGTCGACTTAGGGAAAGGAATGAACCTGTAGCTTCCCTATATAACAAAGTTCTTGCATTTAGCTCTCAATTACAGAGCATTACAGAGAGTTAATACTCATCATCAAAGAACTTGCGGATATTTGTATCGAAAACGGACTTATATTGGTTTTTTCATAGATCTACCTGACTCTACTATGGATTGTCGAATTCTTCATAATATGTTTGAGAATAATGACAAGGTACCTCTCCTATCTCTACCTGCTCATTTGTTGGATACTCTATTAACGCTCGGTCAAGTAAGGCGAATTACATTCGAATTTCTTGATAATTATTGTAGTCATTCAACGAAACCTAGCCAAATTTATTGGCGAGAAATTCCGATTTTAAGAATAAAATGCCTAGGTACTGAAACAGATATTCGTATTCAAAATAATAAAAGAGAAGTCATCTTCTTTCTCCTGAAGAATATAGTTCAGCTTCCTTCTGTAGATTTTACTTCCATTCTTTTAGAGCTACGCTTACCTAGCTGGAAACAATCATATGAATTCATATTTGTGTTAAGTAAAGAAGGAAAAATGCTGATCACTCCAACCATCAAGAATATTTCAGCAATTGATTTGAAAAAATTAGCTAAATACATTAATACTCAAGCGAAAAGATTATTCGTTGAAGAAGACAATGAAGATCTTTTGGATATCCTACTTCCTGATACGCTCCTCCTTCGAGACTTCAAAATACGAATCTAAAAATGACTACAGTGAAGTCAACAAGATTTCTCGAAAAGTCTATTCAGTTTATTTTTCCACTTCCAGCATCAATGCCTTTATGAAAAGCAAACTTCTAAGTTACTATGAAACTCTAATGTCAGGATTCTGGAAATTATCCCAAATTGACGAGCTTGTTAATGAATTTTTTACAGTTACAGCTAAACAATACAGACCAATGTCAGAAACAGGCTCTCCATTTCAATCAGAAGTAATCCCAATCTATGAAATCCTAAAGCGAAGTGATCTGGGAGGAAATGTCTCACAAGTGAATAAAGTCCTTGAATCAATGGGTTAT
>JAEOTC010000098.1 GCA_016840035.1 Candidatus Hodarchaeota archaeon | reverse complement strand
GAAGAGAAATGCGATTAATGCCTGGAATAGATTTTGAACAACCAACTTTCTGTATAGCGGGATACCCTAATGTCGGAAAAAGTTCTCTAGTGAATGGAGTAACATCAGCAACTCCTGAAATTGGTGCATATCCTTTTACTACTAAAGATGCAACTGTAGGTCATTTAGAAATTCCTGTATTCGCTTCTTCTTCTCACTCTAAACCGTTAACTCATGTTCCATGTCAGATTGTTGATACTCCTGGGATTCTTGATCGTCCCCTCAATGAACGTAATGAAATCGAATTGCGTGCTTTGGCAGCATTGAAAACGTTAGCTGCTGCTATTGTATTCATTTTTGACTTTACTCAACAAGAAGCAATTGATGCCCAAATTAACCTCTTTAATCAAATCTGCAGCGAATTTTCCGAGGTTCCACTACTTTTATTATTTGGTAAGGCCGATTTACTAACTGAGGATGAGAAAAGTCAATTAGAAGAGTTTTATAAAGAAAATTTTCCTAATTATGCATTCAATCTAGTAACAATGAATGATCCCTCAAGAGTTCATACTCTTCTTGTAGATTTCTTTAAAACGAATCAGAAACAAATCACTACAATTATGAACCAACAAAACATTCTGCTCGAGGAGTAAGGATGCCCCAGTATGCATTAAAAATTGGGTATATTCCAGATGTTAACTACAGTGGCTTTAATCACCAGCTTCACGATACAACGAATATTTTTACATTAGTATGCAAAGCTTTAACTCAATCAAGGCTCCTCCAATCAAAGGATAATGTTACATTTGCAAGTAGAACTGATCGTGGTGTTGGCGCATTATATCAGGTTATCTCTTTAGATTCTGGTCACAGTCCTATCATTCCAGAAATTAATTCATACTTACCTACTGGAATTCGGGTATTAGGCCAAACGATTGTTGCAGACGATTTTCATCCTAGGAAAAATGCTTTTCTTCGAACTTACTCATATTTCTTAGTCATTTCTGATAAGTTTGACCTCGAAAAATTGGAAACATCTTTCAATTTGATTCAGGGAACACATAATTTTCAGAACTTTGCTAAAACCGATTCTAAGAAACCCAAAAATCCTATTAAAACTGTTGTTGAAACCTCAATCTTAAAACAGTCTGAAAATATTCTACAATTACGTATCTCCTCTCAATCGTTTCTATGGCAGCAAGTTCGACGAATTATTGGCCATTTAATTGAAGTTGCTACCACTGATCTACCCGTATCTACCACCGAATCTCTCTTTGAGGACCAGTATAGTGGGCCTAAACCCCCCTGTGCTCCTCCAGAAGGATTGATTCTCGAAAATATTGGGTATAATGATATCTCGTTCAATCACGATCTTAAGAGTATCAAAAACTTTCAGAATTTTTTAACGGAAAATGCGAACTTTTACCAGGGGCAACTAACTGTAACTAATTTCTTTTTAGAATCGCTTCCCCAATAATGAACTTCTACTAGCAGTTATCAGGACATTTACAATCTCATTTTCAGAGTTCTCTCTCTCTTACAATCTTATACGTGATTTGACAAGTATGTAATTCATATATGCAAGACAAAGACAAGTTTTTTGATCCTCCATCAGATGAAAGTAAAAACTCAATTCAAGTTCCTTTTGCTCAAGCGGTTGAACTTTTTTTACAGGGAAGGAATTTTCCCGAGATTGCTCTTCTATTGAACTTAAGTAAGACGCATATTGTCAGAAATTTTCCTCGGACTATACTTCTCAATAGTATTGAGGATTTCATGAATCAAGGGCTTCCCTATGAAACGATTGCCAATCGTTTAGGAATTGATTCAAAAACGATTATTTCTTATGCAAAAAAATCAGGACTACATGATAAGATAACTAAGAAAATAGTTTATATGTTTTTAGAGGGCATTCCTATTTCAGAAATCAGTGTACAACTACAAATGGAACCACAACAAGTAATTAAGTGGCTTCCTACAGATGTAAAACGTAACCGCCTTATCGAGTTATATACTGAGCAAGAACTGCCCTTCAATGAAATCACGCATCAATTAGGTATCTCGAGAACTTCTTTAAAGAATTGGTTGAGAATTTATAAACTAAAAAGACGTCATGCAGCTGCTGGGATTGAAACCAAGGAGTATCCAAAATCAAGTATTATTCTTGATTATCTTCGTTTGAATTCTATTGAAAGTATTGCTACTCGTTGGGGGTTTCCTCGAACGACAATCAGACGAATCTTAGATGAAGCTGATGTCATTAGAACTCGTAATCTGAGAAATGTGCGTAAACATGTTTCTGGTGGCTTTCACCTCCCATTAAATCCTTATCTAATGGAGGTACTCAATGGGGAACTACTTGGAGATTTGAGTCTTGAATTAAAAAGGAAAAATTGTTTGATAACTGACTCTCTCTCACTTAGCGAGTATCTAACTAGTGTTTCGTGTATGAGAAACTTTCAGACTATAGCTCCAAAAAAGATTGAAGAGGCAATAAATAGATTTAATCTTGCTTTAAAATGCCTTCTTTGTTACTCAATGGGAAGAATGCACCTTTGTTCTTCGATCCTATCACTTCCTTGGATATTACATTTGAAACACATATTTCAAGGGAATTCGATTAATTTATCAACAAATTTTGGAAATGCAAAGTCGACAGGGAGTAAATATCATACTTTCAATTTATGGAGCAGTTTTACAACTCAATTTCGTGAGATTTATAATGTATGGTATCCTAAATCGTCTAAAATTGTACCAAAAACTTTACGTATCACACCTGATACCTTGCTACATTGGTATATTGGAGATGGCAGTTATTCTACCTCATCTATACTTTTTAGTACTCACAATTTCCCCGTCACCGATGTAAGATTCTTAAGTGATCAATTGAATAACATTCTTGGAATTAGGTCTCATATAAGAATAACGAAGAATAAAACTGGGATTAATCAACCTGTTCTAGTAATCTGTAGAAATAATGATCAGAATATATTACTACAGTATCTGAAAAATTCAAACTTTAGGAGTTATAAAGTCGCCAAATCCATTTTTCCTTGGAAATTTGATGAGAAATTAAGGAAAAGTGATGTGATTGGTACAGAATCATACTTCAAAATCTTTAGTAGCTATGTTACAGAGTATAGTGATCTCTTGCCCTTAATTAAGCAGACAATTGATCTTTATCAACATAAAAAAACGATTGAATAAAGATTTCATACTTACATTTGTCTAAGTTCCAACCTTCCAACTGGAAAGATACTTTTCCTGTTCTTTTGTTAATACATCGAGTTCGATCCCCAATGCTTTACATTTTAGATGAGCAACGTTATCATCGATTGCTTTTGGTATTTCTAAGACTTTTCCCCCTATTTTTGTAAATTTATCTTTGTTTTTTGCTATATATTCTGTCGCTAGAGCCTGTAGAGAGAAACTTATCCCCATAATTTCGGAAGGGTGTCCTTCTGCAGCTGCTAAGTTAATTAGCCGTCCTTCTCCTAATAAGTTAATTTTTCTGTCATCAGATAATACAAATTGCTCTACAAACGGTCTTATTTGGATTTTTTCCACTGAAAGATTCTCTAAGTCGGGTATGTTAATTTCTACATTGAAATGACCTGAATTTGCTAATAAGCAACCATCTTTCATAACGGTGAAATGCTCCTTTCTCAAAACATCTCGATTGCCTGTTGTGGTTACGATGATATCGGCTACTTTACTTGCTTCTATCATTGACATAACTTCCATTCCTTCCATGACAGCTTGCAGTGCAGCATGAGGTTCAATTTCAGTAATGATAACTCTACGAGCTCCCATTCCTTTTGCTCTCATTGCTACTCCTTTCCCACAATGTCCATATCCAGCAACTACAAACACTTTCGATGCAATTAAATCGGCAGTTGCCCGAAGTATACCATCTATTGTAGATTGTCCTGTTCCATATACATTATCATAGAGATTTTTACAGGGAGATGAATTAGTAGCCATAATTGGATATAAGAGTGCATTATCCTTTGCCATTGCCTCTAATCGAATAATACCTGTAGTTGTTTCTTCTGCTCCACCCCATACTCCATCAATAATATCTCTTGTATCTCCAATGATTTGCTTTACGACCTCGATTTCCGAATCGGTTTCCCCTCGTTTCAACTTATGCAAAATGCTTACTAGATCCGCTCCATCATCTATTGTGATATGAGGACGGGATGCAATGACATTTCCAATCGATCGATAGTACCCTTCAGTGTCCATAAATTTCCAGGCATACACATGGACTCCTTTTTCCACTAATGCAGCTGGAATCTCATCCTGAGTGGAAAGAGGATTGGAGGCGCACAAAAATACTTCCGCTCCTCCTGCAAGCCAAGTATCACAAAGTTGAGATGTTTCTTTGGTAACATGCAGACAAGCGCCAATTTTTACACCTTCCAGCGGTTTCTCCTTTTCAAACCGTTGTTTGATTAGTTTCAGGACAGGCATTCTACTCTCAGCCCAGTCCATTGTTTTTCTTCCTGCTTCAGCTAAGGAAGAATCTCGTATTTCAAAGTCTTTTCCTTTTTCTGTTTGAATTTCCATTTGGGAAACCTTCTACATAAATAAGTTTATTTTGATTTATTTGTAATTAATAAATAGAGAGAGCCAAATATCGTATAGAGTAATGATATAAATAGGATCATACTTAGTGTGAGGATACCTGGAAAGATTACGAAGCATAAGACAACAAGTCCAGCTACTGCAATTAATGATAAATCTACAAGTTGGCCTCTTTTAGGTGAAGGATATTTAACTATCTCGGTCATTAAGAGCCCAGTAATTATTGTAAAAATAGATAATACGATACCATCTTGTGAAAATAACCATGATACTTCAGGTATCGTGGAAAGCGTGGCACAAGTTCCAATTAATAATGCAGCTGCAGGAGAAGGAAGACCCTCAAAATATATAGTGGTGGGGCTTGTTGCAAATCGAACTAGTCGAAGCCATCCACTTATTGTATAGAACGCTGCAATAAAAAGTGGAGTCAATCCATTTAATCCAGATTCTCCTGATCCTATTAGATTCGTCTGCAGAACCATTATTCCAGGTAAGATTGCAAACGTAAGGACGTCACTTATTGAGTCAGCATAAACTCCAAAGTTCGTTGTTATTGGTGCTCGTTTAGCCATGAATCCATCAAGAAAATCAAAGATCGCTCCGATAATTATGAGCTGTAATGGAACATAAGGTAAAGTATCTGCGTAATTTATGGCAATTACAATACCTATTATCCCTGCAAAAGCATTAAAAGCAGTAAAAATATTTGCGACTACTGTATATTTGTTAAGATAACTCATTATCTTTTCTATCCAGCTTTATATTCCGCAATTACGGTTACTCCTGCCCGAGTTTTCTGATTCTCTCGCACAAGGATTTTATATTTATCTTTCGGGAAATGTAGATCAACTTCACTCCCATATCGAATCATTCCTAAACGATCTCCCTGTTCAATGTTTTCATCCTCTTCCACATAAACAACACAACGGCGAGCGATCATTCCAACTATTTGTACTATTTTAAATATCCCTATTTTATTTGTTAACTCGATAGTTTGTTTCGCGTTCTCCATGGTTCCACGCGAAATGAATGAGAGAAAGGGCCAGTGTTTTCCTGACTGATTGGAAATTTTCGTGACTTTCCCAGAAATAGGCCAACGGTTGACATGAACATCAAACAAAGTCATACGGATCCTAACGATCCCCTCATCATGCACAACTTCATACACCTTCCCATCGGCAGGAGCGATCAGATCTTTAGAAGGTGTGAGACTTGGTCTTTGAGGGTCACGAAAAAAGTAGATATGACCTCCAAGTAATAGAATGTTTATTGGGAGGAGTATTAATATCCAGCTATAGAGTAGAGAATAGAAGAAAATTATTGGGAGTAATGTGGTTAACGCTAAAGAGATTTGAACATGTCCTTTTGCAAGGGGAAACATATCCTATTCGTGCCCCAGGATATCAGGTTCCATTTTGTTTTGAATAAAGTCATAACATGACTTGCAGGATTTATTGAATTCCTCATCAAATTCCCATTTCAATTTTGCTATATCGTTTAAGATTGAAAGTGAAGTCATCTTATCAAAGGGGACACCAGAATTATAATTATCACGAATCTTATAGTAGAATTGCATGATCAGTTTCAAAATTTCGTATTGTTTCTCTAATGGACAAAATGAATCATCTGAATAAGCATTCTGTTGGAGGAAATCTTCTCGGATCATTTTTGCAGAGAGTAATACAATTTTTTCTGAATCAGGTAGTGCATCTGGGCCAATAAGTTGAACAATTTCTTGGAGTTCTTTTTCTTTTTGTAATAAAGCCATTGCTTCCTCTCGAAGTTGTATGAAATCTGTTGCTACGTTACCTTGATACCAGTTCGATAAAGAATCGATATATAGACTATAACTTTCTAACCAAGAGATTGCAGGGAAATGTCTTGATCTTGCTAAAGGATAACTCAATGCCCAAAAGACACGAACCGTTTTTAGAGTGTTCTGAGTAACTGGTTCAGAGAAATCACCACCTCCAGGTGACACAGCTCCTATCGCAGAAATACTTGCAGTATGACCTGATAATGTTTCCGTCCGTCCAGCTCGTTCATAAAATTCCGCTATTCGTGAAGCTAGATATGCAGGGTATCCTTCTTCTCCAGGCATCTCTTCAAGTCTACCCGAGATTTCTCGCAATGCTTCTGCCCATCGACTTGTTGAGTCTGCCATTAATGCAACATCAAGTCCCATATCTCTGTAATATTCAGCTAAGGTAATTCCTAAGTAAACAGAAGCTTCCCTCGCAGCAACAGGCATGTTTGAAGTATTTGCAATAAGAACAGTTCTCTGCATAAGTTCTTCGCCAGTTCTTGGATCTTCTAATGAAGGGAATTCTTTTAGTACTTCAGCCATTTCATTTCCTCGTTCGCCGCAACCAATATAAACTACTACAGTCGCATCAGACCATTTAGCTAACTGATGTTGGGAAACTGTTTTTCCCGTTCCAAAACCCCCAGGAATAGCGGCCACACCACCTTTAGCGATGGGGAAAAAAGTATCGAAAATACGCTGTCCTGTGATTAAAGGAATGGTTGCCTCAAGTTTACGTATAACTGGTCTTGCCCGTCTAACTGGCCATAACTGTTTCATAGTTAACGGTATTGAGCTTCCATTTACTTTAACTGCTCCAATTTCATCAAGAATCGTGTAATTTCCCTGTTCAGCAAGATTAGAAAGAGTTCCTCCTCCAATATTTGGGGGGACCATTATTTTATGTGTAACTACATTAGACTCTTTAACCTCTCCAAAATGAGTTCCTCCAGAAATCTTGGCTCCGTTTTCAAGAAGGGGGATGAATTCCCATTTTTTCTGTTCATCTAATGGAGTAGTTGAGATTCCTCGGGTAATGAAATTTCCTGCTTCGATTTCTAAAGCGGGTAACGGCCTTTGAATCCCATCATAAATTTTGGTCAATAATCCAGGGCCCAATTCGGCACTTAATGGATTTCCGGTGGAAAAAGCCTGTTCTCGTGGTTTTAATCCTGTTGTTTCCTCATAAACTTGAACTGTAGATATATGATCAGATCCAGTTCGATTAATCCGAATAATTTCACCAATTAACTGTTCCTCGCCAACTTTAACAATCTCATATAATTTGGCGTTAGTCAGTCCATTAATTTCCACTACAGGTCCAGAAATCTTGGTAATTTTTCCTACTTGAGCATTTGATGACATATTCAATCCTTCTTGTGGAATTGTTTTTTAATCCTTAGTCTAACCGCTCACAATTTATGTATCTTAAGATTTTTTTTCTTCGACTTTAGATACTTCTCTGTTTCCTCGTAAAATATTGTGTTCTCCATTTAAGCACGAATTTGCGAATTTATTTCAATTTCAAGGATGTTAATCTTCGTAATATACTCCACACAATATTTTTTTTAATTATTATTCTTTCCTTAAATAGATATAATCTTGGGTCCACTTTTATTATCATTCTGGGTATATTTGGATCCTCTAAGGAAACAATTATATTTAAACCACACAATAGATAGTCGACAGAATAACAAAGTTACTTAGTTGGAGTAGGAAATTTTGACCCCCAATATTGAAGATCTCTCCCCGAAAGCGATTATTAAGCTAGCAGTACAATTTAAGTCAGAAACAAAATTATCCAAGTTACAGGAGGAGCTTGAGCTATTACTTGTCAAATCTGAGATTGAGGGAATTGATAAGAAAGCAGAAATCCAAAGCATAGAAACAGAAATATCTACTTTGAAGGATGAAAGTCCTGGATCAAGTGAAGAATCGAACTTATTATTAGAAATCTTCAGAAATCAGACCGTTCTCAAAGAAAGATTGGAAAAATTGGAAAAAAAACGAAATACAATCCAACCAGAAGTGTATCAAGCTCTGAAAGATGAATATCATACAGAATTCAATAAATTAACAGAGGATCTTAGCAGATTCCTCAAAAAACTCGAAATCGCCAGACAACAAACACAGCCCTTAATTCAGGTATTGAATTTTCAGATAGAGGAGCTTGCCGTACGAAAAGATGTTGAAGAGCTTTCCATAGATGAATTCAATTTACGTGATCAGGAATTAAGAAAGGATCTTGAATTTAAGACCGAATATCTTGCAGCTCTGGATTTTATTCTTAAACAGGTGAAGAGCTAATTGTCTGTTTCATTTTCCAAAAAATTGGAAGCTGCAAAGAAGCTCATTCAGAAAAAATCTGTTAAAAAATATATAATTGATGGAAAGCACGAACGATGGGTAGTGGTTGGCAATGCTCGCGAATATCTTAACTTATCTAATCCAGTTTGGTGTAGATGTTACGCTTTTCAGAAAGGCCTTTATCAAGACCCTTATTTCCAGTGTAAACATAGTCTTGCGGTTAAAATAGCTATAAAAGAAGAAAGCTTTGATAAATTTGAGATATCTAGTGATGAATTTGGCCAACTAAGAACAGAATGGCTAATCTAAGCCTAAAGTTTACAAGTTTTAATTATTATTCTCTACTACTCCAATAATTTTCTTAAATTCTTCAAAATAAAGTCAAAGATAATTTTCATGTCCATACGGATTGGAATATTATAACCAGCAGCTCCATCGTGACCCCCACCAGTTCCTCCATATTCATTAATCAAAAGAGGAACTATATCTCGACCTAAAGATATATTAGTCTTTTTAATGATATTAGCAGATGCTCGAAGACTTAATCTAGTATGATTCGACTGTCTAGCAATAATTATTGCAATATCACCCCCAAGAAAAATGAACGCTCTTGCTGCTGCTGCTTCAAATGAACTAACATGAGAAAATAATATTTGGTGGTTTCTGATTTCTACTCGTTTCATTCTTTGAGTGGCTTTAATGCAAGCAATACGCTCTGAGAGCGGTCTTGAAGAGGTAAAAATTGATAATATCTCGTCATAAGAATCAGGAAAAGCCTGTAATAGGTAGGAAACGTTATCAAATAAGTCACTATTTGTATAACGAAATCGTCTTGTATCAAAAATTATACCTGCAAGGAGACTTTTAACAATAATTCTTTCTAGTGGAATCTTTCCCGTTCGAATTATTCGAATGAGTATCTCTGCAGTTGAAGTGGCCGTTTGAGTCCTAAGATCTACAAACAGGGGAGATTGGGGCTCCTGTTCGACATGATGATCAATAATTACTATCTTACGGTCATCCTGGTTCAACTCTTTTGGAATTAAAGGATTATCAAGAAGTATAAGAGGGTTCAATTGTTCTTTGTGTTCCTTTTCAGGTAAATCATATTCAAGATGAAGTAATAATTGTTTACTGAGTTGACTGAGATCAGGTTTATGAACTGAAACATATAAATTTGGATTTATGTGTTTTATTAGCTGAATTAATGCTATAACAGAACCTACTGCATCAGGATCAGCCTGTTCATGCATAGCTAATATTATCGGTTCATCATTAACTTCTATCCAGTTAATAAATTTCTCGATTCTTTTATGGAAAGACAACTATATCCCTTATTTCTCTGGAGTGTTAAGTAATGTTTCAATTTCATACTGCAATGTTTTTACTCTTTGAATAATTGGATGAGATTCTTCCAAATAACGAGAATATCGTTTGACAACTTGTTCCGATGTTAAAATATCATTTTCCTTAGATATATTATCAGCATAAGCGACGATTTTTTCTTCTAGTGTGTTTGGGAGAAAATCTCTAAACGGGAGATTAAACTCTGGGGTTTCCTCCTTTGAGATTCCAGCAAAAATATGGTTTTCTACAACACTCACTAATTCTGACGGCATTCTTTCTATTTTTAAAATATTAGCGCCAATAACCCCATGATCAAGTTTATGCGACAATGATCTTCCGATATCATGAAGCATAGCCCCAGCTAAAACTAGATCACAATTGATTGGAATATTTCGTTCTTTCAGTTCTCGGGTTATTTTCATAGCAGATCGAGTTGTAAGATAAAGATGCGAAATGACCCTATTGGGAACTGAAGATTTGAACAGTAGTTGTAAACATTGTGAATAAGTGGGGAGGGATGTCAGTAGCCTTCATCTCAATCTAAATTAAAGCGAAGAGATAGGGACGGAGGGATTTTCATAAGACAGTTTTCTACTTATCTAATT
>JAEOTC010000097.1 GCA_016840035.1 Candidatus Hodarchaeota archaeon | reverse complement strand
TCTCTCTATTGTTTTCAATCGCGCGAATCCAAATTTTCTCACTGCACGTGAAATTCAGGAATTGTATACCCATTATCTTAAGGAAGAGATTGGTATTTCAACAATACAGACAAATCTGAACCGTCTTGTCGAATCAGGATTCGTTGAGCGACAAGAAGGCGTTACTCCAATTGAATATCGGATTAATAGCAAAAAGGTTAGTCATTTACCTAAAATCCTGATGTAATTTAAATTTCCTTATTGTATTTGATGTATTGTACCTTTTCTGAGGTTTTTGGATTTCAAATCCCTCTCTCCTCCGTATATTCTTTTCTACTCTTGTCATTATTCTCAACGTAATGTCCACATATTGTGGTGTTTTATATGTTATAGATTCCATTCTCTCTTGTATTATACGGTGTCTCACATGTCTAATAATCAACTTCTTCGTGTTATCCCTAAACCCAAGGTAACTTCCTCTGATCGTCGCCATGGGTTCTCGCAAGATAAACCTTCTATTGTCCATGATTTAGATCGTCAAGTTTTAGACATCCTTGAACAGCAAGGACCTCTTACTAGAGGAAAATTAGTTTCACTGACAGGGATCGCTCGCTCTACCCTATATGATAGTCTTCTCCGTTTAATACTTAAAGGATATGTGGCCAGCTATTCTGAGGATCGTCGTCATCGAGGTCGTCCCAAGGTCTTTTACAAAGCATTAAACTAAGAGAACTTTCTTCCCAGGGATATCCCCTTATTCTCTCTACGTTAACAAGATTTAAATATACCCTTTCCTTTTTTTGGTGGGGTGAATCGTTTTGGAAAAGTTCGCTGATGATAAATTCATTAGATTAGGTTTCTTCATTGGAGGGATTTATGATGTTCTTCTTGGTTTAGGGGTAATACTAATTCCAGATTTACTGATGTCACTTTTTCAACTTTCTAAACCTGAACCAATGATTTTTGTTTATTCTTCAGGATTATTCTTACTCGCAGTTGGTTATTATCTTTTGTATGCCTGTTTTCATGACACCCATAACTATTTATTCATTGGTTTTGGTTCATCCGTGGTTCGACTCGGTTTTGGTTTCATAATTCTGTTTCTCTGGTTAACTGAAGGAATAGAACTTGCATATATTCTAATTGCTTTTACAGATACTCTCACAGGTTTACTTCTTCTTCTGCCTATTGCATTAAATAATGGTCTTTCTCGAAAAGAATTATGGATTAAAAAGTAGGTCAACTGTGGTTTTCATTATGAGTGATCACCCTTATCAGACATTTCCTGCTGGTCAGAGACGTGGAAAGAAGGCAATAATTAGAATTGCGTTTTTTATCCTTGGTCGATCAATACAGTCAGCTTCCCACTTCGATAAGATTATCCAAACAGAATTGAATGAATGGCCTGACTCTTTTCTTCTGGTTTACAAAGTATTCCCCAACGGTCCAGAATTAGCTCTGTGTAAAAAGAATAATTTGTTAAAAAGGTGTAAACACACGGAGAGGGATCCAGACATGTTGATTTATATCAAAAACGTGGAATATGCCTTTAAGTTGATGACATCTCAAAAAGGATCTGTTCAGGCATTTATAGAGCATGGTGCATTCCTTAAAGGGGATGTAACAATTGCTTTATCCTTAATTCGCATTTTAAATCGTATTCAAGTGTATTTATATCCACGATTTCTTGTGAAAAGACTAGTTAAGCGCGTACCAAAAATCAACATGAGTTCGAGATATATTGGAAGACTTAGATTAATTTTTTTAGGGATTCCTTTTGGCCTTTGACATGAAGTGATGTAAAATATGATACCTTCTTATTTTGAATTTTATAATCCTGTAAAAATTCTTGCTGGTTCGAATGCGTTGGATAA
Organism: Candidatus Hodarchaeota archaeon; assembly: GCA_016840035.1. Classification (GTDB taxonomy): domain Archaea; phylum Asgardarchaeota; class Heimdallarchaeia; order Hodarchaeales; family Hodarchaeaceae; genus Hodarchaeum. The sequence goes on along the minus strand of JAEOTC010000097.1, from coordinate 5,465 downwards.
TCTTGCATACGAATTAATGAATTTGGGAGCAAAATCTCCACTTGTTGTTACAGACAAAGGAATACTTAAAGCGGGGTTATTAAAGGTCATTAAAAACGCTTTTAGTGACACTAATATTCCTTTCTCTCTTTTTGATAACATTCCTCAAGATTCATCTGATCTCATCGTGAAAGAGCTCTCAAACGTATATCGTGAAACAAACTCAGACTCTTTGATTGCGCTAGGGGGTGGATCTGTCATAGATACTGCAAAAGCAGTAAATATATTAGTAACTCACGAATCCGACAATCTTTTTGATTTTGTTGGTGGGGATTTTCTGAAAAAACCCCTTAAACCATTAATTGTTGTTCCTACTACTAGTGGAACTGGTTCTGAAGCTACTGGAGTCGCGGTCATAAAAGACTCAGAACGAAATATTAAGATGGGATTCTCAAGCCAACATCTAATTCCTGATGTTGCTATTTTAGATCCTAGGATGACTTTGACACTTCCTCCATTACTGACAGCTGCTACCGGAATGGATGCTTTAACTCACGCTCTAGAATCTTCGTATTGTCTCCAGAGAAATCCTGTTTCATCAGCATTTGCTTATTCTGCTATTCAAATTCTAAGCAATCATTTAGTTGAAGTCATTAAGAATCCTAAAGACCCCCAGTCCCGATTTGCCCTTTCTATTGCTGCTTTCTTAGCTGGAGTCGGCTTATCAAATTCATTGGCTGGTATTGTTCATGCTTTAGGTCACGCGACTGGGGGAATTTGTGGTCTTCCACATGGAATTGCTATGAATATTTTTCTTCCACATGGATTAAGGTACAATCTCGGTAAAGTCGGGGATCTTATTGGTGAGCTCTTGCTTCCTCTTGCTGGATCTGAGTATTTTTCAGAAATTCCAAGAGAAGAACGATCAAAAGCTGCAATTCAATTCATTGAGTCTTTACGAGATTCACTTTACCATCTAGTTTCGCTCCCTCGAACACTAAAAGAAGCACAAATTTCTAAAGAAGATATGAACCAGATTGCGAAAGATGCTATCAATGATGGTGCAATTGCTTTCAATCCTGAGGAAGTAGATTTCAAAGATGCATTGAATGTATTGATGATGGCTTACGATTGAACCTTTAAGTAGAAATTTCTTAGTGGTTTCGATTTCTAAATTTCTTATACAGATTAGCTGTCGGATAGACAACAAAATCGTCTTTATATCGTTGTGAAGTTAACTTGACCTCAATCTCCAAGATTTTGGGAGATTAAATATCAATTTCGTTACTCTCTTGTGGTGATAATAGATGCCCCCAACAAATCCCCCATCAAACCCGTAAGAGATAATCGACTTTTTAGACCTTCATTTTGAATGAAGTTCTTCTTCCTCATTTTTTTCATTCTAAATTTTAAATTCTGGAGAATTCCATTGATTCCTAAGCTTATCAAACCATCCAATCTCCACTTTTAACGGATGATATTCTTCAATTATTGGAAAAATTTCCCATTTTAAGTGCTTTTGAATTATTTCTTCAAGTTTCGACGTTAAAACTGTTCGTAAGTGATAGCTATCCTCTGTTACCTCTATACTTGAGTAAGGAAGCCATTCTAGCAAATGTGTTAATTGTCCGATTGGGATATGTGGGATTTTTACCCAGTATTCATCGATGGAAAAATCAAGTCGTAATTGATTTGATAGAAAACTTACACTTACATTATTATCCCTTAATAGCATTGATAATAGTCCCTCCTCTCGTTTTGATAAATTAAACACTCTTTTTTCGGAATTTAAACCGAAAGTTAATTCCTCGAAGGTGAAATATCCATTCAATTTACAGAATAGCGAGACTATTTCATATATATCCTTTGTTTTGAAATCATCTCTTATTAGAGTTTGAGTTTCTGAAAAAAACATTTTAGTTAATACAATTCTTCTCCTTCTCGGTTGTTTTGTCATTAATCGCTGAATTAGATTTTTTTTTCTTGTCGGTGAGATAGATAACCATCCTTGATTATCTTTATATTGGACAAACGACGTAGATCTTTTAGATTTCCGAATAATAGAAAACTCCCTTAAACTAATTATCTTTGATTGCTCTAATCTCTTTAAATGAGAGAGTAAGTACTTGTAAAAATCCTTAGGACCAATTAAAACTCCAATAAATGTATTTGGGGATGTCTTTAATCTGTAAATTTGACTAGCAAGTGTGATATATAATTTATAATTAGAAAAATCTATAATTTCTTGTAAAGATGTCTTTCCGAAGATTTGAAATTTACATATTATACGTTCCAGACCTAAAGTTTCCAAATCAAACTGAATTGTCCAACGTGCGTCAATTAAATTGAAAAACTGGTTTAAATCTTGGTTTTTATATTTTATCTTAGTATTCTTTCGAATAAAAGATGATAATGACATTTTATTTAATGAAAGGGTATTTGGTTCTGATAATGAAGAAATTACTAAGCTTAGAATGTGAGATTGTTCTGATGTTAAGGGAGAAGCAAGTTTCCCAAGTGTATACTGTAATTCTTCCCAATCCATTGCATTTAGTGGAATTTTCTCTCTGATAAGATGAAATAATCCCCTTTTTCCAGACGATCCTCGAAAATGCTCTGCTAAATATTCGTAAAATTCTTCAGCAAAAAAACTAGAAGTATGCAATAAACGATTTGCATTCTCAAGATATTGGATTGCAAACCACATGAATGGTAATCTTAAATATATCTCGGTCGGACGATATTTTTTTGTAAAATTCATTACAAATTCCGAAAATTTCTCTCTTGAATCTTGTGTATCTACTTGATATGCTTTCAGAACCTGGAAGAATTCTTCCAAAAGTGATTTTTCGTTTGGTGGATAACTATCAATATATTTTGGGAGTTGAACCAGCATAGTTTCGATAAATCTCTTCCATGCTAGGCTGTTTCTTCTAATTTGCTTTCGATTGCGTCGGATAATACTCTCACCTTTGTTAATAATATTCTTATTCATTGAAATCTATAAATATTCTTTTTATAGGATATTATACAACTCAAATAAAAAGAGTGATTTTGTAATTTTCGCATAATAAAATTAAGGCATTTTTATTCGACATATAGAAATTCAGTATTTTCGAATAGCTCTTCATTTTTGACAGAATCAAAAGAAATCTCCCTCTTAACACTTTTGAGGAAATGGAATATGTGAAAAAGGAAACAATATTGTTATTTTACCTCCTTCGTAATCATGTTTGACGAATTACAAGTCAAAGACAAAGAAAATTATGCCTGAACGAATTACGATTGCTTAAGGTTAGAGAGTCTAAGAAAAATTCGTATTAACAATGTTCCCAAAGGAATCTCACTCTCTTTGAAGAGTTAACCTACCTTAAGGTAGATATATGACTCATCCCGTTCAGAGTTTTGAGTTAAGAGATATCTGACAAATTTAGTCATAGTAAGAAAGTATAAATTTCATATTGGAACCCAACCTCAATATGGTTTCAGTTCTTGCTAAATGGCAGAAATGTGGTAAAGCTGGCTGTCGATGTAATGAAGGTGTTTTTCATGGCCCTTACTTATGGCTTGTCACGTATCACTCTTCTCGGCAAGAGGGGAAACTTGCTGGGAAGTATTCGTGGAAATATCTTGGAAGGAGTCCTGAACTTGCCTGGCAAAAGCTGGGTTCAATTGATGCTCGATTCAAACAACATTTCAATATTTCATCTCTACTAGATAAGTTGGAAGATATTCAGCGAAAAAGGGAAACACAAGTCACTATTTCAAGAACTGCATCACTTCTGTCTCTTCCTAATGAATAAAGATAGAATTTATTGGAATTTCGATTATCTTCCGTTTTTAAGTTCCCTATATAGGATTTTGTCACTTTCGCTGAACAGCCATTGAATTTAAATTCTTCGATAGGAAATACTGGTAATGCTATTGGAAGTGTAGATTTGCTAAGATTTCGGTGGGTGTATTCTTATTGAAACAGAATGACGATTCAGATTTAACATTAGATGAAATCTTTGAGGGGTATTTGAAATCACCTAAATTATTTCAGAGACGCGATGTTTTGGATAGTTCCTTTGTACCTAAGAATCTTCCACACCGAACAGAACAAATTAAGCAATTGGGCTATATTTTAGCTTCTGTTTTGCGAGGAGCAAAACCTAGTAATATCTTGTGCTTTGGAAAAACAGGTACAGGGAAGACTGCTGTTTCTAAGTACGTTTTAAGCATGTTGAAAGAAAAAGCTCCCGATCATGGTTTACGGATTGAAGTGGCCTATTTAAATTGCAATAATGTTGACACTAATTATCGTGTCTTTGCAGATCTCTGTAGTACCTTAGGGATCGAAGTCCCTTTCACGGGTCTCGCAACTGATGAAGTATTTACCCGATTTAAGCAGGGACTTGATCAACGAGAATCCCTCTTCATTGTTGTTTTGGATGAAATAGATAGTCTCATCAAGAAATCTGGAAACGAAACGCTTTACAGTTTAACTCGTATTAATTCCGACCTCTCTAGTGCCAAAGTTAGCATAATTGGTATTTCTAACGATCTTAAGTTTAAGGATTACTTGGATCCACGTGTACTTTCTTCTCTTTCAGAAGAAGAGCTTGTTTTCAAGCCGTATGAAGCGCCTGAAATTACTGATATTCTTGTTGAACGATCAGAAATGGCTTTTCGACCGAATACTTTAGATAAAGGAGTTATAAATATGATTGCTGCCATTGCCGCTCAGGAACATGGTGATGCCCGGAGAGCTATGGACTTACTTCGGGTTTCAGCAGAGATTGCAGAACGTGAACATTCTAAAGGAATTACTCAGGCTCATGTCAAGAAAGCCCAAGGAGCCATTGAACGAAATACTATAACAGAAGTTATAAGTACCCTTCCTGTCCAGTCAAAAATCGTCATTTCTTCAATTTATCAATTAGAGAGCGTTACAAGTGAACCTGATGCTGTATCGACTGGTGATGTTTACGAAAAATATGTTGAATTGTGCAGAGAAGCAGGAATGGATTCTCTCACCCAAAGACGAGTCGGAGATTTAATTAACGAGCTAGATGCTTTAGGAATCATAACTGCTCGTGTTGTATCTAGAGGTAGACATGGTCGGACCAAGGAAATTCACTTCAGTATCTCTCGTTCTCTAGTCGAGTCTACTTTACAGAAAGATAAACAATTCAACTTTAGGCTCTATTAAGGAATATTTTTCAGATCTAACATTGTAATCTCTCCCGTTCCAGTATCAATCACTGGAAAAACACCAATTGATACATTCTTTCGTGTTTTGTCTGTCTCTTTCTTATTTCTCTTAAATGTTCCACATGTGGCGATACGTACACCTTTGTATATTGCGTTTCCAGCTCGGTGAAAGTGTCCTGCTACCAAGACATCTGGAATTTCATTTATTACTAAGTAATCTTGTGGATATGGTGCGTATGCAGCAAATGATCCAAATTCTGGTGATAAATGACGATATTCCAATAATTCGC
>JAEOTC010000096.1 GCA_016840035.1 Candidatus Hodarchaeota archaeon | reverse complement strand
ATGTATATTCCAGTAATAGTTCCTGTTGAATTATGGGTAATTGTTGTTACGTGTATTATCTTCTGCGTTTTCCTCTCGACTAGTTTACTCACCTGGAGAACTTGGCGCACTTCCCTCCCTAATATGTTACATCATCGGATGATTTCTTAATCCGATGATTCTTTCTTTTATTTCATTCGGAACATTTTGCAGATTTAATGTACCGTTTCTCTATAAAATCTTTCACCTTAAGGCTAAATCTACTCAATAGAGTAAATCTGCCATAAATTATTAAGCCTATACCATCTCCTAAATTTAAAGCGGTAATGATTCGTTTAGAGGGTTTATACTTATGTAGTTTCTTTCCTTTGGTTGATGCTATTAGATTTTTTAATAAAATAGGCCCTTGATTAATAGCATGATATCCTGATTTCCATAAGGGTTGATCTTCAAAATAACTGCAATCACCTGTGGCAAAAATGTGTGAATAATTCTTGCACTGCAGAAAAGATGTAACAATCAATTCCCCCATTTTTGTAGTGAGAAGTGAGTTTTGTGAATCGAGTGTATTTGGGATGACTCCAGACGCTAGTATACAATAATCGAATGATAGTTCTTCTTCGCTTTCTGTTACAATCAGATTCTCTTGAATTTTAATTACTCTGGAATTAAGCTTGACATGAATTTCCCGTTTACTAAATAGATTCAGCACTTTTTTCTGAGCTGCTATTGGAAATTGGGTGAGAATAGAGTCTCCCCCCGTTACAAGCACGATTCTGCTTTTAACCCCTTTCGTATTAAATAAATCCCATACATTTCCAGTTATTTCTACTCCTGCAGCTCCTCCACCAATAATTATAATCGTAAAATCTTTTTTAGAACCTTCCTCTATAGATTGCTTGAGTTTAGCCGAAAATTCCCAAAATTTGCTAATAGGTCTAATTGGAAAAACAAATTCTTCACTTCCAGGTATTTTTTCAAGTGGAACACTTCCACCAATATTAATACTAAGATAATCAAAATGAACCGACTGATTATCGTGAGAATATATCTTATTATCCTTAACATTGACCTTTTTGACGTCAAATTTCAAATACTGACTGTCTTCAACATCTAGATGACATTGTACATCGATTTTACCGAATCGTTCAGGATAAAAATTACTCAAGACTCCTGGTGCCACCCCGTTATAATAAAAATCAGTAGGCGAAATTAGAGTAATTCGAAAACCATTTTTCTGTAATTTCGATACATTTTTCACTAAATGAAGATTACTATGTCCTGCTCCTACCAGCACAAGATGGTTTTTTCCTATTTCCTGCATTTCCACTACCTGACTTATACAATCGTATTTTATTTCTAACCTCATCCTTATGATTTCATCCATATTTTTTAGAGAATCGAAAGCTAAAGTATTAGATATTTATCATTCTGACCCTGATTGGGTTTGGTAGAATGTTTCCCTTTATTACAGAGCAAACAAAAGAACTTCAAGATTTAATTTCTCAAGGGAACGTCGAATTAGCCCTAAACCAATTAGAAAAAGGTCTTTCAAAAGTAGATAAGGGAACTCGTGAATTTAAACATCTATCTCTTTTGAAAGTGTATCTTTTGTTGTTAAACAATTCAGCTGCGGATGCTAATCAACTTGCAGATGAACTTCAAGCCACCTTATCCGAGAATGATCAACCTTCGATGATTTGTGATGCACTCGTCCTTAAAGCAGAAGCACTCAGAGCTCTTGGTAATTTTAGTGGGTCAGAAGCATTACGCCATCCTACACTATTTATGGAAGTATTGCCAGAATATTTATCAGAATATAAATCCTTAATCACTGTTTATGAAGAACAGGTGAACAACTTAGGAGATAATGATCAAGCTATTAATCGAATGAGAAAAGCGTGGCTTTTATCTTGCAAAGGGATCTTGTTAATTACGGAAAATGAGTTAGATGATGCTTATTCTGTATTAAGTGAAAGTCTTGAAATTTTCAGGGATTTAAAAGATTCAGAGGGAGAAGGAAAATCACTAAAAATAATGGGATCCTTATATGGAGTAATGGGTAAAGTACCTCAAGAAATTCAATATTTAGAAAGGAGTAAAGAGATTTATGAGTCTCTAAATTTTGCCCGAGAAGTTGCGTGCTTAACCTTACGTATAGGCATTTTGAATTATAATTATTTGAGTAAAACTAAAGAGGGTTTAGAACTAATATTGGAAAGTTTAACTCTCTTTGAGTCAATAAATGATAAACAAGGAATCACAGTAGCTCTTAACTTTCTGGGTAACTTATATACATGGCTTGGAGAATTGGATCGAGGTTTACGCTTTTTACAACGAAGTATGTTTAGCTCAGAACGTTTGGGAAATTCCGAAAACTTATCACTAACCCTGAATAACATTGGTTGGAACCATCTCACTAGAGGGGAGTTAGATTTAGCATTAGAATCATTAAATCGAAGCTTAACCCTGTCACGGGAAAAACAATATCCGTGGGTGTTAATCTGGGCATTATCGAACATCGGATTCGTTAACCAGGCAAAGAGTGATTTTGATACTGCATGTGGTTACTATACACAGAGTATCAAGGTGAGTGATGATATTAATGATTATCTAGCCTGTTCTTGGAGCCTTTATCATGTTATTAAATTAACGTTTGATACGAATTCTTTCTCCAGTACTCAGGCACATATTGATCGATTATACAACTCATTTGAAAAATATCAACTGACTTTGATGGATCAAATGCATCGTGTTTCCGAAGCATTGTTATTAAAGAAAAGTAATCGATTGAAAGATAAAGCTCGTGCTCAAGAATTATTAGAAACGGTAGCTAATGAGCACGTTCAGGCACTAGAAGTGACTTCAGATGCAATAATTAATCTATGTGATATTCTTTTATTTGAATACAAAATTTCTGCCGATACTACTGTATTAAAGGAATTAGAAGAGCTTTCCGATAGATTTCTAATCATTGCAGAGGAACAAAATTCACATTCACTTTTATCTGAAGGGTATCTACTAAAATCTGAAATTGCCTTATTATTGGATGACATTCCTTTAGCAAAACGCTTAATTGACCAAGCACAAACCATTGCTGAAGAAAAAGGACTCCAAAAATTAGCTATTGCAATTTCAAGAGAGTACGATGCTATTCTGGATCAAATCAATGCCTTTGACTTAGAAAAAGGGAATCTTGAATCTCGGGGTGAAATCGAGATCGAGAAAGTAGAAAGTCTATTGGATAGAATGACTACTAAAAATATTGCAGTCGTAACTAGTGCAATCCCAGAAAAACCTGAAATGCTGTTAATCATTTCAGAAGGCGGGATGACAATATTTACTCATCACTTTAGGCCAAAAGATCATCTGAAAAGCCAATTAGTTGGCGGATTTCTTTCAGCAATCGAATCTTTTAGTAATGAAATATTCTCCAGTTCGATAGAACGTGTAAATTTAGGCGAATTTCGATTAATTTTACATCCACACCTTTTCCTTACGTTTGCATATGTATTCAAGGGTGAATCTTATTCCGCGATCAAGAAATTGACAAAATTAATTTCTACCCTAGAGAATAGCATGGAATTATGGGAATCCATCGAAAAGAATGTTAATACAGGAAAAATGTTATCTGAGAATGAACAGAGAATAATTATAAATTCTATACAAACGATCTTTCCTACTAATCAATGACCTAGGATCTTTCCTGAGTTAATCAGTGAAATCTCGTAAAATTTAGTCGAATTTTGTGATCAATAGCTTTAAGAAATCTGAAAGGAATTTATGCAAGAATACTGTGTAGATTGGTGCTTTTAGTGAGAAGATTTACAATTCTTTGTACAATGTTGCTCATCTTAAGTGTGACAAGGACTCAAATATATTCAACCCTTAATAGTGAAAGAATAGATATACCATCCTTGAAATTGGACATAAATCATAAACAGAATGATTTTAATGAATTCTTAGTTAAACCAGAATTGGAAGACTTAATTCTCCGGACAATCGAGTTTGGCTCGATTCCATCTTTGACTGCAGCTATTATTCATAAGGATAGAGTCATCTGGGCATCAGGATTTGGAGAACAATCATCTTTGGATACGGTATTTATGATAGCTTCTATAACAAAGACATTTACAGCCACAGCTGTGCTACAATTATATGAACAAGGATTAATAGATTTAGATGCAGATGTAAATGATTACCTACCTTTTCCACTCCGAAATCCCAAATATCCAGATAAATCCATTACTACGCGCATGCTTTTATCTCATAAATCTAGTCTAGGAGGAAGTCAAGAAAGTTATTACGATGTGACTTTTCAAGATCTGTGGCGAAAACTTGGATTCTTTAACGAAACATATGTATTTCCATCCTATCCAAATTGGATAAAAGAGTATTTCCACCCAAACGGGTCTTTATACACTCCTAGTGTGTGGAATGGATATCCCCCAGGTCCTGCAGGTATTGCAACATATGCGAATGTTGGATTTGATATTTTAGGGTTAATTATCGAAAGAATAACTTCTAAACCACTTGAAGTTTACCTGAATGAAGAAATTTTTTCTCCCCTAGGAATAACGAATACTGGATTTAACCGAACTCAATTTGATCAGGAAAAAATAGTTATTCCCTATTTTTGGAACGATACTTTAGATGAAGTAGAACCTCTACCAAAATATGATTGTTACGCGTATGGTGCGGGTGCACTTCGAACCACAGTCATGGATCTTTCTAATTACCTGATCGCGCATATGAATGGAGGGATCTCAACTACTGGTTTCAAAATTTTGGAATCAAACACTATAGATTTGATGCATGATTGTACTCATAGTAGCTTGGGAGCAGGATACGGATACGGTTGGGCAAGAGATTCTATAACTTCTGAATGGACTGGTCATAATGGAGGAACTGTTGGTACACGTGCACAAATGCTATTCACATATCCAGAAGAAGAGCCTGATTTTCCCGTTGGTGTGATTGTGATTGGGAATCAAGGAGTTGTAAGTGAAAGTGCAATCCGAATGATTCTCAATGAACTTATGAACGATGCCCTAACTTTTAGTTTGCCTTCAGAACCAATAAATATTAATGTTAACGTCGAAGATAACGACAAAATAGTAATTAACTGGAATAAACCTTTAAATCAAGGAAATGATCTAATTAAATCATATCAGATTTTTCGGGGAAGGAATTCAATTGAGATGACTCAAATTGCCAGTATCCCTGGAAATGAAACCAAGTATGTTGACTTAATGACTAATCCAAATATTGAGTATTATTATTCAGTTAGCAGTGTAAATGGTGTAGGTGAAGGCAACAAATCCATACCTTCAGGCCCATTTAAAATAAACTTGCAGAAAACAACCTCGAGTTTTACAATCGTAGACCTGTTTCTTGCGTTTTTAGTTGTAAATTTCATTACACTGAGACAAAAAACTACTAAACAAAAGCAGTGAAATAATTACAACCTAGGAGATTAAACATTTCCTCTTATTTTTTTGCTGAAAACTCCCTCAAATATTGATCTAATAATATTGGTTGATCCACATTCAATAGATGTCCTGCATCTGATACCAAAATTGAAGTTACTTGCGGTATCAATGATTCCGCTCTTTCAAGGGCTTTATGTGGATCATAAATAACTTCTTTTTCTCCAATTAGGAGTAATGTAGGACATCTTAAGGAGGCTAACTCTTCATCAGTAAAAACTGATGGAAACACACTATTCTTAGGATATCGATATTCCTTAATTCCGATGCCAAATTGATCTACAAATGTTGAATTTAAATTCTCTGGTTTTTCAGTTAGGAGATTTAGAGAAGCTTTTGTAAACCTTTGGGGAAAAATCCATTGAAATCGACCAAGTTTCAGTGAGATTAGAATTCTCTTTCGAAATTTCTCAAATGAGGCAGCAGGGGACATTAATATGAGCTTTTTAATTCTCTTGGGTGCAAAAAGGGCAAAATTAAGACTTAACCAACCACCAAAAGAAATTCCTCCTATAAATGGTTGAACTAACCCTAGTCCATCTAAGATCTCAACAATCCATCTTCCCGCATCAGTTCGATTAGTTAAAGGACTTATTTGAATACTCTTTCCAGGTTCTACAATAATATCTACGACAAAAACTTGGAAGTTTTTACTTAATTCAGAAATATTGTGAATCCAAAGGGTTCCACTTAATCCTGCAGCTGAAAAAAGTACTAATGAAGGAGAATTTTCTGATCCACTTATGATAACATGTGATTGGCCGAAACTTGTAGAGACATTAACAGTCTTATATTTCACTGGCCAATTTCTCAATGTGGTTTCATAAGCTGCATAGAATTTATTCCTTCCATGTGTTGAACGAAAACCTGAAGGATTTCGTTGCTTATTGTTGGTAGATTTCAAAATTTTTCCTTCTTTCTCTAATATAGAATACCTAAGAGGTCAAAAATCCTTTGACTATTTGTTAGTAGTACTTTCATTCCCAATAAGACGATGAGGAGGTTCAATGCATCACGGTCAGTTGAGATGAAGGGTAAATTAAAGATCACAATTCCCATTAGGAATACGACTAATATTCCCAAGAGTGAAGAAAGTACCACAAAAATATCTGTCCATCCATACTTTTCAATGGCAATATTCATTGCTAATGTGCACATTAGAAAGCCAAGAACGCTTAATATAAGAAAGGTCCCCTTATCATCTGATATGAATGGTAACTCTATCTCATTTAAGCGTGCAATAAAGATTACCAAGCCTAGTAAACCTAAACCTGCTGCAAGTAAGTAATTCATATTTGATGTTGCTTCAGTATTTATTCCCATTTTTGTCACGTTTCATCATTTTCTTGATAGTTTGGTTTTAGAAAATGAATCAAATCTGCAGTAGTGATTTCTAATCGTATCTCTCCTTTTTCAAACATAAAATGCATCAAACCATCCACCTCGGAAATTCTAAGCAGAAATCCAAGATTTGCAGTTAACGCGTAAGTTTGGGAAGAGGTTCCCATTTCAATAGATATTTGATTTCTATCTACTAGTACCAGATCCAAATAGCAGTTATGATTCATTTTCTTGTATTAGCGATTCTGATACTTCTAAAAGAAGATTTATTGACTGTGGCAACAATTATTACAAGAAATGAAATTATTACATAATTTGTAACAATTTTGATCCTATGACTTAATGCGTAGTTTGGATTTTTTATAAAAATAATCCCATAGGTTCAACATAAATTCCATTCCTAAAGGATCAGATATTATAAAACCAGCATTATAGTCAATTTTACCTCGCAAATTAGGGAAGAAAAGGAAACCAAACTTGTTATCCAATATACCAAAAGAAATGTTAACTACTGGTAATGTTCTTATTTCAAAAGAATCACTTGTTTCTTTGATCGCTGTTAAATTCAAATTTTCATCTTTTGCATATATTGGTACAATGAATAGCGCTTCGTTAACTTTTAGATTTCTTGTACCTGGAAATGGTTGATCTACCATTATTTTTACTTGATTAGCTGGAAGATTATTCATTTCTCCCATCTTCTTCATAAGATATCCAGTTCCAATTATGAGATCTGCGGTTGATAGACTATCTAATTGTCTTAGAAGCGATTCAGGAATATCTATTACCTGATGATTTTTGAAGTAATCGTGTTCTTCAAGAATAAAGTATAATGAAGAAGTATTTACAAGAATCAACTCCCCCAAATTACTCAAAGAATGAATTCTATCGTCTTTTACTATTAATCCTGCCTCTCTCATACGAGCTAAATGGCGAGATACCTCGGGCTTAGACAGATTAAGAGATTTTGTTATTTCTGTTAATGTACTCGGGTTTAGTTGGAGTATCTTTAAAATCCGCATTCTGGAAGGATGCGTGAATTCATTAAGAGAAGTCATTAAGAACTTTCAATCAGATGGAAATATAAAATTTTCTTTCAGGGTTAAGTGGAATTATTATCTAATCTTTCAACTTCAAAGATAACTGGATTCCAAGCATCAGGACAGGCATGAGTACTTACATTGGGATTCTCAAGCCATGGAAATTCTGCGCCATAAGCCATAGCAAGAATTTTGGGGAGAATGGAGTATAATGCGTGTAAGCATATCATTCCCTCGATTTTACTATTTTCATAAGAAATGAGTATTTCATCTCCTACTTTATGCCCTGCTGTACAGGTTCCGGTTTGTTTGATAACTTTTAGCGCGATATCAAATGTCATATAATGTCATCTCGTATCTGTAGTCCTAATGTCCATGATCTCCACAAGAAGCTTGTTCAAGTTCAGAGAGCTGATTAGAAATAAAGAAATCAACGACTTCTTTCACAGACTTGGTGATTAAGTCTTGATCTACACGATAAGTCTTTATACCATATTCTTGAAGGATCATATACGGTCGACCACCAATCCCTCCGACAAGACAAACATTAGCTTCATTCTGAACAAATAGCGCTGGTAGTGCAGCACATGAATGAGGTCCCTGCGGAGTAACAACACTGATATTTTGAATCTTTTTATTTTCTAAAGTTACAAATGTCACACTTTCGCATTTTCCAAAATGGGGATTAATCTTCGATTCCAATCCACCATTTCCGAGTGTAGGAAGAGCAAGTTTCATATTGATACATTCTCCGTTATCGATGAACAGACAAAGAAGAGAGATCTTACTTTAAAATTATAGTCTGAACAATCCTAAAGAAAATCAAGTTCACAATTTTTGATTACTTCAACATTACACCTTCTCTCATTCATGGAAAGGGTTTGATAAAAAAAGGAAAAATCTCAATTGTGAGATTGATCTAAACCTGTATTACTTCAAGATCATATTCAGATAGCCAGGATCGAATTTGCTGTTTACGTTTCATACTTTTCTTGTCAAATAAAGCAACTTTAGGTATAGGAAAAGTGTTCTGAATCATTTGATCAACTAAATCTTGGGTTAAAAAAGGAATGGCATACTTTGCACACATATGCCCAATTGCATACTCTGTCTCACTCATTTGCTTTGTAAATTTTTGAGGATAATGATTTCCACCAAAGCCTATACTTGAAATCCACGAACCTTTCTCTTTTAGGGATTGAAAATCAGTGGAATTCACTGCGTCCGCAATTAACCTACACGCCTCTAAATCATTCCATTGATCCTCTGAAGAGCCAACTTCAATATATGTAAGAGGATTGGCTGTATAAGGACCATGATGAGTCACCTCAACGCTTGTTTCGTATTCATACTCTAGATCATACTCCCCAGAAGAATGGAGCTGGATTATGTTCAAGAATAACTGTTTTTGAATATAAGAATTGCACTTGATCAGAGTATTGTCTTTTCCGCCAAATTCAGCCTTGGAGAAATTCCCAATCGGAT
>JAEOTC010000095.1 GCA_016840035.1 Candidatus Hodarchaeota archaeon | reverse complement strand
TTTACAGCAGACTCTGTTAAGTAAGCACCAAATCCTCCACTAACTCCCATCGCGATGCTAGCACCAAGTCCTGCTAACAAAATTGTTTCCGCTTGTTGGACATCAGCTAGCATACTTCCAATTATTATTCCCAACGCAGTCAATGAACCATCGAATGAATTCATAACCATGTATCGTCGTGCAATTCCACCTGTTCCCCCTATAGATAGAAGCTCTTTAAGCCTTGAAATTGACATCACTGATAAATCCGCGCAATTCAGCATATTGTGTGAGTCATTTGAAAGAATTATTGTTAATGTTAATCGCATTAAATTCTTGAAATTAAGTCCTCATCACATCTAACAATTGTTTCAATTGTTCTAGATCTGGAGGTATTGCATTATATATCGTAACGTTCTCAAACACAACTTCTGGATCCTTGAAACCTGTTCCTGTGATTGGAAGCACAATAAAGTCTTTTTTGTCAATGGTACCATCATTAACCAATTTTTCCAATCCTGCTAATGCAGCAGTTCCTGATGGTTCCCCAAATATACCTTCTTCTGCAGCTAGCCAGCGTTGAGTTCTCAAAATGTCTGGTTCATCAACTGTAACAGCTGTACCTTTACTATTATAAATTGCTTCAAGAGCTTCATTACCATCCCATGGGTGAGGGTCAGCTAAACCACCAGCAACCGTGTTAGGTGTTTTAGTCCAATCTATGAATTCTAACGGGTGTACTTTTTTCTTGACGGAATTAACTATAGGTGCACATTCAGCAGGTTGTACTGCAACCATTTTCGGCAAAGAGCTGATAAAATCTAATTGTTGGAATTCGGAAAATCCTTGGAATGTTCCAGCAAGGAGACCTCCACTTCCAGTATTACAGAGGATCCAGTCTGGGACCTGCCAATCGCTTTGTTCGCAGATTTCAAAACCAAGGCTCTTCGTGCCTTCAAACTGGAAGGGATTGAATGGTCCAAAGGATGGACTAGGTGTCCAGTTATATTCCTTATACGCCTTTTTAAACAAGGTGACTGTGGGGTCAGTTCCCTCTTCTATAACTGATACTTTGACTACTTTAGCTCCCAGAAATGTTAATTGTGCTATTTTTCCTTGAGGCGCATGTTCCGGTACAAATACAACTGCATCTAAACCTGATCTTGCTGCATAAGTTGCTAATGCTGCTGCTGCATTTCCGCTAGAAGCGGCAGTTACTGTTGTAGATCCAAGTTCCTTTGCTTTAGAAACACCTACAGAGATTGGCCGATCTTTAAAGCTCCCTGATGGATTAGCAGATTCAAGCTTTAGAAAAAGATTTTCTACCCCAATTTTCTTGGCAATTTTATCCGCTTTAATCATGGATGTTCCTCCAGTCCCCAACCTGATCAAATTATCTGGATTTTTGAGTGGATAAAATTCTACATACCGTTCATGGTTAAATGGCCTTTTTTTAAGAGTCTGCTTCGTTACTGATTCTCTCAAGAGATCATAATCAAATGATATTTGTAACCTGTATCCACAACCACAGTACTTGCTAATAAATTCCTCTTCTTGAATTTCTGCTTTGCACTTTGGACATGTTAAGAGCGAATTAAAGAACTGAAAAGATCTTGATTTCATTACTAATCTATTCCATATTACCTATCAAAGAATTCCCACTTTTTCATTAAACTGATTGATTAATTCATCCATTTTTGGGGTCATTGCGTGGATTGAGGACCAATAAGTGTCATCATACCACTGACGATTTAATTCTTCTAATGTTTTACCTTGTTGTTCAATCCATGTAAAGTATTTGAGATTATGAACACGTTTCTTCTGAATGTAATCCAACTCGAGAACATAGTCAGTTTTAATCCCTTTAATTGATCTATGATAATCAATCGCTGCGTGGATTTTATCGTATGTCCCAAATTGTTCCCTAAGCTCTTTAACTCGTGATTGATACATCTCCATGGAATCAGTGAAAACGGTTACAATCATATCCTTGTTAGTCATCTCGTAATATTTCGCCATTTTAATAGCAAATAGTACATTGGCCATACTCGAGATTCCAAGAAGATGTAACTGATTAACTATATTTTCTGGGACTCCAATATCGTTTTGGAGATATTTTTGACCTGCTGGTTCATTAAATAAACGAACCCAATTCATTGCATCGGCATCATCGATAGCAACGACAAAATCAGTATTTTTAACATTATGTACCCAAGGGACATGTTTATCTCCAATTCCTTCAATTCTATGAGCTCCATATCCATTCATATATAGTGTAGGGCATTGCACTGATTCTCCTGCGGCTATAAAACTAGTTGGCCATGCTTCCTTTAAAAAATCTCCAGATCCTATTGTTCCAGCACTTCCAGTGGTAAAAACACATCCCCTATATGTTCCATTATGAATTTCTTTATCGATTACTTCTTTGATGGAATTACCAGTGATCTCATAATGCCAGAGATGATTCCCAAATTCATCAAATTGATTGAAAATAACGATATCATCACCTCTCTCCGCATTTAATTCGTGACATTTATCGTATATTTCTTTAACATTTGATTCACTACCAGGAGTTGCTATAACTTCACCCGCGACGGTACTAAGCCATTCAAAACGCTCCTTGCTCATTTCTTCTGGCAGAATTGCGATTGACTCACATGCAAGAATACTCGAATCATAAGCTCCTCCTCTACAATAATTCCCAGTACTTGGCCAAACTGCTTTTTGTCGTGTTGGATCAAATTGTCCTGTCACTAATCGTGGCACAAGACAACCAAATGCTGCCCCTACTTTATGGGCGCCAGTAGGAAACCACTTTCCTACCAATGCAATGATTCGCGCTTCCACTCCAGTCAATTCAGGAGGAAGTTCAACATAATTAGGCAATTCCTGGTAACCTCCACCCTTTTCTAAAGGTTCATTCTTCCACGAAATTCTGAACAGATTGCGAGGAGTAACGTCCCACAAACTCAATTGTTTTATTTCTTCTTTGATTTTATCCGGTACAAATTTTTGGGGATCTCTCTGTTGCTGAAAAGTAGGAATAATAATATTTCTTTCTCTTGCTCTTTCAACTGCACGCTTCAGTACACCTTCATTCATAGTTAAATCAATCAATATAATTACCTCAATTCTATTTTCTTAGTAAATGTGAAACTATAATTGGAGAAGAAGTTTCACATAGAATAGAATATTATCACACTGTTTGAGGTGAAAAATAGACTTTCTTAAATTAATATTCTCCAGCAAGTAGTTGACTAATTGTTCATTGGTCTCAGAATTCTTTTTAACCTAGATAAATGGAATCCTTCTCTTGAATTTAAAACATCAAATCAGTTTTTATTAACAAATACGCGTTGTTATTACTTCAAGGAGATAGAGAAGCAATGAAAGGTCGATTGGAGTATCCAGAAAGTCCCAAGTACCCCATAAAAAATGTAATCCACGGAGCTGAAATAATAGATAATTATCAATGGCTTGAAGATTCAGAATCGGATCAGACAAAGAATTGGATAGAGAAGCAAAACAAGTTAACAGAAGAATTAATTAGTGAAAAGGCGGAACAGGGGAAATTTTACGACAGATTGAAGACTCTCTTCCAATACGAACAGTTCCTTGGAGTTGTAGAGCGGAATGGCTTCAAATTTTATATGAAAAAACATATCGAAAAGCAGCAACCTATTCTTTACCGATTGTCAAAAGAGGAAAAAGAAATTGTTTTAGTAGATGTTAATGAAACAGACCCCTCTGGACTGACTTCGTTGGATTATTTTTTCCCAAATGAGAACGGTACACTTGTAGCATATGGAATTTCTCAGGGAGGATCAGAATGGTCCGAAATTTCGATTTTGAATTTAGAGACAATGGAACATTTTCCAGAAAAAATTCCCCGAGCTCGTTGGTCAGAAATCATTTGGAAAAAAGATAATTCAGGATTTTATTATACGCGATTTCCAATAGTAGGCGAGGTACCAGATGGACAAGAAGTCTTTAATTCCCACATTAGATATCATACACTCAATACTGATCCAAATAACGACAGATTGATTTACGCGTGTCCTGAAAGGCCACAAGAATATCCGATGCCCGTTTTATCTCCAGATGAGAAATTTATGCTAATAGTCCTTCATCGATTTGTGTCAAATGACTTATACATTATTGATCTCGAAGCCCAGAATCTCGAGGCAAAGCCTATTGTTGAGAATAGTAGCAATTTCTATTCACCCCGAATTCATAAGAATCATATCTATTTCTGGAGTGACTTTGAAAATTCCAATTATGCTATTTATAAAACTACAAGAAGTAACCTCGATATAGATAAATGGGAATGCATCATTGATTCTAAGGATACTGTTTTAGTTGATTTTCAATTAACAAAAAACAATATTGCAGTTACATGGTTATCCAATGTAAGTAGCAAGATCACTATTCATGACTTAAATGGTAATCCTGTTTCAAAGGTACCAATCCCTGAAAGAGGATCAGTACAAAGCACAGGTGGCTCAATCATTTCTAGTACTCTCTCCTCTGATTCTATTTTCTTCAATTATGAGAATTTTATTCAACCTCCAACAACATTTAGTTACCAGATATCAAATAAAACTCTTTCAATTTTACATCAATCTAATTTAAAGATTGAATCAGACAAAATTAACGTCAAAGATGTTTGGTATCAATCAAAGGACGGCACAAAGGTGCATATGTTCGTAATTCAACCAAAGGATCTTGAATTGAATTCAAAAAATCCCACCATTCTTTATGGTTATGGGGGATTTGATGTGAGTATGACCCCGTATTATGGACCAAGCATCCTTACTTGGGTTGAAAATGGAGGGGTTTACGCTATTGCGAATATTCGTGGTGGAGGAGAACATGGCGAAGCATGGCATAAAGCAGGCCAATTGGGGAAAAAACAGAATGTTTTTGATGACTTTATTTATGCAGGGAAACACTTAATCGACCTAAAATACTGCAGTACTCAAACTCTCGGTATTTCAGGCGGAAGTAATGGTGGATTACTTGTTGGAGCTGTAGCAGTCCAAGAACCCTCACTCTTTGGAGCAGTTTATTGTTCAGTCCCGCTTCTGGATATGATTAGGTACCATCAATTTTCGATTGGAAAAACATGGACACCGGAGTACGGAAATCCTGACAATGAAAAGGACTTTCAATGGCTTTACGCATACTCACCTTATCATAATGTAAGTGCAACTTCAGATTCACCTGCTATACTATTCAAGACAGCTTTAAACGATTCTCGAGTAGAGCCCTGTCACGCGCTTAAAATGACTGCTTTGATGCAGAATCTCTCAAATATTCAGAAACCGATTTTGCTTTTGGTTGATTCAGCAGCAGGACATGGAGTAGGCCGTCCATTGGATAAAATGATAACTGATAGCGCAGTATTTTTATCCTTTTTCGAATGGAGATTGAAAGAGAGTTAAAGAACTCTCTAACTCACACGTTCCACAACTGTTGCAATCCCCACTCCACCTCCACCGCAAAGGGTTTGAATTCCGTATCGTTGGTTTGTGTTCACTAAATAATGAACCATGTTAGTAAAAAATTGCACTCCTGAGGCTCCGATAGGGTGGCCAATTGCAATTGCTCCTCCGTAAGGGTTAACACGGGGATCTTCAAATGAATAATCGAAATGTTTAGCAAATGCAAGACAGGGGGACGCAAATGCTTCATTGGGTTCAATACAATGCATTTCTTCCATTGTAAGATTGTCAGCGCGTGCAAGAGCTCTTTCCATTGCTGGAATGGGTCCTGTAAGCATTAATTGGGGGTCATCCCCAGCGACTGCAGTTGAGAGGATTCTTACGAGGGGCTTTAGTCCTAGTTCATCCGCCTTTTCTCGTGCCATTAACATAACAGCTGAAGCCCCATCAGAGATTTGTGATGAATTTCCTGCTGTAACCCTTCCTTCTTCTCGAAAAACGGGATTTAACCTCTCCATTTGTTCCCAAGCTGTCTCAGGGTCATCAAGACAAATCTCACGTATGGTTTGATCTCTTGTTACAGTTTTTGTCTCCATTGTCCCATCACGATTTTCAATTTCGACCTCAACTGGCACTACCCTTTTTTCATACAGTTCTGAATCTCGCATACCTTGGGTAGCTTTCTGGTGAGACCATAATCCAAATTTATCCATATCTTCTCTGGATAAGTCATACTTATCAGCTACTTGCTCCGCTGATTCTCCTTGGACAAAGCTCATACGCTCCTGTAAATCTGACATACGTTCTGAGAATTGGGCATGGATTTGTTCAACATCAATAAAGGTTCCAATTTGAAAATCAATTCCCATGGAATAATGAGTGAGGTTTTCAACTCCTGCTGCAATCATTATGTCTCCATCACCAACCTTTATTGCGTTCGTGCAGGTATTTATCGCTTGTAAGCCTGCATTACAATACCGATTAACGGTGGCTCCAGCTACAATATCTGGGATATTACGTGCCATTAACTGTGCTATTCGTGCAATATTCCCCCCTTGATCTCCTATTTGAGATAAAATCCCCACATGAACATCCTCAATTTCATGAGCATCGAATGTACTAGATTTTGTTTGAATTCTATCTACTAATGATTCTAATACATGTATAAGCATGTCCTGCGATGAAGAATTCCTATAATAGCCTCCAAGCTTATCCATTTGAGCGCGACTTGATTTTCCAACTGGTAAACGAATGCTATCAACCACAACAACTTCCCTAATCTCTTTCCTTGTCAATCTTAAACCTCCATATCGATTACAGATTGACCTCCTTAGAGAATACAGTTTCTCTTAAGGTTACCCTTAGCTTTATGAGGATGTATTCCCCTCCTCTAACTATGCTTTCCATTGACATACCTGAATTTCAATCCCGAACTAGTCAGCTGACAGTGTCTGTACTCCCTGATTTTTATATCGACGTTATTATTGACCCGAATCGATCATTTAAAAAATTCAGTAAGCAGCTACAAGAGGTTTATTCCCGAGGGGGAGGAAATATCATTGGAACAGAAGTAAAATTTGTTCCTGGAGGAAATGGAGGAAATGTTGCTAAAACGCTTGCTGGTCTAGGAGTTAATACGACTTTCATTGCAGAAACATCGGAATTTGGTGTTAATGTTATGGAGCACTTTATGACTCCTTTAGGAATCAAATTGGAGGTGACAAATACAGGAAATATTGCGAGTTCAGTGATCCTTGAATTGTCCACAGGTGCTCATAATAAATCCAATATCATGCTATCTAGTGCTGGAAGTGTTACGAACTTCTCCTCTTCAAAGCTTACTGAGCAACAATGGAATGTTTTGCGTAGAAGTAGAGTAGTTGCAATTACAAATGCTCAGAATCTTGAACTCGAAGATCTTACCGAGGGAGTTCTCCAAAAAACTCCTAAAGAGACTATTGTAAGTTTAGATTTCTCAGATTTAACTCCTCACCCCTCCAGAATTGATGGTTTTCGAGAGCGTCTTCTAAATCATCCAACTAGACCGCCCAATCTTGTTTTAGGAAATGAGAATGAATTTCGTATATTATCAAAACTACCAAAAGCGTCATTCCTTGAAACAGGACAAGCACTTTCTAATGAGTTTTCAGAAATTTTCTTTGCATTACATACGGCTAAATTCTCAGCCCTTTGGCATCGAGGTCAACTTCTAGCAACTCAAAACTGCTTTTCTGTTGATTTACAGTTTGCAACTGGGGCAGGAGATGCTTGGCATGCAGGTTTTCTTGTAGGATGGCAGATAGGTCTCTCATATAAAGATGTTATAACTTTTGCTAACGCAGTGTCAGCGTATCAGCTTTCAACTGGAAAAATTGGTAATCTAGAAGAGGTTATTCAATTTATGAAAGAAACGCCACTTCAAGAGACAGATCCAAAGTAAGTTGCGACCTGTATCGCTTATACGGGTGAAGGGCCATTTTTAAATACGTGACACTTTACTGCTAATTTTATCATATTCCAAGTCTTTATACTGATATAAACAGACGAGGTAGCAATTTTGGCAAATGGAAATACAGTAATGGTAGTAGGAACTGGTACAATTGGTGAGCCTCTCACTGGATTGCTAAGCGATAAAAATATTTCCAAAGATCTGGGAATTGACGAATTAGTTTTTTATAAGCATTCTCCTCGTCTAACTGACAGGCCTATGATTAAAGGTTTATTATCTAAAGGAGCACATATGGCCGCTCAACGAGAAAAGTTCGATGCGTTTCGCGAGTTGGGAGTAGAACCCACCTATACATTTGAAGATGCATTAGCGAAGTCCAAAGTTGTAGTAGATTGTTCCTCAGAGGGAATGGGAGTACGTAATAAGTTATTGTTTTATGAAAATGAAGATTCTGTAAGTGCTTTTCTTGCCCAAGGTAGTGAACACGGTTTCGGCTTACCCTACGGTGTAGGGTTGAATGATGACGTTTTGAAAAATAGGAATAATAGATTTATTCAAGTAGTATCTTGTAACACGCATAACGCATCACGTATTCTGAAAAATTTAGCCTTTGATAAAAATGGGAAGAATAAATTGAGTGAAGGACGATTTGTGTTTATGCGTCGGGCAACTGATGTTTCTCAAAGTGGGAAGTTTATTGCTGGACCCTCTGTCGGTTCCCATAAAGATAGTACTTTTGGTACACACCATGCAAAGGATGTGTATCGTCTTTATTCCACATTGGGCTATCATCTGAATGTCTTTTCCAGTGCGATCAAACTTAACACGCAATATATGCACGTGGCGTCCTTCCATCTTGTATTGGATAATCACGACTGTGATTGTGATTTAGAGGATGTGAAGAGAATATTTCGTGAAGATCCTTATGTAGCAGTTACCAATAAAACTGATGCTAATGTAATCTTCAGTTTTGGTCGTGAATATGGACATTTCGGTCGGATTTTAAACCAGACTGTAGTTGTCCTCCCCTCCCTCCTCGTTCGAAAAAGTAACCTCTTTACCGATAAAGTTGAGGTAGTAGGATACTCTTATACTCCTCAAGATGGTAATTCCCTCCTCAGTTCCACCTCAGCGGTAGCTTACTTCTTGAATCCCGAAGAAGTTGTCTTAGGCGAACCTCTTCCCTGTTTACGACCATTTATTTTTACTGAAGTTTAATCATTTACTCCTACACAATATCACATTGTGTTTTAAATCAAATTAGGTATTTATGATATATTTCCTCCTCTTTTAAACCGAATATATGTGAGAGAGAATTTGGTTACCTAAATAAAATTAACCACTGATCATAATATGTTGATCAGATTCTAGATTTATACTATAGAAGTATTAAAATTGATATGATTAAAAATATGCTAATTTACCAGTATTTTCCACAATCACTCTCTCTCATACAATATGATTAGTGGAGTATCTACAATTCAAACGAAGCTGACCTGTATATTATACTTCTAACATCAATCAACAGTAATGGAGACTGAAAATGAATATCTTTAAGAGTATCAAACCAGATGTAGTTTCATTAGCCCTTCTTTTTATGATCATTCTAAGCTGTATCCCAACAACATTAGCAATGGCAATTATCAACGAGGAGTCTACTCAAGATGAATCAACTGTTGTTGATACTCTCAGGGGAGAAAAAGTTGAAGTACCGAGGTTAATGAAGAGAAACCCAGCTCAACTATCAAACATTAATTCATCTTTAGAACCAATTAATAATTCAGATTCTATTCCAAGATTTGCTATTGGGCAACAAACAGGAATTGGTGGAGGAAATGTCCAAGTACAAGATTCCTTTAATCTAACAAGTACCGAACTATTGAGCACCCAGAATTCATTAAGTGGATCCACAGGGCTTCCCACAGGGCGGGAGGTAAGTCGAACTATCTCTGACATCCCAGATTTCACAAAACAAGATCTGTTGTTTAATATTTCAGAGGTAACAGCTGAAACAGATTGGCGATTACAGGAGAACCGTGTTGGAGGAAGAACCTGGGACTCAGACCCGGTTAATGGGGATGATTATCACCATATTGCTATGTCATTCAACATTTCCGAAGATTACGCAAACTTAACAGGCGTAAGGATCAGAATATCTCTATACGCGGCAGGATCTGGCCCTAGTGGACTAATTTATATCACGAATGCTTCGAGTGGAGCACCAGATG
>JAEOTC010000094.1 GCA_016840035.1 Candidatus Hodarchaeota archaeon | reverse complement strand
TGTTTGAAGACATAAAAGGAATATCAATAACTGACTACAGATTCTTTAGGAAATTCTTTTAATTGTCCCATTTTCGAAGTTTGATAGCAACCCTTGAACAGACCTTTAAACATGCCCCACAAGCCAGACAGTGTTTTGAATGAACTGCAAATGCTTGTTTTCCTCCATGTACAAGTATAAAAAGTCTCATACCACGTGATAGCGATTTTTTTTCCGTTTTTTTCTGAAACACTACATTATCCAACCGATACACTACAAAATATTGGCTTCAATTCATAATCCTTACATCTAAACATTTATATACTATGAGTATGATAGTAATTACTAGAGTAATAGAAATAGCAAAACCAATAATAATTAGCGTAATAATGGAATACCCACCATGAGCTCAGAAATAACAAATTGGATTGACAAGGAACGAAATCAGCTCTTAAATAGCGCCACTCGGTTAATACTTCTAGCAATAATTGATCAAAACCGAGAGTCAGGTGTTCATGGTTATAGCATTGCCACAGAACTAGAAGCACAGACTCGAGGTGAGATTTCCAAGTCAACCGCTTCTTTCTATGCGATTTTACGTCGCTTGGTGAATGACAAGCTGGTGATATCCAAAGAAGGGGATTCTCTCAAAGGACCCCCTAGAAAGTATTATTTCTTAACTCAGGAAGGAAAAATGGCCATGAAAGCATTATATCGGAATTGGCAACATTATTTTGCGATTATTTCTGAATTCGACAATATAAAAGGTGAATAACGTGAATCATACTGATAAAATCGTTGATAAATATTTAACTGAAGTAGGAAGCCATTTAAACGTATTAGCTGACAAAGATCAAATTTTAAGTGAGTTAAGGCAACATATCTGGGACGTTGCTCAAGCTATTTCGCAAGAAGAAAATGTACCCGTAATTCAAGCATTTGAAATTGCTCTGACACAAATGGAAACTCCTAAAACGTTAGCAGAGAGGTTTTTAGGTGAATATACAGAGCGAGGTGAGCGATTTTCTCCTGAAAGAAAAATGACTGAACAACATTTCCTAATAATTGGTCTTCTTGGTTTTGTGTTTGTGGCTGTAGCTTCTGCTGTCTATACGATTATTAGCAATGAGACCTGGATCTTCTGGGTTTTCACTTTCATTCCTGGAATGGCCTTGGCCTTGAGCGCTCTTCTTTATTTCTATTTCTATAATGAGAAGGAATTTCAGGAACAAATGATTCTTTTTCGTGAAGAAATCAAAAAACAGTTCAAGACCGGGAAAAAAGATAAACCGGTTGGTTTTTGGGGAGCGTTGACAACCCATCTCGGGGGACTGATTGGTGCTTTATCAGTTCTATTCGCTATGATTTTGGTACTCTGGATTGATATAAACGACGTTTTGCCCTTGTTTAATGACAACTGGCATTATACTGGCGCCTTTGCCTGTTATATTGCCTGGATCACCTCATTCTTTACTTATCTATCCCGGTTGTTTTTGGGTCAAATCCGGATTTCCCAGCTTATTTCTGCTGCTGACAATACTATTGGCAGTTTATGCCTGACTACTCTTTTCATCATTTATCCTTTTACTGTTGGTGATGCCTTAGTGGAACTACTCGGTTCTAACATCCCCTCCCTCTTAGTTAATGCCGATTTCTTTCTCCAGATTATTTTTGGTATTGCTGCTATTGTTATGATCATCTCTGCCCTGTATGACTTCTTCAGGTTCGGTATGTGGCTTCCAGAGGATAAAAAATCATTATTATAGGTGTATTGAACATGATTAGTGAATTATCTGCCAACCTTGCGAAAATTTTCCTTGTGATCGGAGTTCCTTTCGTATTTTTTAAATCGATTAATAAGAATGTCCATAATTATGGATACACATCCTTTTATCAGAAGACAAAACGACCTTTCTATCAGTTACACGTCAATGCTACAAAAATTGGTATCATTTTAGCTTTTGTTCATGGTTTTACCGTTCAGCCTATAAGTCAAACGTATATTTTAACTGGATGGCTTCTCGGAATCATCATGATTGTGCTACTCGGATTAGGGGCATTTCTCAGTATCAAGAATAAATCCCACCCCATGGATACAGGAAAGGATCTTCAATGGAAAACGATTCGGCATCTCAAATGGGTATTAGGGATCTGCGTTTTAGTCAGTCTTTTTCTTCATTATCTCCCAATGATGGGTCAAACTTAGTCTTGTCTTATCTTATTCATTGGTGATATAGATGAGCATCCTTCCAACTCTCTCCACACGAATTCAGCAACGGGCTGCAAGTAAAGCTATTCTCATCACCTTGGTGATTTTTATTGCTCTTATTGCTAGTCTTCCCCTCATCTATTTTTTTGTTCCTTTTGCAGCTGAAATGATTTCGCTAGATGATCCAGTGATTTTCACTTCTGCTGACATTAACATCATCTTAACTTCATGGGGAGAATCAGGACGAGTTCTCCAAATGTGGTTTCATGTAACCTGGGATGTTGCCGTTCCGATTTTGTACTCATTGCTTTTTGCTTTCCTCATCTCATGGGTGTTTAACAAAGGTGTTGAATCTGATAGTAAGCTACATCTGCTAAACCTCTTTGCGATTACAGGAGGAATATCTGATCTTCTAGAAAATCTAACGATTTTTTCTCTGATCCTAGCTTTCCCTTCTCAAAATGACTTCCTTGTCCTCCTAAAAAACTGTTTTACCATCTTAAAGTATTTTCATTTAGTTCTTCTTTTTCTAGTGCTTCTTTTGGGTGTTTTGTTTGCTATTAAAAACCATATCACCTCAGAAGCAAGTAGCTAGTGAGAAACCTTCTTTTCTCATCTTACTTACTCTTTTATACAAAATCTAACTCCTAGATGGTTCAGACCTTCTATATTTTTGATTGGTTGAACGTATATATTCTAGATAGTTAACTGGAAGAGATTCATCAATCCAAACTCGTTCCTCGATGGTTAGTAGTCTGGGGTCTTCTAGGAGGGACAAATATGTTAACAAGAGTCCCTATAAGTATGTTTATCCTTGATCCTCTATCCCCCTATCACGACTGGACATCCCTTTTAGCTATTCCAATCATCGTGAATGAGCTGATACTAGCAGGATGGATGATAGTTAAGGGATTCAATTCATCAGGCGAGTAACTGGATCCATGAAGGAAAAATAAATCCTCCTCCCTTTTTCTTCTTTGATTACTCAGTCAAGAACTAATTTGTCAAATTGAAGGTAAATAATCTAACAATGACAAAGATTATTTGACGAAAGCTAGCTTTTAAAATGCAATATTGTTTGGCGACTCTATTTCTTTATCAAAATTCTATAATGTTCATTTTTTACCATAAAGAATTTTTCCTCTTCCAACAACAGTATCTTTTCGTAATAACAGAGGAACATGGATAGAATCGATCGAATCAAGATAATTAACTTCTTTTAGATCCCAACTTGTAATCTCCTGAATAAGAGTAGGAATATCACCATAGAACTCATTACTAAAAAAATCTAGAAAAGCAAAAGCCCCATCTTCCTTTAAGACACGTAATGCTTCTTTGATTAAAAGTTTTCTATCATGAACTCTAATTGCATGAAATACAAAACTGCTTACAACAGCCTTAAATTCCCTATCTTTAAACGGTAATTCAAGTGCACTACTTTTCCTAAAAATAACTCGATTTGCTACTCCTTCAATTTCAGCATTCTTTTCACAAGTTACTTTTGAGTAACTCCATGGTTTTACCCACATATCCACTCCAATAATTTGAGCTGATGGATATTTTTTCGCTAGCTTAATTGCTACTGGTCCATTTCCCGTACCAATATCTAACGCTTTTCCCTGACCATCCCAATGCAGATGATTGATTAACTCATGGTGAAATTGCTTTTGTAAAGCGCCATCATTCTTTCCAATAAACCAATAGGCATATGTAAAATAGATTGCAACAATAAAGAAAAACCCTGTTATTAGTAATAAAATAAATTTAATGATTAGATTATTAGAGAAATATGAAATAATAATTGAAAGTGTTAAAGAAACGAGAAAAACTATCAAAGATCCTATTAAAATGCGCCTTGGCATCCAATTACCATAATTAGGTTTGATTTGCATATCTTTTCCTGTTCCAATTTGGATTCTAAATCACTAGATGGTATAAATACACAGAAGACATTGAAACTATAAATCATATTCTGATAACACTAATAGACCTAAAGGACTTTATAATTGGATAAATAATTTCTCTGTACCTGTACAATCAGAATAATTTCAAAATGCCAGCTTTAACAATTTTAATTTAGGTTTGACGTCCTTTCAAAGTTTGAGTTCTAACAAGCTATTTGATCTGCAATAATTAATATTTGATATTCTGGAACCATAGGTTCGTTAATCCCGAGATAGACTGTTTCAATTATCCTAAATCCATGAAGTTCTAGTATTTTTTCCCATTCTTTTCTTTTAAGAAAATTCAGAGGTACATTAATATCTTCATTTCCAATTACTCGATTGTAAAACCAATCAAAAAAGCTATTACTTATCCTTTTGTTATCTTCCTCAATATATCCCTCTATAATGACTAATCGATTTTTCGTAATTCTCGCTGCCTCCTTTATTAGACATTCAGGATCATTTGCATGATGTAATACAGTATATAAAATAGTTGTATCGACTTCTCCATCTGCTAAGGGTATTTCTTCTTCTGGATTAAATAATATTAAGGGTAAATCAGTACAATTATAATCTATAATATCAACTAGTACGACATCTTTTTTGAGTTGTTTAGATATTTCTAAAGCTAAAAGTCCATTTCCTGCACCAAGATCAAGAATCTTCTCTCCAACAAGATAACGTTCTACTAACTCAAAACTTCTTTCAGCACGTTCAATTGCAATAACCTTTTGATCAATATCACGACTATGAGAATCAATCCTTTTTCTGAGGAATTTTCGTAAGGTACTTTCAACTTCAATAAGAGGTAATCCTTTCCTCACACCTTTCGTTATGGTCCTATTCACATAAAACCAGAAAATATGTCTTTGATAGAACTTCAATTTTGCATTTTTCATTGTAGCTAAAAATAAAGATCGAATTTCATTCCAAGAGTGTTGATATTTTTTATTTTTCTTAGAAAATATTGGATATATGAGGTCTTCAACAACAGAGATATCGTTTTCATGAATAGGCTTATTGAATCTTATAGCTTCACTTTGAATCATGTGGTTTTCACCCACTAATATAAATGAGCATTTACTCATTTATTTTCAAATGAGCAATTACTCAATTAGTTTATAAACTTTCTGAATAAGGTATTTTTTGACCAGATTATGGACTCAAAGAAAAAATTTGTGCGAAATAAGCAAGAAAAAATCGATTTAATTTATGATACATTCTTTAAACTCGTTTTGAAACAGAGTTATCATAAAACAAGCACAAATCATATTGCAGAGTCGGCCAGGATCAGTATTGGGACGATTTACAACTATTTTCCACGAGGAAAAGAGGATATTATTAGAAAATATTTTGAAGAATCAATGACTGCTTTTTTTGTAAGCCATGATGTAAGCAAGATGGCGGAAAACAATGTTAGAGATTTTCTCGATGATTTTCTTCTAGATCTATTTAGGAATCATAAAGAGAATTTAGGTTATCATCTAGCTTTTCGGTCTGCTATACAATCTGATAAAGCATTGTTTGATGCACACCAAGAGAAAATTTTCCATTTTTTTAACCATTTAGTAAGGAAACTAAGGAAACTAAGTGATAACTTTAAGCAATTATCTGAGAGAAGATTGGTCAATGTATTTGTTTTCATGTATAATCTGGTTAACGCGATTTTACACCATCACTTATCTGTAATGGAATTTTTTGATACAGACGATGAATTTATTGATTATCTATCGAATTTAGCAGCTTTTTCATTAGAATATTATCTTAAAACAT
The DNA here is from genome assembly GCA_016840035.1 of Candidatus Hodarchaeota archaeon. Taxonomy (GTDB): domain Archaea; phylum Asgardarchaeota; class Heimdallarchaeia; order Hodarchaeales; family Hodarchaeaceae; genus Hodarchaeum. Next base: position 173 of record JAEOTC010000094.1, on the reverse strand, counting down.
AAGTAATCTAGGTTATGCTATTAAACCTTTATTGGTTATATTTTCAAAAAAAATACATGAGCTTCTCACTTTTCTAATCCTTAGACAGCAGATGTACAAAAATCAACGATAAAAGACAAATTTAGGTACATACAGTACAACATTTCTCGAAAGCTAGCTTTAACAATTATAAT
>JAEOTC010000093.1 GCA_016840035.1 Candidatus Hodarchaeota archaeon | reverse complement strand
GTAGTATATCGATTATATTCATTTAACAATCCCCTTCATTATTTTAAGCGACAAAAATGATCTTCCAGATATTCCCGATTTTTCCTGCTATAAAAAAGTTACTAATGAAGAGGTCCGCACTATATTTTCTGAAGAATATTGTAGCTTTGACAATTTCATAAAATAGGGAACAGAGGATGAAAGAATCTCTAATCTTAATCAGCTTTATGGAAATTAATTCGGATATTCCTCAAATAGGGGGATCTTCATATTTGATTAATTCTGAAGTTATATATTTTTCCAGAAGTTCCTTGTTCTCCATCGGGATAATATGTTTCGACTTTAAATCTTCATCAAGGTTCGTTGGCATAATCTTAACAATCCACTGATCATAAGGGGCGTTATTTATTAATTTAGGATCGTCAAATACTTCGGAATTAGTTTCAGCAATAGATCCCGAAACAGGAAAGCGTAATTGACCAATAAATTTGTTTGTTTCAACAGTACCAAATGCCTTTCCTTGGGAATACTTTTTACCAATAGGTCGGGTTCTGATATGCAAAATTGGACCCTGAGATTGCCCAAAATCATCAAAACCAACAAGCAGTAGTTCTCCCTGTGTTTTTAACCAAATATGTCCCGGCTCTTGTGTATAATAATATCTATCTAAAGGGAAATTATAAGTTCTCTTTTCAGTGGTAATTTTTAATGATTTACTTCCCAAATTTGTCACCGATTCAGCTTATTTACCCGGATAAATAGGGGTTATTTAAGTATTCTCAGAATTAAGTCTTTGATTTGCTTTTTAGATTTATTATCTGGAAAATTTAGATTTATCCTCGTTTTTAATGCTTTTGATATAAAGCGAGTTCCGTAATATTTTTCCACGAAGAATTCATTTTTCGTTATTGATTAAAAATGGTCTTGTTAACAGCAAAAGAACTTTCATAGCTATTCCTGAGACACTAAATGGATGAGCTGATTTACTAAATCATCAACTGACTGAATATTTTGCTTTTGTTTATCAATGTAATCCACCTGCAATAATCCATGTGAGTGCCAAGTTAAGCGGATCGAATTTGACTGGAATACCATCACAGATTGAGTTGAAGCTAAAGTTTGATAATTTTCTTTTGCCAAAATTGATTTAATCCTTGTTAAAGATAATGGTTCGGTCTGTTTAAATGAAATATACCACCTGTACGGATTATTACCACAGATTTTAATGGAATATTGAGATAACATAGCGTACTCACTTCTCCTTAATAATACCAGTCAGATTTTTAACTGAAAGTAATTTGATCTTGGGTTAAACCTTTATTCAGCAGATGAACCAAAGAATCTACACCGTTTTATATCTTCAGTAAAATCTGTTCTTTTTGATCATTTCTTTCTTTATATCATACCAATAATCCCTTATGTAAGAAGGCTATGTTGCGAAGATAAGGATAAGATCTGTTTTGGGAAATTTATTGGATCCTGTGTTTTATGAAAGCAGTATGTTTATTGTCTGGTGGTATCGATAGTCCAGTAGCAGCTCAAATCGCAATTAAAAATGGGTTTCGACCATTACTACTTCACTATCATAATTTTCCCTTTCATTCCCCGGGCACATTGGAAAAAGTTGTCTTGTTGGCAAATAAAATTGCTTCACAAAATAGAGATATTCCGTTAACTCTCTCAATCATGACTCATGGGAGTACACAGGAACAAATTATGAAGAATCTTAAGGGTAGAGAAATTCAACAGACGTGCTTATTCTGTCGAATGCAGATGTTCTATAAAGCTCAAGAATATGCAAGACTACGAAACGCAGACGTAATAATCACGGGTGAGATAATGGGTGAACAAGCAAGCCAAACTTTAGAGAACCTACCAATAGTAACGTCTAAGATTCATATACTAGCTTTACGTCCACTGATTGGATATAATAAAGAGGAAGTTGTGAGTTTATCCAAGAAATGGGGATACTATGAGCTTTCAATCCTTCCAGGAGGATGCTGTAGCATCAATCCACAATATCCAGAAACTAGGGGAAAACCTGATGTTCTTGATCCCATCTATGAAAGGATTGAAGAAAATTTAAATAGAACCTCTAAAACAGAGATAGATTCTATTGTGGAATTTAAACTGCCAATACGCCTGAAAGAAGTTCTTCAAATAGTTAAAACATGAGTTTTAGTCAATTTTTAATGTCCAGTACTCATTATAGTCCACTAAAACCTTTTGATAGCCCATTAATTTACTATCAAGCTCAAAATTTCCTGTATCTACATGAAGAACTTTGTTTGGGAGACTATCAATCTTCGATCTAGTAGCAATAATTAAAATTGACTTAATTCCAATTTTCTCAATCACTTCGGGACTGATTTGTTGATTCCCCCTTCCGAGAATAAATCCCTGACCTCCAATAGGTGTAAGAATTAAATTTACTTGGTTATTTGAATACTCTTGTAATAATGAAAGAATGTCAGATTCCGTCATATCTCTGTGAATTAACTTTCCGTTTAAAACTGCATCAATTCCTAGGAGAGTTTTATCCTTTTGAACATCTTTACTAAAAGCGTTTGAGATTTTCTTTATAGTAGATCCTGATCCAAGGATATAAAGAACTTTAGAGCTTATTTCTTCTTTTAAGTAATCTGTGATACCTTGAATATTGTTTTCTTCACTATTTGTTATTTTAATGTGTGTTTTAGTAAGTTGCATTAGCGTTGGTTCGTGAGGAACCGTGCATGTTCCATATAATCGTGTATTAAGAATTCCTTTACGAAAAGATACTTCATCAAGGTCAATTATTTCGGCTTCTCTGAATTCAGTTTGCCCTTGAGCGAATTTCTTGATAAGGTCTATCGATTTTTGAACAGATCGAGCGAAAACACTTGAGTGTATTTTCACTCCTGAGGGAATTCCAAGAATTGGGCATTCGTTGTTAACTTTAGAATGAACATCTTGTGCTGTTCCATCACCCCCAACAAAAATAATCAGAGCCACATCCTTGTTTAAGAATTCTTCAACGACTCTCTTAGTATCCATACTAGTAGTAGTTTTAGGGATGGATATATGCTCTATGATTTGAAAATTTAGTTTTTTAATGAATTTAGGATTATCTCTAATCACGTTTTCCGCCATTACTCCTTTTGGAATTAAAAATTCTACTTGTTTACCAAAAGAAGAATTAACTATACCCTGAAAGAATTCAGTAGCCTTTTTTTCCGCAATAGGTGTTGCTCCTCTTCTTATCGCCTCTGCTATAATTTCTTTTCCATCAGTACCTTTTAATGCTACCTTTCCTCCCATACCAGCTATTGGGTTTATTAGGAATCCAATTTTTATCATATCTGAAGATCTCACGTGCGATATTCCATCTTGCATAGTAATATCGCTTGTATGTACGAAAATTGATTAATTCTTCTAGTAATTTAAACTCTCAAGAAACCAAATGTCTTTTATGAATGCTTGGATTTTCCATTTTCGATTCAAATGCGTATTTTAGTAACAGGAGCAAGTGGATTCATCGGAAAAGCTTTCGTACAAGCGTTAATCAAAGAACAACCAGAGGTCCAGATTTATTGTGCAGTTAGATCGACTTCCAATGTTGATGAGCTGAAATCTCTCAACGTGAAATTTACTAATTTTGATTTAACAAAGATAGATACCTTTTCACAAGCAGTTGAAGGGATTGATTGTGTTGTTCATTTTGCAGCGAATTTTAATTTTTTAGCATCAGAGGAGTCGTTATATGAACTAAACGTAACTGCAACAAAAGAACTTGCTGAGTCATGCATCAAAGCTAAAGTTGCACATTTTGTTTATTGTTCTACTACAGAAGCAATGGGGATAGTTGATGATGGCACGGAGCAATCAGAGTATAACCCAGATGAGGTATATGGTCGCAGTAAGATGGAGGCTGAAAAAGCATTAATTGAATTGAATTTAAGCAAACAGTTTCCAGTTACAATTGTACGACCCACAGGAGTATTTGGACCTGGGGATAGATATGTGTTCAAAGAAATGATTCATTCAATAGATAAAACAATAATAAACAAAGTCTTTCCTACAGCGGCAAGAACTAACTTACATTTTACCTATATCGATGATATTATCCAGGGTTTTCTGAAGATAATAAACAATAGGGATATTTCAATTGGCCAAATCTATATTCTAGCCTCTGATGATCCTCAAACTTATCGTCAAATTTTCTCCACAATAGCAAAAAAACTTGGTAGAAGAAAACCATTTTTTATTTCACCATTTCCTCTAATCCTCGCTCGTCCCTTTTGGCCGCTCCTCATGAAATATTACCGTTGGAGAGGGTTTGGATATCCGTATGTGCCTAATGCACTGAAAAAAATTTCTACGAATCGAAATTACTTGAATCATAAGGCTAAAAATGAG
>JAEOTC010000092.1 GCA_016840035.1 Candidatus Hodarchaeota archaeon | reverse complement strand
TTGCACATTCTCTTCGATTTTGCTCTAAAAGATCCAGAAAAAGACGTCAGAAAAGCCGCAATTGATTCAATTGTAGTTTTAAACGACCCAGAGGCAGTCTCTGTACTACAGAGGATTCAGCGGGATGATAGAGATCGAGGAACACGAAACAAGGCGAAAGACGGAGCCAATAAAATTCAACAGTCTGGAAGACCCGTAGGTGAAAGTGAATTTTCCGAGGAAGACGAACAACGGGCTGCTGAAGATTATCGTGCATTAGATGAATCAGAGAAGGGGCAAGCTGGATTATATGTAAGGATTCAAGAATCCCTCCAATATCGAATTGATAGAGATAATAATCTAGTAGATGAAGAGGGTGAACAAATTGATGGTCTTGTTGGTACTGGGAAGCTAGAAGTAGTCAACACAGGTAGTAAAGATAGGATATGGGCCATCGATACCGTATTAGAAGGTGTTGATGAAGTTTCGTTTGAAGCAGATGAAGAACAGGGAACTGCAGTTTTTGGAAACTCGTTTGCTTTGAAAGAGTTAGACCCTAAATCATCAAAATATGTACCATTTGAGTTTCAAGTAGAAGCACCCAAATTTACCGTTAAGGAAGATTTTTGGGACTTAGAAAAAGAAGATTCACCTCCTCTCTTTGCACGAGGTGAAGAATCTGGAATGAAGTTTACCTTAAAGCTTTCCAACGATTTTGATGATGCCTTAAATGATGTCGTTGTAAAAAAATACATCTGGGATGATTCTACTAGTGTTGGGGAATTTTATGCTAGTGTTGGAACTTTAAGACAAAGTTCAGACGATGATGGAAGTCATATTCTTTGGGAAATTGAAGAAATTGAAGCAGGTGACACAATCGAAGCTAGTTGTGTTATGAAAGTTACTCTACCAGAAGAGGGTAATGATCCCTACATTATTGGTGACACGAAAGCCACTTACAAGGTAAAAGAAAAGAGTTTGTCAGGATTAGGTCTGGACACAATCACAGGTAGTTCATCAGTCTTTCAATTCATCTCTCGTGAAGAACAAGAAGAAAATCCAGGGGATTTCGACTGTTTGTTTGAGCTTGAGAATACTAGCGAGTTTGAAATGGACTTAAAAGAAGTTAGAATCTTTGAAGGTCCTCTTGATGAAGGAAATGTTCGTGTTGAATGGTTAGGTAAAGACTTCCCAGAAGAAGAACGATCTATTGACCCTAGTGAAACATTTTCCCTTGATCCATGGACAATTACGGTTGAAGATGACACTGCAATTCCACAGTTTGGTAGAGAACTTGATCTAAGTGTAAAGTACCTATTCGATGCTGAAGTAATTGCAGAATGTGTTCTACCTGGTTATGCATTACCATTCATGGGAATCGAAGTTACGAAGGCCTACGAACCTCTCGTAATTCCCTCGTTTAGGAGAACAGAGATAATTTCCGAACAGGTAGTAAAGTCCATTGGTAGTACGGAAATTATGTATCTTCAATTGTCAGAAGCAATTCCAGAAGGATTTGAAGGCCCAGAACGCGAACAGGTTGAAATCCTTAAAGAGAGCGAACTACTTGACGAATTCACTTTTGATGTTTCAGGAAGTAATGTAGTAATTACTATGGAACATCTAGAAGAGACAGTATTCGGGCCACTCGAACAGGATCAAGAAATCCTTGTAAAATATCCCCTTTATGCGACTGCAAAACCTGAAGAAGAATTTACTGGGACTGTCACAGTCCTAGGTAACATGTATCCAGAAGTTAAACCGATCTCTGCAGAAGCAGAAGCAGGTCCAATTACCGTTGTTCACGAGCGTCGTAAGCTCAAAATCGGTAAAATGGTATCTTCAACTTCCTCCGAGGAAACCAACGAATACGAAGTGGTTCTTCGAGGAATTAATGATGGAACAGCCGTTATTCAGAATGTAGAAATCACTGATTTCTTACCTCAAGGATTTGAATTAGTAGGTGAAACTCATGAGGATCCTGAAGTCGGATTTGAGGAACATTCTTCAGTAAATAATGGTCAAGCCATGAAATGGATTTTTGAAGAAGTTCAACCAGAACAGAAGGTTGAGATTCGATTTAAAATCAGAGCTCCTGGAGAACACGATCCTGCTGAAGTTTACCGTATGCTAGTGGGTTAAACCCAAAAGCATCCTCTCTTTTTTTCTACTTCTCTTTTTTTTTTAAATTAAATTCTGAATGTCAACATTTTTGAGTTATCTACAAATCAGCTGATTTAAGGAATTTCTGAGGGTATAACATTGACTCAACCTATTGTTTTTTCTGAGATCCAGAAGCTATTAAAAGAACAAGAAGATTTAGATTCCATAATTAGAGAATCAAAAAATTCTGAAAAGGCTTTGTTTATTTATTGGGCATTAGATTCATTGGAAAGCGAGTCAAATGAGCCTATATTGAATAAAAATCGACTGGTGTTAAAAAAAATTCAAGAAGAAGTATGTTCTGCGCCTGATCTTGAATCAAGCCTTAAATCGTATTCCCCGGGTTTTATACTAGGTTTAATGGAGTATAGGATCCGATCTATTGAAGCCAACATTGAAACGGATACAGAATATCAAACCTTAGTAAAAAAACTTGAATCATGGCAAAAAATCGGATTTACAGACTTGTTAATGGAAAAACACTACATAGAAACCTTACGTGGAATTCAGGAAATTCGAGATTGGCAAGTAATGAAATCTGAGGAGTATTACCCTATTTTATTTCAATTGATTAACTCCAATCGTTATCAACGGTCAGAAAAAAATATACTCAAATTTCTCCAAAAAAGAACGAATGACGAGAAAATTACATTTTACTTGCTTTCTCAAATTTTGAGGACAAATCCCGTTCTTCACAAGAAAGTGGAGACATTATGTAACGAGAAAGGCGTTACGTTCAATGATATAAAGGAAATTCTCACTCGTGTTATGCATAAGTTTAGTGAAGAAGTCACTGATCCGAAAGCGAAACAATATACTGCCCTTTTTCTGAAAAAATAATAAATTGGTACGGAAAGGAAAGCTGGGAAGAACTTGAAGATTTATTTGTCAGGTGCGATACGTGGAGGCAGACAATTACAGAAAACGTATGAAGAAATCCTCAATTTCTTAGAAAATAAGAATCAAGAGGTCCTCACATTTCATGTAGCTTCAAAAGATGTAATGGAGACGGAGGAATCAATGACTGATGTAGAAATTTTCACCCAAGATGAAAACTGGTTAAATGAATGCGATTGCATGATTGCAGAAGTCTCAGTTCCAAGTTTAGGGGTTGGTTATGAAATTGCTTACGCATTATGTACAAAAAAACCAGTTTTGGCGGTGTATAGTGAGGAATTTAGGCCTATATCTGCTATGATTACTGGAAACACCTCTTCTTTGCTTCAAGTAAAAAAATATAATTCAGATGCTCAATTGATAGAATATTTAGGCTCTTTTCTCAATCAATTAGAAGTATAGATTTTTGGGTAATTCTTTGGGAATATTTACGATCTTCAATTCTGAAATACAACTAATTTAAACGATCAATTGGCTACTGTTGGTTCATATCGTTTGAAAAGAGCCGGTATACTCAATCCAGTTAATATCATCAGGAGATCTAAACCAATAATTGTAAGAAGGAAAAACTCAAACATAGGTTGTATTGTTGGTAGCTGTGCGAGAGTGGGAGTAGTGAACGAAAAGAAACCAAAAAAGTCCATAAAATCATTGAAGAGTGTCAAAAATATTACGAAAATTGTTCCCTTATTAATTCGTAAATCTTTCAGAAAAGGAAGAATCAGAATGGCTTGGAGGAGTAAAATTGTATGGCCAATAATGACAATTTCGATATCTAATGAGGAGAAATTTGCTACAATCAGATATGTAAAAATGGCACCCCTAATCCCTTGAATGAATACAAAAAAATTGTAATTTAAGTATCTCTGCTTATCCCCCTGAACATAAAAGCCAATCAACAGGAAAACTGCCATAGGACAATCAGGAATTAATATCCACAGGTATAGAGGGAAATCAGTAATTCTAATGATCTCTATATAGTATTGAAAACCAATAATTGCTCCTAGCAAATTACCTAAAATAAGGACGAATAGGATTTTTTTATTTCTTAATGCGTTACTTATGTGCATTCTTAGGGAATTAAATATCCTGTATATGCTTTCTACCATACGAGTGCATCTTTGAAACTAATTATTAAAACCCTGTTCTATACGAGAAAATACGTCAACTTATTATATCACGTTTTCTTCAAAAATAATGATTTTTAAATTTGAAACGAGATGGAATAAATTGGATAGAGAAGTTCTATTTTGTGTATTTACAAAACTGAAGCAAGCTGTTCCTATTTTTTATACAAAACATGATCTTTCGGATTCTGAAGCAGCCCAAGTTGCGTTAAAGTCTACAATGCCCTTATCTATGATGACTAGTTCAGAGTTAGACAATACCGAAGCGATTCTTCCCTTTCCAAGTCTCACAAAAAAACGAATCGGTTTTATATATTTATTCCAAATTCGACAGGATGATCCTTCAACTCCCCAGTGTGTTTCGGCACTTATCTATCTTGTTCCAGATGAAAAACAAGCTTTTCTATATTCTAAGGTTCCTTTCCTAAAACATACCGCAGATGATATTGCTTCCAAGATTAAGCAGCAATTCACCTACGGAGAGGGCAAAGTGTTATCGAATGAGTTGCAAGATTTATTGAATCATTGGGAAGTAACAGAAAAAGATACAACAACACAGGTACAAATAATAGAAAAAAGGGTTACTTATTCAGAGAAAACCGAGGGAGGTAATCTTGATTTCTTATTTTCTCAAATAAAAAAGAATGATGATAGAATTCTTGGCGCAATTTATCGGGGAAATCCAGTTATGGTGACTGGAGAATCTCAAGTGCTGATTGATTTAATAGTCCATAGCTTGGATCTTCTGATTCCACAGATAGTTCTCCGAAAAGTCAGTTATACTGAGGATGTAATTGATCCCAAACAAGCTGATGTGATAGGAATACCCAAAAACCTTACTAAACGTTACCCTCAAGAGTTACTTATTGATAGTAATAAAAAACAAGTAAAAAATGGACATTCCTGCAATTACTCGAAAGAGATATTGAAACAAATCAAACAAAGTCCAAATCGCGCTGAAGTGATACTTGATCGGGCATACATTCAAATTTTAGAAGTAGCAAATCAATTAATTGATGTGTTTACTTATCCAGAAGAGGAACGAGAACCATTAATTGCAGAAGTTCGCAAACAGTATGATGAAGATTTAATTGAAGTTGCGGTAGATCTTTCAGCAAAACGAAATCCCCTAATTCGAGAATTACTTTTTAAACAAGTATCTTCCCGTTTTATGGACTGGATAGATGGATTCTAAAAAAAAGAAGGAAGGATTGGAGCTTAGGACACACCAAGCAAACCTTTTGCCCAATTGGGAGTATATACAGCAATCCACATGAGGATGGGATACATCATGACCATAAATCGTGATGATACAGCCCACAAAGCTTTATTCAGTAATAAATCTATGTTTATGTTGAGACTATCAAGAAAAGTGGTAATAGTACCTGGATTTAATATTTCAATTGTAAATCCGATTGATAATATTACCTGACTCATGAAGAACCAACCAACTCGACGCCATGCGATTACTCCTTTTCGCTTTAGAGACACGCTTAGGTACAAGAAGAGGAATGATATTGTCCATAAAGGTATCAAGAAAAGAATCCATTTAAGAAAAGTTGTTGAGGCATCGTGATTGGGACTCCAATCCCCTTCCACGTATTCATAATAAAAGGGAGATAAAGTCAGAAGAAGGAGGAACCCAACCATTAAAATGATAGGGATGAGTAATAGTCTTTTATTACTTTCAGGGAAAAATGATTGAGTGAAAAAGTTTGCAGCAATGATTGCCATACTACTAGTTATCCAAGCCAGAGTAGCAAACATAAATGCTACCCAGAAGACATCAATTTCTGAATATTTCAAAATACTGATAGCATCATCAACCGTTTGTGAATCAAGCGGATCTGCATTAACAAGTAGTATTACTTGTTCAAGAGTAAGAGACAATAATGCCATTCCACCGAAAATCAGCAGTAAAGATAGATATAACGTTTGTTTCTTTTCCGAATCTTTATAAGATCTATAAAGTCGTATTCCAAGTGCCAAATAAAATATAATTCCTAAGATAATAAATACTACCCCGACTATATCAACTGGTTCCATTAATTATCACCTTTAAACCTTTGAATCAACCTCTAATTCAAAAAAAGTCGCTGTTATAATGTGATTACCTATCCTCAAAAAGGTTACTACCAATTCAGGCTGAGTCAAAAAACACTTTAATTGATTCGAAAATCTCTTTTACATCTATCTTGGGAGTCCTTCAATTTATCAAGGGTGAACTTAGTGGCCTCTTCTTCTGATAATAAGATCAATAATCTCGGCAGGAAATTCGAAGAATTTCATATTCAACTCTCTGAACAACGATATAATCAAACCAGTGGTTTGGAATATGACAAAACAATAATGGAAAGCGTCAGTAATTCACTTGTGGAATTAAGCACGGAGTTTCTTACTAATTTTCAAGAACCTCGGTCGTTCTATTTACACAGTATTTATGCCATATCACAAGCTCGCAAATTACCAGTTACATTAGAGCTCTATGAAGAACGAACGAAAGTTCTATCAAATAAGGATTTCAAAGTTCATGGAAAACCAGTTAATTGGGGATCATGGCGTCAATTTAACGCTTCAGAGTCAAATGACGTAAATCGTAAACAGGTTTACGATGACTTCATACAGAAAGCCCCTCAGTTAGCCTCACTAATAACAAAACGATTTAATATTTCACGACAAGTCTATAAGCTCTACGAAACGAGTCCTCTTGATGCTTATCTAGAACGTGAATATTTGACATTTGAAAAATTAAAGGATTTTATAAATATTCTAGGAGATGGGGCAAGAAAGTCGTTTCTGGAGGCAGCTGATCATTTTGCTCCCGAAATCCTTGGTAAAGAATCCTTTGAGTACTATGATGATTTCTATCTAGCAAGAGGGAGGATCTATTCTCCCTTGAACCAGTATTTTACCAAGAAAAATCCCCAGAAATCGATCGAAAAGGTGTTAACTCATCTTGGTTTCAACGAAGAATTGAAAAAAATCAAAGTGGATAATGAAGATCGGGAGAAGAAATCACCTTCCGCATTTTGTTTCTCTATTCAGGTTCCTAATGACATACGTGTTGTCTATAAACGTGTTTCCCCATTTAGTGATTTTACAAGCCTTTATCACGAATATGGTCACGGAATACACGGAGCCTCTGGTAATGAAAACGATTCCTTTTGGAAACGGTACATTATCCCCATGAGTGTGGCCGAAACATTTTCCATTTTTCTTGAAATGCTTCTACAACAGCCATTATACTTAGAAAATGAGCTCGGAATGAGCAAGGAAGTAGTTCAAGATATCATAGACCGACGTCATTTTATAAATCTCTATTTCCTAGTTTTTTATGCTGCAAATTCCCTGATGAAGATCGAGTATTGGAAACAAGACTATTCATATGAGGATGCATCTAAAAGGTTTCAGGAATTAACTAAGAGATATTTCTGGGAGATACCAGGTGATTATTGGTTAACACACCACATAACACCCAATTATGACATATACGCCCCCTCCTACATGTTAGCAAGTGTAAGGGTTAAAGAATGGATGAATCAAATGATAGATGAATTTGGAGAAGAATTTTGGAGAGATGATGCAGCGAGACATGTAGGTCAAGTGATTCGAGAATTAGCAACCACCAGGGGTGAATTTGATCTTTCTGTTTGGGATATGGATCCACAACCATATCTTAAGGAGGAGACGGAATTTTCCTTCTTGTAGCAACAAGAAGAAGCATTCCACCTGTATTTTCTCAGGAGAAGATATTCCAATCCATCATATCTGCATCATTTAATATTTCAGCAAATCTCAAACCATCTAGCGGATTGATAAATCCAGCACCCACAATTGTGTCAATCAAGGCGATACAGTTTGCTGAATTAACATAGATTGAATTAGTTAAGTTATTCCCAATATCTCCTTTAACTAGGTTTTCCCAATTTGTAATTGCACTTTGATTCAGAAGATGAGTTGGAATGTTTAGTAGGATGTCTGATGTTTGATTTGCGATAATTTGACTTTGAGTAAAATTCCCTCTAGTCGAAGAATAATCACCTGCAAGAGTGCCATTTGCCATTAGAGTTTCATTTAATAATTTAACACCCATAGAAAAGTGAGAGCTTGCATCGTATGTACCCTCAAGAGCATCGAAATATTCTTGAACCACATCAAATTCAGTACTCGTATCATCAATAAATGTTTGTAGTTCTCCAAGGAAAGAGTTTAACTCTTGATAATCCAGCTCACTTTGGGAAGTTACAATATTACTCATCTCAGCTAAGCTGTATTGTGTTGCATTCAGATGATATTCTGTTTGGTTTAATCCATCCTCAATTTCTTGCCAAATGGGATCATCAATATTTTGAGGATCAGAAAATGCTACATCTTGAAACAGTCTCAATGTACTATTCAGCTGTTGAAACATTTGAGTTCCATTTTCAATTGTGTAAAGGAAGTATTTTGTAACGGAGTGAAGATTGGTACTAAACTCTGAGAGGTCTCTGATAGGAACAATGGAGGTATTTGGTAGGGATGCAATATCGAGATCGGAAATTGATGTTGATCGATTAAAATCATCTACCGCACTCTGTAAATAGGCACTTTCAAATTGAAAATCAAATAGATCGTCAATGACAAGAGTTAATTTATATGTACTATTAACCCAAGGAACTAATCCATCTAAAATAGTAATCAAGATAGGGAGTACAAGTTCTAGTTCCGTTAGAACTGAGGAAATTTCCGCAAAGACTGAATAATCTATTTTCTCTCTCGCTTGTGAGAAAAGAATTAACAAGGGAGCTTCAATTGATGAAAGGTTATTTGTACCCTGAATCAGGAGGTTTAAAGCATCACGCATTGATGGATCATATACTGCTACAGAAGAAGCCCCATACCCACCTACTGTGGATTGACCAATGGAGTCCTGTAGAATTGAGAAAGTAAGGTTTATCCCTGATTCTAAATTTGTCAAAGACCATAACAAGTTTGGAACATAACCTAATGATTCAGAAACAACATCAGTTAAGGCTAGTATCTTTGGAAGATCCTTAAGGGGGATTCCTGCCACTTCTGGAAATATTAGCGGAAGAAGAGATGCTATAAGAGGATTTTCAGCAAATTGTCGAAAGGAATTATCCGCTTTATCAAAATTATATTGAGCAGAATGAATAAGAGTCCATAATTCATCAATATTATCTTCAAGATTAGCAAAAAACCTCTCTGAAAAAATTTCTGCAGTTTGAGTAACACCTATACTTGCATAGAGTGTACCTTCCATACCTTTTCCAAATGCATGATAAGTGGTTGGAATAGCAATAATAAAAATTAGAAATAATGCTGCAAAGAATGATTTAACAGCAATAGTTCGTATAGAGAATTTTTCAACCTTCTCCAATAATCCTGATAATCCAGCACCAATGGTAAATGGAATGATACCTAAGAGGATGATATCAAGGAAAGGTACAATCGCACCAAGGAGGTCAAACCCAATGAATATTTGAGAACCAATTGAGTTTACGATTGGTTGATTTCGTAAGATTCCAATCAGATTTTGCCTGGAAATATTATTGAAAATTCCCCATGGATTAATCCCAGCTGTTAGTATATCAAAATGTATTAAAGTTTCAGTTATCAGATATGAAGCAATCAATGATATTATACCGAGAGGTGCATGACGTAAAGAGCGCTTGATTATTGAATATGAACACACTAGTATTGAAAGAAGACCTAACACCAACAAATATGAGAACATTTCATCTAGCCATTCAAGAGGAAGAACGATAACGACTAGTGTAGGTAAAATGATACTTAACGTAAATAGAGTAATCTTACCTTCCGTTGTATCGAGAATTGGAACATAGGATGCTTTCCGTGCCAATTCTTGCGTATTGGATGCATGATAAACGGCTTTAATCCTTCCTAATCCTTGGATGGGCTCCGTTTCTGGTTTGATAACCTGAATAAGAAGATTTACAAGTGTTTTATAACCAATGTAGTTATATTGGGAGTCAATGCCCTCTAAGACCAAATATTCAAATTTGTTCCTAAAAACTAGCGAAATAGGACCGATCTTTTCAAAAACTAACATCAGTATGTGAATTTCTTCTTCACTACTAAATTCGTCGCATTTTTTAAATTTGAGATTTTTCAAATGGCCTTGAGCGAATCCATACCGTTGTGCCCGGCTATGTTCACTTAAAGCTCGTAACATTTTATCTTTTGGGAAGCTAGGAAATTCTACGGACGGATCCGAGAGTGTATTAACATTAAAACGGAAGGATTCAATTTTTGCCTTCCCTTCTGCCTGTAAATTGAAACTGATTTGACATAGAGACGTCATAGGTGTTCACGAGTCTTTATTAATGGAGAAGTACTCAAGATCATGTAATAGTAATGGAATGCAATTTATTGATAAGTCATCATAATTATCTATTAATATAATATTAACCTAATACGTTATAATTCGTCGAAATTGGCGAATCCTTTTAAGAAAATACTTTTCAGAGAAAATCGTTAAAATAATCTCAATTCTATTGCCCAAAAAGAAAGAGGAGATAGTTCCATGCCGAAAAAGAAAGGAAAATCGGGTAAATTTGCCTTTAAGCTGTTATTAGTCGGTGAACCAGAAGTGGGGAAGACTAGCCTGATTAAACGTTATGTGGACAATTTTTTTGAAGAGGGATATCAAATCACACTAGGAGTTGACTTCTTATCCAAAACTGTAATGCTAGATACTCATGATGGTGGAAAACAGGAGTTAATCTATCAGATCTGGGATGTAGCTGGTCAATCTGGATTTACTAATTTTCGTCACCTATACCTGAAAAAAGCCCATGGTGTTTTTCTTGTCTTTGATTTATCTCGGACAGAGGAGACATTTACAAAACTCGAGAGATGGCGAGATGATGTACGAGAACAGAGTCCTAACGCCAAAATCATTGTTATTGGGAATAAGGAAGATCTCGCTAAAGAAGAAGTACCTGGTTCTCGAGAGGAAATAATGAAAAAATTAGAAGCAGAAGAATTCATTACTACATCAGCAAAAACTGGCTCTAAGGTAGAAGACGCTTTTGTTCAAATGGGCAAGTTAATATTAGGAGAGTGAAAACAAATGGTTTCATTTGATGAGCTTGAAATCTTTTTAGGTTTCTTTGTATTCACAGATAAAGGACGTCCATTAATTTCGAAGGATTTTCGTCCTTCAAAGGATACTGATGATTTCTCTCCCAAACAAATCTTTACATTGTTGCAATCAGCTTTTGATCTTTCTCAAGGATTGAAGGAAGAACAAATTGATCCAGGCCAAATTTTCTATGTTGATTTCGCTTCAATGCGGATCGCTGGCATTGTTCGAGGTGAAGGTCTTTTCGCATTGGTATCTTCGGCTTCAGCATCACTACTGGATATAGAATTTAAACTTAGAACCTTGATGACTTTATTCCTGGGTAGTTTTTCATATAAATTTGGTAGAAAATCAATTCGGATAACAAAAAAAGAGAAACAAGACTTTGACGAAGCCATTTTAACGGTTATGACTGGGGAAAGTCGGTATATGGGAGAATCAATGAAACAATCCGTTGATGAAGTACTCTTAAGTTGGAAATCAACAGAAGAAGCAATTCAGGGTGCCTGTGTTTCTTCTTTCACGGGAGCAGTAATAGTTAATCAAATGGATCCAAAGATTCTTCCTGCCGCTGTTCGTGCTATACGAGGAGCTTTTGCTGCCCATTTAGAACAACCCGAGTTCTTTCTTGCTGTTAGTGGCGTTTCAAATATCTTTGTTTATATTCTAGGTGAAGGATTATTACTGTTAATTGACGCGAATCCTAAGATTGCCCCCTCTGATACAATTACTACAGTGGAATCAAAAATCGCTGAAATCAAACAGCTTATTATCTGAATAGTCCATTTTCTCATGTGAAGAGCTTGACGAATCACTCAAACCAAGGTTCAGTTTATTTTCCGATTGTATTCCATATGCATCAACCTGTAGGTAATCTTCCATGGGTTATTGAGGAAGCGTATCAAAAAGCATATCTTCCCCTTTTTAGGACGATTGCAAATTATACAGAAATAAAAATCAACCTTCATATTAGTGGGCCCCTTCTTATTTGGTTAAAAAATAACCACCCTGAATTTTTAGATATAATCTCCGAGCTAAATGCTAATAAACAGGTTGAAATTATAGGAGGAGGGTTTTATGAGCCAATTCTTGCGATTATTCCTGAAGAAGATCGTCTCCGACAAATAATAATGATGGTTGATTGGTGGAAAGAGAATTATGGTATCTCTCCAAAAGGGATATGGTTAGCAGAAAGAGTGTGGGTACCGGATTTACCTTCAACTCTCCAAAAGCTAGGTATTGAATACACATTCATTGATGATTATTTACTCCATATAATTGGATTATCGGAAGAAGAAACATTTTATACGTACGAAACTGAGTATCAAGGAAACTCAGTAACGATTTTTCCAATTAATGAATCCATACGCTATTTTGTGCCATGGAAATCGCCCTCAGAATCCATTGAGTATCTTAAGAAGGCATGTGATCAATCTCACGAGAAAATAGTTGTGATGATTTCAGATGCTGAAAAAATGGGAGTCTGGCCAGCGGGTGATCGTACAACTCATGATATATGTTATGTTTCGGGATATGATGGAACAAAAGGCTGGATGGATAGCTTTTTTGAATCGATTCTTGAACATAGCTGGATAAAATCTGTTCTGATAAGTGAATACATGGAAAATCATGGTTCACAAGGACTCATCTACTTACCGACAAGTTCATATGACAAGATGGCAATTTGGGCACTTCCTACACCATTACGAAAGCGAATTGAAAATTTAAGGACGAAAGCATTAGAAAACGACATTCCAAATGCAGAAGACGTTTTAATGTTTACCCAAGGGTCAATCTGGCAAAATTTTCTCGTGAAGTACTCACAATCGAATGTAATGCACAAAAGGATGTTATATTGTAGAGAAAAACTAAATCGAATCGCATCTCAAATATCGATTTCGGAATCAAATGAAATCTGGGACAATATCCTAGCAAGTCAGTCAAATGATTCGTACTGGTCAGGAATGTTTGGTGGAATCTATTATAGATTTCTACGGCACGCCTGTCTGAAATTCGTGAATACAGCAGAATATTTAATCGATCGTGCGTGTCAGGATAATGCTATCATCCTTCCTGAACTTAAAATTCAAGATGTATTGTTAGATGGTCAACTTGACGGTATTTTAGAAAATAAAAGCATTTCTTGCTTTGTATCATCACTAAGGGGAGGATCTGTTTTTTCTTTAAATCTTAAGAAAGGGACATATGACTTTCAGAATGTCCTTAGACGAAAACTCGAAGCTTATCATACTGATGATGCGGCTGTGGCTGAAGATAGTATAGAGAAGTGGACATTTCAAGATCATTTCTTTCGTGAAATTTCCACAATCCAAAAATATCAATCAAATCAATATAAGGATATCGGTAATTTTACAAATCAGAAATATACGATAGAGCATGTTCCGAAAGGAAGACTAAGTCTTAATCGGTTCGGTAAGATTCTGGGAAGAAACGAAGAGGATATTCCATGCTCTGTGAGTAAATCCTACTGTCTCCAAGAATCCTCACTAATAGTCGATTATGAGATCAATTTTCCAGAAGGGAAGGGGGAAAATATTTTTTATTTCTCTCCAGAAATGAACTTTCTTGGAGCTTCTTACCCTTATAAAACTCATGGATATTTAAATGAGAGGAAATTTAACCTAAGTGAATTTGTTACTGAAGAGCAATGCACTTTTTTTATGATTCAAGACTTAAATGAGCTTGAGAAGGTTTCATTGTCTGTTACGTTCCCAGAGTCAGTAAAATGTATGGTTTTTCCCGTATATTCGTTTACAAAGACCGAGATCGGATTTGAAGAACAATATCAAGGAACATCATTATTTCCTTTCTTTAAAATTACAGAATCTAATCATGTATTTCAGATAGAGGTAATTCTAAGTAAGATAGCATAATTTGACTCTCTCAAAGAAGTAATTGGACAAAAAAATGATATTTCTGTCTAAGGTGAATGATTTAGAGTAGGTAAAGTAGAAACAGTATGCCAAAGAGAAATATGAAACCTACTCCATATGTGAAGATGACATCCAGTAGGTTCATCATCAATTTTACTTTTCTTACTAGTATTCCCATTTCTCTGGTTAATAATATGTTTCTTCCCCTTAATAAAGTCTTCTATAATGGATCTTGAAAAGAGCAAATTTCCTTTGAGCTATGCGAATTTAGGACCGTTTTTTCACAAAGTTAGAGAATCCATTAAGAAATATAAGTCCCATGAATGAAGTAAGGGTTAAACCATTGAGGTATCTTCAGATTCCAAGGTGAAGATTATGTCAAAAAAGTCTGATGATTATATCAAAATAAAAAAACTATTACGAAATGCCATTGATGAAGGTGCACGGTTAAGACAATACTTTCTACGAGGTCACGGGAACTGGTTCGCATTAATGTTCTCCTTAATTAATTTTACTTTAATTTTTTATAATCTATTATTCAAAAATCTGTTCTTTGTGCCTGAATTTCTAAAATCATTCTCCGTGTTCTTTATAATATTTGGAATTATATATTTTCCAGTAGCAGTGATTGTAGGTTGGTTGGATTTTAGGAAAGGAACTTATCGTGCAGAACAACAATTAACAAGGGAAATATCACCAATTTGGAGAGAAGTCTTCTCAAAACTAGATAGATTGGAGGAACAGAATATAGTCCTTCAAAAATCACTAGAATCTATATCCCTCTCCAAAAAGTAACATAAAACAAAAAAAAGGAAAGATGGAGAGAAAAGTCTCCAAATACATCTATTTCTTTCGTTGTTTTCTAAGAGAATACATCATATTTGAGGCGAACTTTCTTGAAGACCTTGTGTACAACTTTTTATCGAGTGTATTAGATAATAATGCCTTGTTTTCCCACATTACTGATTTTAGCTCAGGGGATGCGCCAACTAAGTCAGATCGGTGTTTTAATTTCGATTGTTGGGATAAAATTAACTTTTGAGCAGCAGAAAATTCGCCTCGATCTGCCAAATGGATAGCTCTTTCTCGTACCAAGGCAGTTTCTAATATCACAACGTTATCTAAAACGCTCTGATTTTCAGTTTCTAGTAATTTTTCATCGTTTGTATAAGTTATAGAACAAGGAAATTGCTGACTCATGGTTTCCGTACCTGACTGTACAGGAATCCATTCAACTTGAAAACTCACGATCTCCTGCTTAGTATCCAACTTTCCAGGTGACAGCATCAGGTCTAGGATTACTAACCGATTATTCCCAGACCTAAGATCTCCTAGTTTTAGTGGTTGAGTTTTTTGATCTTGAAGGGACACTCCTAAGATTCGCTCAATGTTGACTCCTGAAGCTGGATGTACTCTAACCTTGATATTTGACGCTATGGTAGCTAAAAGACCCTTGAATTCCTTTTCAATAAATTTTGGAATATCATCTGCCGATTTAATGTAGTAAAATTCACCAGAAGCTGAGTCGGCAATATTCACAAGCATGTCCTCATCAAAATCATCACCAATTCCAAATGTACTAATTGTAATCCCATCGTTGTCATGAACTGCTTTTGCTGCTTCTCCTACTTGGATTCTAGAGGTGATTCCAACGTTTGCTAACCCGTCTGATAGAAGTAAGACAACATTTCTGTACTCTAGGTTCGTGTTTAGACGAACTTGTTTTACTCCTTCCATCATTCCACCATGAAGGTCTGTCATGTTTCTTGCTGTTATGCTTCTTACTTTTGCAAGAATTGTAGCTTTTTCCGCAATTGAGTTTGCCTCTATAATGGTATCGATGACATCATCATAGATTACTAGTGAAAAAATATCTGACTTGGATAAATTTTCTACAATAAACTCCACAGCCTT
Source organism: Candidatus Hodarchaeota archaeon (assembly GCA_016840035.1). Taxonomy (GTDB): domain Archaea; phylum Asgardarchaeota; class Heimdallarchaeia; order Hodarchaeales; family Hodarchaeaceae; genus Hodarchaeum. The sequence goes on along the minus strand of JAEOTC010000092.1, from coordinate 22,928 downwards.
CTTTGCCTTTTCAATCTTAGATCCCCCCATTGAACCAGATCGATCTAATACAACACTTAAATTAAGTGAAACTCTATCTTTTGTTTCAATAATTTCCTCTAATGCTTCTAGTTCTAGTTGTGTGTAGAGATGAGTATCTCCACTCCCTAGTGCGTACTCACTTGAAGGAGATACTCGAATTTTTATATTTTTTTGCAATGTGTTTGTTTCTTTCATTTCTATTTACTCCTTTATTTTTTTAACTCTTCTTCTAGCTCTTCTTGTTTTTTTAGTACTTTTAACCCCTTTTTAGTCAATTGATGACGTTTTTTTGGACGACCGACCTTTTTAGGAGAAAGCTTCATCGCCTCCTCTACGTACTGCTTGATTAATTCCAGTTCTTCTAAATCGTCAATCGATCTTTTGATCGTTGTTGGAGAAAATCCATAATGCTGTAGTTCTCTGACACTAATTCCCTCCTGTTCTTGGATTACATTGAGAATTTCTCGACGTGACCTTTTAAGGCGATATTCCCTTTCCTGAACGTCAGATAGTTTTTCCTTTCCATACTTCGTTAATTCAATTGCATTATTAGTGGTTTTCTCTAAAATACCTGCTAATTGCAGTTCTTTTACTCTACGATAAATTGTGGCTGAGGTTAAGTTTAGTTTCGACTTCTTCGACTGGAAATAGCTATTTATTCCTGGGATTGATACAGGGTTTTCTTGATTTTTTAGATAAATGAGGATTTCAATAGATCCCCTTGCAGCGAGTAAATCTATCACCAGTACCTACCTCTAGATGGATGTTGATAAGGATGAAAATTATAATAGGGAGGGAATTTTGTATTATTGGAAGAGTGATTGTATATGAAGATGTTCACTATAGGACATTCTCTTTGCCTCTCAATATTTTTCCTACCTTGACATCTTAATACTAATCGACCTTTATCCGTAATCATGAATTGTCTATGATTTGGTGCAACTTCTTCAATGTAATTTTCAACAGTTAATTCACGGATATATTTGTAAATCGACGATGTTGTTTTCATTGTTTTACGAGTAACCACTAAGTAATGGTTGAGTTGTTGCGGAGAGGCAATTTGATAGGTGGCCAAATATTCAAGAATTGTTATTTTTTCCTTTTCCAAGAGAATTTTTCCTCCTATAAGTTCTTCAAAATTTCATTAGCCGATATGATTCTATCCAGACCAGGATTTTCAATCTGAATAAATTTATAATTTGTTATCCTTTTTGAGAATAGTATTATTTATACTTTTTGATAATGGAGTGATTTTTTTTAAAACATTGCTTCTGAAACCGTTGGTAGCAATAAAAAGAAAAGGAAGAGGGAAAAATGGGTTAAATCTTACTGGGTATAAAATTAATTTTCGGTTAATTTAACTAGATAATTTATTTTAACCCGATTTAACCAAGATAAAAATAACGAATACATGAATAGGTTTTTTCATCCTATTCTATCTATTCTATTCTTCAGAGTTAATCATATCGGAAAGTATCCCATTAATCTCATTTCTCATCAGTAAAAAAACAGTAGGAACATTACATGGTAGTAGTATCTCAAATTTGGATTCAGCATTTGTACTGTAAATCTATCATTGGCCATTGTCATTTACGTGTTGGATCAGACCTCGAACCGATCCTTGGAGGCTCACTCTATACTGCTCTTGTTACTGCTTTAGCTGAAATTGAACCCCCTCCAAATGTTTATATAATGTCAGGAGTTTACGGTTTTAAAATACCTAATAATGAAGGAATTGGTTTTTTTACTATACAGAATAAAAATTTTAGAATATTCTTTCTTTGCGAAGGATTATTCGGAAGGGGTATTCCTTATCTCGCTGGAACAGCAATTTCCAGAAAAATCAGGAATCTTTTCAAGTGGTTGGAAGCTGAAATTTCTACTGATGACTGTAGAATTGCACATGCTTCGAATCAGGATGATTCTTTTTGGTTTGACCTTATTGTTTCACTTGGATTTGGAAGGAATATACCTATTGACCAATATGAAAAGATTTACCCTTTGAGATACATTGAAATCCACGCTTCACGTACATCATCCAACGAGGTAATCGTAAATAACCTCGAGACGTCTGAGATGTCAGCTCAATTATCTTATGGTTGGGAACATATTGATGAGGTTATTGCATCTAAGATTCAAGGAATATTTTCACAACCACACTTTAGTTTCCTTGTTTATGAATCCTTGTTTAATCAAATCTCAGAATTTCTCCCCGAATTCCAACCAAACACTATTATCCTAACCTACTCTCGTGGTGATCTTCTTATAAATCAGAGTTCTATTGCCTCTTTTCTCACAATAACAGAAAATTCTCTAATGATCCGATATTGTCTACCAATGTCAAGGGAACTAGAAATCGACGGAGGTCAAACAGTCCATTCGTTCTTAAGATCTATTTATTTAGCTACTTTAGTATGAGTAGTCTAGCATAAATAAGGATATTGAGCGAACAATTTTGGCAAACGATTCAAGAAAAGAATTATCTTTAAGTTTTTTCATATCCGCGCTGATTATTGTCGTGTTATGGTCAACTCCGCCTTTAGTATCGAAGATTTGGGTTGGTAACGAAGAATTATTTCCTGGTCTCTTCTTTGGTTTTCTTCGATATCTCCTGGGTTTTTTAACTTTATTTATTATCTTACTTTTTCGTGGAAATCTCTCGAATAGTGTAACTCTCTTATTAAAACGTACTAAGGCCCATATTTTCTGTGCACTTTGGTTAGTTTTGATGATAATCGGACAGAATTTTTCGATCCACTATATATTAGGTGCCTCAAGTTCCGTGCTGCTTAATTTCAATCCTGGGTTAGTTTATTTGGTCGCTCCTATATTGTTTTCTGATGAAGCTTATTCATCACGAAAAACTCTTGCGCTTCTGATCTCAACATTTGGCATTTGTTTGGTGTTTCTCGCTTCAAGTGATCTCCTCATAGATAATTTCAATCACTTTTTATTGGGAAACTTTCTTGGATTTTTATCGGGAGTAGCTTGGGCTGGGTATTCTTTATCCATCAAAAAGCTATTTTCAGATGATTCAAGTCTAGAAGTGACTTCCTTAAACTTAAGCTTTGCAGCAGTTTTTCTTCTCTTCGCTTCGTTAATTTTTGAAACAGTACCCCCAGTAAGTAGTTATACAATCGGAAGTGTTACTGGGTTATTGATCATTGGGGTCGGAGCAGCAGCAATCGCATTTACTTTGTATCTGCAGCTTGTCCAAAATTATGGGGCAATTTATGCAGCTAATATCCAATTCTTAATCCCTCTCTTTTCATTACTATTTGCCTGGATATTTCTCGGAGAATTTTCTCTTTTAGCACTAATCGGAGGGATAATATGCGCTATCGGTGTTGCCTTAATCACCGCTCCCGTAAAAAAAAGGAAGATGAAAATCTTTGAAGAAAATTAATTTTCAAAGACTTTATCTAATTCTTCATCAGAAACTTCGAATACCACGTTGTGGGGGGGAAGGGGTTCAGTTTGGAAGAATTCTGGAAGTCGATCGTCGACTTTAGTAAACCCAGCTTTCTTATTGAATTCTCTTTCCTTCTTGAGAACATCCATTCCATATGCAACTGCATCAATAGACGTATCGCCTAAAAACCCTTGAATAGATTGAACCATACCTTCGGAACCAGAAGCTATATCGAGGATAGCAAAAGCAATAAATAAACAGTAGCCTGTTGAGTCAATGAATGCAGTAGTTGCTTGAAAAGCTCTGGATAATTCAGCTTTGTTCACATCCATTCTATCAGGAGTTCCACCGACCTGAAGAATTTCAGGAGCGATAGTGTAACCCTGAGTGTGGTCTCCTCCTTGTGGTCCTGTAGCGTATGTAACTCCAATTCCTCTAATTGGTCGTGGATCATAAGCAGGGAGCGATTGACCTTTACAATGAGCAACATGAGTAACCCCAAATGCCTGACCCAATCCTAATGCCCCTAAACCAATTAAATTCCCCATTGGTGAATCAGAACCGACTTTCTTTAAAAAATTAACAGCTGCTGGTCCATCACCAAAATTCAGTAATCCTGCTTCCATAGCAACGGCAATTGTATTCCCAGCTTCTATAGTATCTAGACCTAGATCGTTACAAACACGATTGAGTTCAGACACATGAAAGTGACTATCGATCCCACAATTCGTTCCAAGCGCCCAAGCAGTTTCATATTCGAGAGGAGAGACTTGTAGTTTTCCAGTATCCTCGTAGGGAACAACATTAGAGCATTTTATGATACAACCAGGATGACATGCATGTGCATACTGAGCGGGACTATCAGGGAACTTAGCTTTCACTTTATCTACAAGCTCATGGGTAGCTTCTCCAGATATCTTGGCTGCACCGTCAAAACGACCTTCACGCCAGTTTCTGGCTGGTAAAGCTCCTGCTTCATTAATAATATTTTGAAGGACATTGGTGCCGTAATTTTTGAGACCTCCGTAGGGTTTCCCATCCTTTTCTAGCACTCCAGTAACAGCATGTTCATTGAGAGCTGCAACGAGCTTCTTTCGCCCTTCATCGTACAATTCTTTATTTACTGCAGCTGGACGCTCACCATCCGTATCATCTGTTATGATTGCAATGATTCTTTTGGAACCAATTACTGCACCAAGACCACCACGACCTGCATATCTTCCAGGATCGTTATTTTCCACGTTATTACCGAAAACGCCTGCGGAACGCATTAATTTTTGTCCTGCAATACCACAACCAATAATACCTGGCTTACTTGGATATTTCTCCCAGACTTTTCCTATAAGTTCATAGAGTCCCATACCAGCAAAGTCATTCGCATCAACAATTTCTGCTGTACCTTTCTTTATAACAATATTAAACCACTTGTCTTTCGATTTTGGTTGCCCTTCTAGAACTACTGCTTTTAGGCCTAACTTTGCTATTTTCTGTGCAGTTAATCCACCTGCATTAGCTTCTTTTATTCCTCCAGTTAATGGAGATTTTCCACCTACGCTTAAGCGACCCGAACTAGGTGCATTCGTACCTGTTACTATCCCTGGAGCGATTATAACTTTATTTAATGGACCTAGGGGTTCACATGTAGGGGGAACTTCATCAAAAACCATTGTGGAGGTTAATGCTCTGCCACCGAGCTTTTTATATTTTTCAGGAAATTCTTCAAATTTTGTCGTCATATCCGACATATTAACTCTTAATATTTGAGGCATTATTACCACCGATTGATATTTTTAGAAAATTACCTTGAAATGAGTGTTTTCCAATTCTACCTCAAGAGGCTCTTTGGAAGTTGTTCGAGGTTAGAACTGTCGAGGAGTTTAAACCTTTCGATCTTTGGAGGAAAAAAGAGTTACAATATGGAGTCTATATGGAACTTGTACAAATTAAATCATATTCAGGAGAGTATCGATAAAATGAAACATGGAATTATAGTGATATTCGAATTAAGTCTAAATCAACCTCCTCCTATGGGAGGAAATATTGCAATTTCGTCATTTTCCTGCAAGAGTTCATCTAGGGATTTGATGGTAATATGATTTCTCATAATGATCTTCGCTTCATCCCTAGTAATTTTTAATTGTTGCAATAACTGATGAAAATTTGTTTCTGGTTCTAATGTCAAAGAAAATGACTCACCAATAGCTATTCCCTCTGGTCCCCGATCTCTTAAAGTAGCAAATAGTTTTACTTTAATATTGGTCAATTACTCACCTGATGACAAGTGAAAGTAGTCGTAATCTTTAGGAGCAGAACGAGTAATGAATCCATGTCCTTTCAAGTGCTGCCCCCCACACAGAAGATACATTCCTTCTGAAAAAATGGCTACGCGAGAATTATCCTTGATTTCGGGGTTTTCATCTCGCTTAATTACCTTCCCATTAACGAAACAATCACCACAATCCTCCTGGGAGAGATCAAGTTCCTTGAACACGTCTTGAAGGAGTAAACCATCATGATGGTTTAACTTAATAATCATATTGTCCCCAAGGGAGGCATTTGGATCGAACTTCTTTTTTATTAATCCATAGATATGGACATCAATCATGATAATTCAATCCTCTATTTTTCGCGTCCTTTGATTAATGCTTCCATTTTTTGATGTAAAGACCACCATCAATTAAGAGCATTCCATGGGAAAATATTGCTACTCTAGCATTTCTAGGAATAAGATCAGAAACATTTTTTACAATGGAATGGTTAATGAAGCACTCCCCATAATCCGAATCTGATAAATTTAATCGTTGTAATAGATGTTCAACCGTTTCATTGAACACAAAAGGTATTTCTATGATCGTTTCTTCTGATAATTTTGCTTTAGGGCTAAATTGAAATTTCACTGGTCCATATAGATGTATATTGACAGAATCGTTCATAGAGATCCAATTTCCAGATTGATTATTCCCAAATTAATGAAATACTACAAATTATTTCACGTTCTCGAACTAACCTTTCCTCTTATAATTATTGAGATGTGAATTTCTCATTGTTTGTCACACAAAGTAATCGTTCTAAGAAAACTTAATTAGGCCTTATATGCCTTAATTTGCGGATTACATTTATTCGGTGAAATTTCATGAAGCAATACAATGGAGCTCATTTAGGTCTGAAAAAACGTCTTATAATTATTATTGGCATCTGTGTAATTATTTTGAGTAATACACCTTATGTGAGTAGTGAAACGAATAATTCTCATGGAATTGATGAATATAATGTTGAGGATGTTTCAATTTTAATCATATTTTCCATTATTGGCATTATTCCTGAATTCTATCTTGCTAAGAAGTTCAGCGATTTTGTAAATAGACAAAAATTGATTAAGGGAGTCGAATCACAAGATGATTAAATCTAAATCTAGCTCCGTTGATGAATTTTCTCCACCTGACGTGAGAGATTGGGAATCGCAAATTAGGATATTGGTTCGAGTAGCTTCCATCGGTATCCTTTTGCTTTTTGTTTTAAAAATACTCGAGAACACTTTACTAGAGATATATGATGAGCTAACACTTGGAGTCATTTTAATCCTTTTAGGAATATTTTTATTAGGTTTAGTTATAGGATTCTTACAATTACGTTATATAAATGTTAAAAGAAACAAACTGACTAATATTGGAGGTTTGATTGGATTCTCAGGGTTATTCCTCACTGCAGTACCCTGTAGTTGTGATCTAGTATTAGAGGAAGTCTTTCCTATAATAATAAATTTCTCTTCCATTCTAAACTCTCTGTTATTAATCGGTCTTCTTTTAACTACATTGGGCTTTTTCTTAGAGGTAACGCAACTAGATCAAATACTGATATATATTGTGAGATTTAATTTTTGGAAAATAATCAAATATTCTGTAACAGGATTAGGGTTTTTTTTCGTAAATCTTGGTGTGTTGGTAATATTTTACTGGCCTCGTGGTATAAACGGATTCTGGGCTGTGGGAATTGGTTCCGCTCTACTTTTGGTTACTTGGTACAAAGAAATTTCAACATTACTCTGGGATAATAAAGCCCATATTATTAGAACCTTTGAATTAATCTTCTGCGAGTTTTTACTACTCTATATGATGCTTTCTGCTCTCGACTCCCTCCTGATACAAGGTCATGATTATAGTCTAGAAGTCTTATTTGTTTCAATTCTTTTTGGAACTCTTTCTCTTACAATTCTTTACTTGGATCTGTATCTTTTCAGAGTCCCCACTGATTATCAGAGATTTAGTGACCAATTACTGCGTCGAATTTTCTTACTGGGATTTCTATTAGGTGTTGTACTAGTTCTACTTGGCATTTTCTATCCTGAAACAGCATTACATTCATTAAATGATATGAATGTGGCTTTTCGGACACTTCATGCAGGGGTAGGATTATTAGTTGTCTATCGTGTATTCTTCAAGGAAATAAATAATTTTGTGAATAGTACAATTCAATCATTTATTTCTATGGTTAGATATTTGTGGAGCATTCGTATTGCGATTGCTAGAGGGATTCTAACACTTTCAGGTTGGAGTCTTATTATTTTTTCATTATCATCAATTTCAAGTTTTCTAGAGCTAGAATTTCGCTATTTCCTAATCATTTTTGGAATTGGATTGATTTACCTTGCTTGGATATCTCTGATCAATAATAGTTTTATTCAATTTGGACATTTTATATGGAATACAGGAAGAGCGATAAAACAAGCTTTTGTTGATACCCTTAGCTATATCTGGTCAATTCGTGAAAATATAGTCAGGGGAATTATGACAGTTGTAGGAATTCTAGCCTCAACATTTGCGGTAATTTCTCCTTCATTAGGACCTTGGATTCAACCTCTTGTATTCGGGTGCGGAATTATCATCTTTTATCTTGCCTGGAGAATCCCAATTAATGCTTTCTTTGTGAGCCTTGCTTCCTCTATTAACAAGGAGCTGAAATCGTTCCTTCGTTACCTACAGGATCTCGGAAAAGCAATCAAAGACAATGTTATCGCTTTTGGACATTATCTCTGGTTAATCCGAATCGCGATTTTACGGGCTGGAATGACAATTGCAGGGCCTGTTTTCATATTTTTTGGATTATTTTATCCCTCCTTAGATATAATTCTCCGTGGAGGTTTCTTTGGCGCTGGAATAGTTATCTTTTACATTCCCTGGAGAACTCCGATCAATGATTTCGTTGTAAAACTTGTTTCCACCATTATAGATGGATTGAAAGCATTCGTTCGCTTCTTTATTGATATCGGAAATTCGATCAAAGCCAGTGTGATTGCTTTTGGAAAGTATTTGTGGTTGTATCGATTATCCATCCTACGCGCGGGGATGTCTATTGCAGGACCGATTTCAATCTTTTATGGAATATTCACTCCCACTCTTGGACTAGCTGGACAGGTTTTGCTTTCCCTATTAGGAATAGGATTGATTTATGCAGCTTGGAGAAAAGAAATCAATCAGTTAATAATCCAGACCATCTTGGCAATAAGAGATGCCTTTATTTCATTTCTTAGATTTCTTTGGGATACTGGGAGTGCCATTAAGCGAGCAATTTACGATTTCTTCGTCTATGTTTGGAAAATTCGAGAAGCTATATTTAGAGCAGTTATGACCGTCACTGGAATTATACTTATAGTAACCTCTGTTTATTCTGTTAACCCAATAGTCATCCTAGGTCTGAATTTCTTCTTAATTCTTGGATTTTTACTTCTCTACTTGGTATGGTACCCCCAAGTGCATAGTTTTATCAACCAAACAGTTAAAGCAATTGGAAGCACATTCATTTCATTTGGGAATTTCATCAGGGAAGTTGTGGGAGCTATAAAAGAGGGAATAATAAATTATTTCCATTATATTTGGAGTTTACGATATACCATCCGTAAAATGGCCGTAACGATCACCGGTGTTATTCTAGAACTGATCGGTCTAGCTGTACTCCTAAGTAATGGTGAAATTTGGATCTATCTTCCCTGTCTCATATTTGGAAGTATCTTCCTTATAGCAGCTTGGAGTGAAGAAATTCGAAAGATGGTAGATTTGACCATTCAAGCAATTCTTAAAGCCATTGGGGCGATAATATCATTTAGTTCTCGAATTGCAGAGCAATTATTAAATTTATTTGGAGCAATTCTTGATTCAATAATTTACATTGCTATTGTAACCCTAGGAGTTACAGCTTTTGGGTATGGAGTCATTCTAGTGGTTTCAGGCCTTCTTGATGATAAGGGGGCATGGACAAAGACTGTTATCTACCCAATTCCGCTGATAGGGGACATTTTATGGTTATTTGCATCAATTCTTCAAGGGATTCCTGTCCGAGAGGTTGAGAATCTAATTGGTATTTTCGCTAATGATCCAGTAATTGTCCTTTTACTTTTAGGCCTCATTTTTATAATTGTAGGAGTAGTTATTCCTTTCATTACATACTTCTCCCGCGATTCATTAAAAATATCAAACCTACAGAAAAGATTCGGTGATTCATCAACTGAGGAAGGAGATAGAATTCAGAAAGGTGGTAAATAATGAAAAAGAGCCAAAAATTACAAGAAGCTCTCATAAATATCGGATCCGAGCTAGCTAAGACAGATAAAGAAGTGAATGAGTGGCAAACTTGGTTTATTCGACAAAAAGATCAATATGAGAAATCTGAAATCACAGACGCAGTATTTGCTGCAATTTTGGAGAGATACAAAAATTTCTTAGAGAAGAAAACAGGGGAAGAGATAGGCGACAGAGATTTAGAGTATTCTTCTGAAATAACGTCGAAAGCAAAAGTTGAAGAACAGGAAAAGCCGGAACAAACGATAACATTACATGATAAAATCGCAGAATCGAGGGGGATGCAACCACCATTTGAAGAAAAGGAAATCGGAAGAATTGAGAGCAAAGGTATTGCAGAATCGCATTGTAATAATTGTGGTAACAAACTTGCCTCAAGTTCAATGAAATTTTGTAACAATTGTGGTTCCTCAGTTCCATCCCATCCAATTGAATCTAAATCTAAACCCAGTGGAGTAATCCAAGAGAAAACACCATTAATTGCGAAAACTTATAGTCTTTCTGTTCCTAAACCCCAAATACAAGAACCAGCAGAGTTACAATTTGAAAAGACATCACGAAGATCTATTAGAGAGATGCATCTAGAATGGTCGGATATTATATCATTTTCCCGACTGACGTTAATTGGTCTAGGTTTCTTCATTTTAGTACTTGTTTCTATTGTACTTAAAATTGCAGCAGAAAGAGCTGCTATCGGGTTAATTGTCTTAGCATTTTTATTTCTCTTATTTGGGTTCATCTTGGATGTTTTACGATGGAGACAATACTCAGATTGGAGTGCTCTGGGTGCAATAATCTCTTACATAGGAGTAGTTCTAATCTTCGGGCCATTGCTAGTTTATGTATTTCTTGAGCAAATTGATTTATTCACAACAGTTCTGATTGATGGAGTCGGAATAGTTCTCGTGATCATCGGTGTATCCTTAAGATGGACAGATTATGATACAAAACTCATAGATCTTGGTATTATGTTCATTGAGTATGCTAGAAATTACCAGTACCGTGAAGCTTTAAAGACATTACTCGGATTTGGGAAAAATTTAGTTATAGGATTCTTTAGGTCGATTGGTAGTGGAATTCGTAACTTCAGGTCCCGATTCCGTGATTTTCTCAGAATTGCTCGTAAAAGCTTAGGAAAATTTTTTCATACAACCGTTTTCGGCCTTCTTGGGTCAATTGAAAGATTAAGTAAAACCTTATGGAAAAATTTACACTTTTTAGGATTATTTGCAGCTTTTGGATACATCTACTTAATGGAAATCGATCAGTCCAATAATTTCATCAATATTGAGCTTCTAATAATCATGGGCTTTTTCTTTTCGCTTGGAGTGCTGGTTACTCAAACAGAAAAAGCATCACAAGTCCTTCACAAGTCCCAAAGCTCCATGCTTAGAGGAGTGATTAGTGCTTATTCTATGCTCTCTGGTACCAAGATTAGAATTCATGAATCAAAATTCTGTTCTCGTTGTTTAAGAGGAGTTCATGAAATTGAGTTTGAGGAATTAAGACAGGTTGAACAGAAAGATATTCCTGATTGTCCCTATTGTGGCCACAGAAATTGGATCGTCGGTAGTACAGGAAGTTAACAATACATTTGTAATGAAAAAATAGTATGGAGGAGTCTTAATGTCAGTATCCGAAGTTATGATTGTTAGGAATCAAAAGGTGAATTATACTAAGTATACTTCTCTTGAATTTCTTGGATTAATATCCTATATTATATTCATAGTCTATCTAATACTCTTAGTCTTTTTATTTTTTGGAATGATCGCTGGGGGGGGAATTCTCCAACTATTTCTTGAAGGAACTCCAGTAATTATCATCATTGGACTAATAGTTGGAACAATAGGATGGGTGTTGTACTTTTTTTGTATGTTTAAACCTTATTTCCATAAAGAAATATTCACATCTTTTTGGGCGCCAATTTTCACAACGCAGGAGTTCAAAGATGATTTAAAAAAAGATGGTCCATTTGTCATTATTATTTATATTCTCTTGTCACTTCTAATAATTATAACATATCCAGCATATAAAGTAGTTATGTTTTTAGCATTCGAGTCGAAATTTCTCTCAAAAGATGAATTATATCAAGAAGGATTCCGTTACAAAACGATTGAAGGTAAAGGTGTTATTAAATCTAAAACCATTAGAAAAATTATTCCCTCGTTAACCACTGAAGAGGGAGAAATGTTAGCCCGACTTGTTACTCAATTAAATATGAAAGAATATGAATCTTTCTGTAAAGAGTGTGTAGAAACTGAGCAGGGAAGAATTGTTATTCTAGATCTTTCTGAAAAGAAATTAACGTCTTTTCCTAGTGATTTGTCCGATTTTCGCTTTTTAAAAGTACTTAATCTACGGTCAAATAGAATTACAACTCTCCCATCAAAAATCCAGTATTTAAAGGATCTTGAACGACTTGACCTTGGTGAAAATCAATTGGAATCTATCAATCAGTCACTTGGAACCCTCTCCAACTTAAAAAATCTAGATCTGAGTGCCAATAAGTTAGAATCTTTTCCTTCATGGACACAAGAAATGCCCTCTCTTACGAATCTAGATCTAAGTAAAAATCGATTGACAACAATTTTAAATTCAATTGGTTTATTAAAGAATCTCATCGTTCTTGATTTGAGTCAAAACAATTTATCATTTCTTCCTGAGAGTATAGAGAATTTAACAAAGCTCCAATACTTAGATATTAGGGGTAATCAGATAATTTCCTTATCAAAATCAATTACTTCTCTCCCAAACTTAAAGGAATTTACTTATGAGGATTGAAGTAAATAAAAGGATGGATAATGTAATTGATTGAACAAACACTCTTTGCAAATGATGTGTATATTCTCTACTTATTCATAGTATTCTGTTTGGGTCTTGGAATCATTCTATGGAGAAAACCCATAATTCAGTTAACATTGATAAGAATACTCAATTTATTAATAGCTTTACCCTTGTTATTTCTGAGAGGAAAACCTATTACGAGAGGATCAAGGAAAACTCACGTTGTTAATGATCCATTCTCTAATTCTGACTATATTACCAAAAAATTTCCCACTCTAGATGAAAAGGAGTTAAGCATATTAATACGGTTAGTTTCGAAAATGGATAACGAAAACCGTAATAAATTCTTTGAAACTTGTGTTGAGGTTGAAGGGGGACATATTATTAGCTTAAATTTATCCGATGAAGATTTAACCTCTTTACCGCCTGAAATTTGCAGTCTTTATTATTTAAAGCGGTTGTTTCTACGATTTAATAAAATCAAATCACTCCCCCCAAATATTGGATACCTAAAGAACCTTGAAGTCTTAGATTTGAGAGAAAATCAAATACATTCTTTACCAACCCAATTTAGAGCTTTAGAGAAGCTTGAAAAATTAGATATGAGTTACAACCAACTAGAGAGGTTTCCTCAGTGGGAATCTGGATTACCCAATCTTATTCGCTTGAATTTGAACAATAATTCCCTTTTTACTGTATTGGAATCTATTGGGAATATGAAGGATCTTGAAATCCTCTATTTGCAAAATAATCAGATTTCATTTCTTCCTGAAAGTGTTCAATCCTTGAAAAAACTATGGTATCTTGATATCAGGAATAATCAACTGATTTCTATTCCTCCGAACTTAATTAATAGCCAAAATTTAAAGGAATTTCATTTTGACAAGGATCTGGGTTGAAGAGTCTAGTAAATGCTCATTCCTATGGTGTTTTCAAATATTAGTTCAAAATTTCTTTTGATTCGATTGATAAATTTACTAAAAACGGATAGTAAGACAAATTTTCTTATCTAAATTCAAGAGAGAAATATAAAGGGAGAAATCTAGAGATTAGCGAGGATTCCAAATGATCCTTACACCTGATTTAATAATAACATTGACGATTGCTGTTTTATGTGTGTCGGCTGAAATTATAATCGTCCTTAGTCTGTCCAAACGGTGGATAAAATATAATGCCAAAACATTAACTCTATTTTTAATGGCATTGATTGCCTTACTATTTGCGGATGGCTCAGGTTTAATCGCAATGTTTATTTCTGATAAATCATTCTTAGTTCTAATATCTAAATTGTCTATAATAAGTTCTATGTTGTCTGTTTGTTTCCTATTATACTTCTTTGAGGCGTTTGAATATGATACCATCTTTACTTGGAAACAAATGGTACATACATTGTTTTTAGGTGGGACAATGGTAGCGATTCTGTTGGGAGAATTCGTAACAACCTACCATCCTATGTTAGATATGTTTATCGTATCATTTGATCCATTAACAGATTTTCTAACCTTTTTCTTACCTGGGATGGGTAGTTTACTCATAATTTTAAGCTTATGGAAGGGTTACAATGATGCATGGGCAATTCAGAAGAAGCAGTTGAAGTATATGATCATAGGAATTATTATTGCATATATGGTTCCCTTTATGTTCAAACCTATTGCTATATCATTAAATTCCATGGTGTTTACAATTCTCTTGCGTGCAGATGTAGCAATTGGTTTTATTCTATATTTCATTTCTTTTGGGAGTCGTGATAATTTTGCAGTCTTTAATCGTCATCAAGCCGATCGTATCTTAGTAATTCATGAAACTGGTGTTCCTCTCTTTTCATATGACTTTAAAGCCGATGATGAGTCTCTTGATGAAGCATTGTTTGCAGGTGGTATTGTAGCAATTACCTCACTTATGCAAGAGGCTACTAAGTCAACAGCTGACATCTCGGAGGTGAACCTTGAGGGAAATCAATTAGTTCTTGAACGGAAAAATCAGGTTCTTTCCTTGATTCTTACACCCCAAACAACATTTTTCCTACGAGGGGCATTAAAACGCTTCACAACAGGATTCATACGTGAATTTGCAGAATCTCTTGCATCCATGTCGTATATTAATACCGATACTTTTGCTAAAGGAGGTAAACGGTTGGTGTACGAGAGCTTTGGGGTGGAATAATTCAGTTTACTGGAGATTGTTGTTCCCTTCCCTTTTACGATGTCTAGAAACGTGGTGATCTAGTTGGTTCTGCCAGGAATAACCCGTGAACAAATGATTCAAGTAGATCGGTTGATGGAACAACGAGGTATTTCTTTGTCAATAATGATGGAAAATGCAGGAGCTAATCTTGCACGTTTGGCTTTTCTTATGGGAAATCTGAATACTTCGTATTTGATTGTGTGTGGTTCGGGAGGCAATGGTGGGGGAGGTATGGTGGCAGCAAGGAGATTGGCTGCGTGGGGCTGTAAAACCTCTATCTTTCTTCCTAAAGGGGAGGAAATTGCAAATAAAACACTTAAGGATCAATTGATAAGAGCTAAAATGGTGGGTGTGGAAATAAAAGAAGGCATTCCTGCAAAAAGTAGTGAAAACACGATTATCTTAGATTGTTATCTGGGATATAACTTTGAGTATCGGGAAGACCAGCTAACTGAACAGGTATTTTCATTCTTTCAAAGTAATGATCCTGTTATCTCATTGGATTGTCCTTCAGGAATAGATATCACAACAGGTGAAAATTTTAGTAAATTTCACCCCTTAGCGACAATGACAATAGCTTTTGTAAAAACTGGTTTACTTCTTCTGGATCAAAAATATCTAGGAGACTTCTATGTAATTGATATTGGTGTCCCCTTAGAAATTTATCAATCAGAGATTGGAATTAAATGGAATCCTCCCTATTATCCAGATGATCTCAATAAACTATCCAAAGCATTTGTACAGGATCCTATTCAAAATATAAGAGTTTTAAGAGATGAAGGATCTAATAAGATTGGATGGAAACCAATTTAGTGGACCTTGGTTTTCTTTTTTCCTCTTAAACTACAGTTATTTTATAATCCCTTGCCGTTTCAGTACCTCATTAGAAATTATTGAAAATGCCTCATGTACATTATGATTCTGATAGGCTGAGGTTTCTAAATATTTCACAGGCTGAAAATCAGGAATAACAGTGTCTTCTAAGACTTGATAATCGATTTGGATCATATCCTCGAGATCAGCTTTATTTCCAATCAAAACAAGAGGGATCTTATTCTTTCCTAACCGTTCATCAATTTGGGCCTTCCATTCGTATAACTCTTCAAGAGAATCAGGCCGAGTTAAATCGAATACAAGTAATGCTCCATTCGCTTTCCGGAAGAAAACTTCTCTCAAAGTTTGAAAACGTTCCTGTCCTGCAACATCAAAAATAATTAAATTTACTAAAAAACCATTCACCTGTAATTTACGATTTGAGGGTTCCATTCCGATGGTGAGTAAATAGTTAAAATCGAATTTATTTTCAACAAATCTGCGAACAAGACTAGTTTTTCCGACTGCCCCTGTACCACATACTATCACTTTCATGTGGTATTTAGCTTTCTCCGTATAATCCATGAAATACCCGACTCCACTGTTTCTCGATACAACAATGTTTAACTTGTAATTGGAAGCAAGACATAAAAGGTTAATCTAATAAAATCTTACGAGAGTTCTTATCATTATTGTTAAGGATTGAGGAATATTGTCAATTAAAGAGAAAGTCACTAGAATTCCATGGAGAGAGTATCTCGCTAAGCAGATGATTAAGATTATCGGGATCTTAGTCATTACAATCTTGCTGATAATTGTCATGGTTATTTCTGCTAGTATTGAGGATCTGTCTACAGTTACTTATGGTAATACAGAATATGTCATTGCCATTATTTTATCATCTTTGTGTTTTTTCCTTGTTTTATTCGGGTTTTCGAAAATTGTCCTTTTTGACATGGCTAATGAGTTTGGGCTAAGAGATGATTCAGGAAAAATGGTTTATAACACCCGTTTTTGGTTGTTCGCTGTGCTTGCTTTGTCATTTTGTTCCGCAATCTATCTTCTCCTAGATGTATTCCTACAAGAAACATATTTGCAACTTTTACCAGTAATATTTATGCGTGGAATTCTGGATTATTTCGATCTCGAGATTGAGGGACTTTCTGATGTTGAGGGTAGGAAATTCTATGAAACAGCGCGTAATCTATATTTTGGTACCTTTTTTCTCCTAATTATTGCCTTCTCTATTATTGTCTTTCTTATCATTTTAACAACATTTGCACGGCGTAGAGTTGTTGGAAAATTCAAAAAGGAGGAAGAAATAGAAGAGAAAGAAAAAGAAGGAGTTAGAACAATTTATAAGTTGTTCGCATGGATTATTATCCCTTTTCTATCATTTTTTGTTGCACAACTTCAAAGCACATCAATTGGGCAAATAGTTCTGATTGTGTATCTTCTTGCAGTGGTTTGGTGGATCTATCAAGTATTAAAAACAATCTTCTTAATTGTGTGGAGAGGAGTAAAAATAACTGCCTTTATTACTAGTGTAAATTTACTTGTAATTATTCCCCTCATTGCTACTTTGTGGATCCTCCCAACATTACTATGGGCAGGATGGGATACAATTCAACTACTTACTGGTGAAGCGATAGATATCGCTGAAATTATTAACACCTATCTAGATTCATTTATTACGCGAATTGTGGATTTTGAGGATCTTGTTCAACTAGATTTCATCATAATTACAATCGCTGCCACATTGGTGGTAGGTTTTGCTGAAGGATTTGCATTCATTGCAATATTTACAGCTTTGTCGAGAGGAATTGAAGTAGCTCGAAGTGGACAGGTACTCGCCAGGTCTCCCCCCAGAGTAATGGTATTTTCTAAATATCTTGTTATGTTCGGTGTGTGGGTATCCCTCTTATGGGATAGTTTTGGAGAGATCGTTGAAATGTTAAAAAATCAATTGCATTTCGATATTGATTTAACGGTTCCAAACTTCTTCTATCTCTTTTATAACGAAGTAGTATTGCCTATTTCAGGATTTTTAGCTGATATTTGGCCTACATTAGAATTTTTACCATTTTTAATCCTTCCTATCATTTTCATATTTTCTGGTGCCTTCAAGTTTCTCTCTGTTACTCTAGTAACCCCACGATTCAAGGATAGAGGGGAAATGTTCTTTCTACTTATATCAACCTCATTTGTCCTGATTATCACTAATATTCTTGGAGATATCTATGAATTAGCAATACCAGACGCTCCCCTTCGAACAATTACTGGATTAACGACAATCTTATCCTCCGCTGTAGGTACGTTTGAAAATGTGGAATCCATCGCGTTTTATGCAGGATTTTTCTTTGGAATAATGTATATTATCTATAAAGCAATTAAAACGAGAGAGACATCAACAACCACATTTACTCCAACAGAGGATGATGATCTTCCCTCAAGTGTCGATACACCAGAAGAGTCAATAGTTGATGATTCAGAAACCCCAACAGAGGATTATGATCTTCCCTCAAGTGTTGATACACCAAAAGAGTCAATAGTTGATGATTCAGAGACTCCAATAGAAGAGATCGTGTCTTCTGAAACTGAAGAGATTACACCAGTTGCACCTCAGGAGTCAAGTGAAGATTATTTAGACGAGGAAAATGATCAATAATTGATAAGACTAGAACTTCTAAAGATCCTGTTAGAAAAGTAAATGTTTCTTTCCTTAACAGGATCAACATTGATTTTTTTAATCTAGAGAAATCTTGCATAAAATGTTGAGTAGACTATCATGCGGTTATTAATTGGAATTACAGGGAATATGGGTTCAGGAAAGAGTCTAGCTGCAGATTTTTTATGTGAAAAATATCATTGTAAGAAGTTACGATTATCTGGAAAAATGCGCGATATTGCAAAGGAGTTAGAAATTGAACCAACAAGAGACTTCCTTCAGGGAATTGGGAAATTTATGAGAGAATTTGATGATGACGTCTGGGTCCGTTATATTTTCAACAAAGTTCAATCAAGTGATTCTGCAATCGTAATTGATGATATCCGAAGACAAAATGAAATTGAATTCTTACGTCCACTGGGGTTCATATTTATACGGATTGGTACCGATTCTGATATCCGTAGACGTAGAATTGAAAAACGAGGCACCGAAAAGATTTCCGATGCGGATTGGCAAAAATGGTCTCAGCATTTGACAGAAAACCAAGTCATGGAGCTAGCGGTAGATTATCATTTAGAAAATAATGGTTCAATCGATGAACTTAACAGCAGACTTGATGAGATAGTAACGAAGATATCCAATCATTCATAGTCTTTGAGGAGATCCATAGACCCTTTCATTTTCTTCTCAACCTTCTGCTTTTTACGGGATGCGAGAGCTCCCTTCAATTCGTCTACACTGAATTGATCGGGTTCTGCTTCTGGAGTTTCTTCAAAAGTCCCTCCTGTAAGAACGGTTGCCTGACCACCTGGAGGAATACCTGTATTTGGTCTTTTTGCCTGTCTCATGTACACTTGGAAGGAATCAACAAAATTTCGGGCTACTTTCATTACTAAATCGTCAATTGCACCAGGATTATTGAGTCCATATTCTAGTCCACGACGTATTTCTGCTATTTGGGAATTAATGGCTTCAGGATTTGTTTTAAAAGCTTTATTTACTACGAGATCAATCAGTTTTTTTAGCTCTTGACCCATCCAGGGATTGTAATCTTGAACAGACATAGTTCCAACCTACAACTATTTTGTATCATTACATCTTTTTATGCATTACGCATTTAATTTACTCATATGATTCAGATTCTTTTATTTCTTTTCTTTTTTACTTGTAAAATCCATCATTTCATCCAAAAGCTGTTCTGAATACTGTTCATCCGCCGCAGACATCACAATTTTCTCCCCAAGAAATTTTGTACTGATAATCTGGTATTTTTCTGTAAAAAGATCCAACCATTTTTTCTTCTTTCGTCGACCTAAATCGGGAAGAAGTTCATTTAAAAGATCAATGAAGTTAACGGCAATTTCTTTTGACACAGTTTGATCAGTGAGTTTATCAATAATATCATCTAGAATTTCCAAGGATCTGATATATTCTCCCGCACTGAATTCAGTTCTAAATTGGGCCTCTAGTAAATTAAATGTAGTTACCGTGCTAGAAATCCCCTGAGACACTTTTAATGCTTCTTCGTGTGCTGCCATCTTGATTTCCTTCTTCTTTCGATAAAAGTTTCCAAGGTTAAATAAAATAATCGCAGCTGTATCCTTTTCTTCATCATTTAACGGTTTGGCAAATGCACCTAACCAGGGGATAAGAGATAGTACCTGATCTTCGGGAAAATTCTTCGAGGTGAGAACAGGATTTAATTCTTTTATAAGCTTCAATTTAAATTCAGGTAAAAGGGAATTATAACTCTCTTGATGTTGGGTTAGTAATTGAGCAATTCTTTTGAACAATGATCGATCAATAAATTTGTTGATCACATCCATTGTAAGGGTGATCGCTTGATTACCTGCTTCCTTCATTTCTACCAATGAATCAATGAGTAGAGTCAGTTGTGAATTGAAAAGATCTGTTTCATTTCGATCCAGTGTGCTAAACACTAAATTAGCATATTTTTCGGCCGTTTCATCAACTAATGACGAATTTGGACTAGTAGATCCCATTAGAAGTTTGAAATAGAGCTTAAGAATGTCCTTAGTCTTTCCAGGGGCATATTGGAAAAAATAGGGTAGAAAGTCATGGATTAAAATCGCTACTTCATTAATTTTAAAATCGTCAATCCCAAGATTAACGACATCATATACTTTAGCGATTGCACCATCATAATTCCCTCGACCAATAAAAGCTTCGATTTTCTTCCGCTCTATTTCAAGGATTTTATCCAATTGATTAAAATGTTTATAAATCCGTTCAAGAAGTTCAATAAAGCCCAAAGCTTCATCAAAACGACGCTGAGAAAATAACTCGTCAATGAAACCAGTTAGGACTTGAGTAATGGGTTGGATTGAGAGGGTAACTTCTGTAACAATGACTCTTGAAAGTGGTTCCCAAGCACGTTCTAAGAAAATCATAGTGTAGGCAATGTTATCTACACTCCACAGTTTACGTGCTTCTGCTAATGCTATAGAAGAAGCCTCCTGCAACATTTCTAACTCAGAATAGATATTTAGGGCCTGATCTACAAGTGTAAAATATGTATCATAATCTTTGTTGGAAAAATGAGATTGCGCGTTTGATAGATATGCGTCTGCAATCGAGAGTGAGTCAATTGAGGTCTGCTGCTTTGTATCAGCCAAGAATTCAATACCTTGGTCCGTTTTTCCATGGCTTAAGAGTGCTGATCCAAAAGTCTTATCAAATTCAGTCACTTCGTCCATTGTACCAATCTGAGACATGATAGACCTAGCAGCTCTAAATTGTTTAAATGCTAGAGTTTCTTCAAGAGGAATGAGTTGAACTGCTTTTTCTAACATCAGATTTGCTGCATCAGCATCGTGTTTTAATTGAATGAGACAAGAAATAAGAAATTCGAGATAACGACCAGCAAGTGGATCACTTGATTTCTCCTCGAGTAGCTTGTTTTTGCCATTCTCTACGAAATCAAGGATTAATCCAATTTTTCCCATAATTTGTTCCTGTAAGAAAATATTGAATGCTTTCCCCAAATATTCGAAACCTCGATCAGTAAACCCCTTTTCAAAGAAATTGACACTAATTTCAAAAGCAGAATCACCTTGTGCTTCCTTTATACCAATAAAATCATACATATTCGTTATTAAAGTATACACTGGGTCGATAAAGGTAAATTCGTCCTCATTTGCAAGAAATCGATTAATTAAAGCTTCTAATCGTTGAACTGCAGGAACAACATCTTCAGTACCTGCATTCGTCTGGATTAAGAAGTTTACTTGATTATGGATGATCGAAATCATAAAAGTATACTGTTGTTTTTCCCTTAAACTCTCGATTATCTCATTTGAACGGTCCATTGCTCTGGATACATTTTTTGTCCTTCGGAGATAGGTAAAATTTTGACTGAAGAGTGAAAGAGCTTCATCAACTTGGTCGTTCTGAAGAAGAAATTTTGTTTGTTGAGAAAATAGTGAATCATATCGATCTCCATCCTCCAATAGTAAATAGACATTACCAAGAATATTGAGAAAATCACTTTGAAAAAGAGTGGTTTTTACAGGTATAAATAACTCCTCTAAAGTTCTTGCGAACGCTTGCAAGGTAGAATGTTCAGCTTGTTGGTAAAGATCGCTGATCTCTCGTAAATATTCCAACTCTTTCTCGAAGTTTGCCAACCGGTTGTAGTACTGTGCAAACTTGAGTTTTACTTGACCTGCTGATTCCTTTTCATTAATGTCTGTGAATGCTTTAACGAGGAATTCCTCTAGCTTTTCAGCCTCAACTACCATATTTTTCTCAAGAAATTCATCGATTTTGTTTTCAAGCTCATCTGTAATTTTGTGAATCCCAGCAAATCTCGAATGAGAAATTAGCAGATCTACAGCTTTAGTAATATAAATAAAATCGTCTTTAATTAAACCCTGTTCAATTAACTGTTTTCCTACTTCCCGAATATAAATAGCGACATTTTCTATTCTCTGATCACGTGCTGTACTCTTACAGATCTCGCTTATCTTTGCGAAAAAACGCATTGGGGGCAGTTTATCCGGATCCTTAAAATTTGCCTTTGAGGATTGAATCAGTTTAACCATTGCGTTGGTTCCTTCAGAGTAGAGGAATTCTATGACATCATTTGGTACTGTCTCATCTCCAACAATCCTTGAATTATCAATAGCATCATCAAATGTATTAAAAGCGGTATCGATCTGGTTATTGTGTAAATAAATTTTACCTACTTCAATTAAGATTTTAGAAAATTCATGCAGCGATTGTGCTTGGAGATGAGCGGCTTTTGATCGTGAGATTAGTGTTTCAGCTACCTCCCGTTTTTCAGGGTTCGTAAAATTCTTCTGTAGGATTTCTAGTCCAAGTTCCGCAAACACAGTCTTTTCAATGTTGATAACTTTCTGATGATGCTCCATATCATCAAATAACCCTCTTGCCTCTTCAAATAAGTAAAAACCCTTTTCTAAAATATTTTTTCGAACATTGATTTCCGCTT
>JAEOTC010000091.1 GCA_016840035.1 Candidatus Hodarchaeota archaeon | reverse complement strand
TCGTGGTGGAAAGCGAGGTAGTTTGATTTTGGTCATGATAACTACTAATAGCTTCTCTCCACATTTAAATCTTTCTCCTTCTTAATTTCACTGAGTTCAACCTCTCTCATAGTTACGAAGTACTGGACACTTTTACGACATTGTCGAATATTACCCCTTAATCATATAATTTGTTTAAATTAAATTCAATTTCAATTTTGCTTTAATACATTAATTATGTGATAATTCATTAAGAGGAAAACTTCACAAAACTGTGGAGAACAACGATTTTAAGATTGATTGCCTGATAAGTGAAGTGACGCTCTCAATTTTTGAAATCGTGAAAAAATACTGATTTTCCTTCCATAAAGTATATAAACTTAGACTAGGATTGTTCTTACTGAAAGTAGAATCTATCTGGCTTCAAAATCGATAAACTCCGCTTTTTTTTCCATAAATCTGATTCTATTTCAAAAAAAATGTGTGTTAATTATGAACTCTAGCTCAATAATTTCTATTAAAGACTTAAAACCGTATAATAAAGATATCCACGTGAAGTTCCAGGTAATTGAACAAATTTCTAAAAAGAAAATACAAAAAGGGCCTAATGTTACCCATAATGTTGCAAATTTCAAAGTGGCTGATGATACTGGTACAATTCAATTGACTGTATGGAATGAAGAAATTGATGTACTTAAGATTGGTCAGAACTTTGAATTGACGAATGGGTACGTAAACGTATTTCAAAATCACGCTCAATTATCTTCTGGTCGTAGTGGTGAAATTAAATCCAGTGAAGTCAAATTCGACAAAATAAACCAAGAAAATGATATTAGTGAAAAAAGGCAGAAATCACAAGACAGGAGAACTCCTACAAGGTCACACGGACGCCGAAAGGATAAGCATTCTGATAAAGAAGATGATTTTTCTCCTAAAGTGAATAAGAAATTCCTATGGGCTGAGATGCGATAATTTCCTTTTTTAGGACACCTCCATCTTTCCTCAACCTCGTAGTTTTTGAAAAAAAAAGAGAGAATGGAGATGCATTTTCCATGCCTTATAAATCCAAAGTAAAAAGGAACTGACCCAATAAATTATCTTCTCATTCTTTTACGACCATCTTGAAGTCTAGTGAAAGTTTCATTAAATCCAACTAAAAAATACTTGATAGGTAAGTATTGGATTGATTTCACTCCTAGCTCAAGTTTCCAATCCAATAAAGCTAATTTAGTAAATTCGTGCTGATTTTCTGATGTCTGAGAAAATTGAAGAGCGTATAGCAGAAAAAGAAGCAGAACTGGCTAAAATGCAATACAATAAAGCAACTCAGGCACATTTTGGAACACTTAAAGCTCAAATTGCTCAACTTCGATCCGAACTCGTCGATCGAGCGATGAAATCAAAAAGAAAAGGCTCAGGATTTTCAATTAGAAAACATGGAGATGCCACAGTCATCCTCCTCGGTTTCCCATCAGTAGGAAAGTCTACTTTGCTCAGTGCAATCACTAATAAAGAAAGCAAGATCGCAGCATATGATTTTACAACCCTTGATGCTATTCCTGGGATGATGGAATATGATGGAAAATTCAAAGGCGCCCGAATTCAAATTATCGATTTACCAGGAATTATTGAAGGTGGAGCATCAGGAAAAGGACGAGGTCGTGAAGTATTCGCTGCAGTTAGAAATGCTAATCTTATCGTAATTTTATTGGACGTTCGACGTCCTGATCATCTTACTAAGATTTTGGATGAGTTATGGAAAGCAAATATTCGACTAGATCAAAAAGCTTCTCGAATTAAGGTTATTAAGCGCAATTTTGGAGGTATAAATATTTCTGGATTCAGATATGGGTTATCCGATGAGGAAATTGCTAATATATTTCGTACCTATCGTATTCTGAATGCTGATGTGTACCTTCCAAATGATCCTAATCTGACAATTGATCAAATTATTGATGTTGTAGCTGATAATCGACGATATATTCCCTCATTGATAGTAGTTAACAAAATGGATTTGGTAAGTGAAGAAGAATTACCTCGTCTTGAAAAACAAATTGGTAGAAAAATCGTCCCAATTTCAGCTGAATTAGGAGAAGGATTAGACGAGTTAAAGGAGACTATTGTTGAGAAAGTTGGACTTATGCGAGTATATCTTCGTAAACCAGGTGAAAAAGCCGATCTAGATGATCCAATGATTGTTTCAAGAAATTCCACCGTCGAAGATATATGTATGAAGCTTCATCGTCGGTTTAAGAATGATTTTCGTTTTGCTAATGTCTGGGGAAGGTCAGCGAAGTTCCCTGGCCAAAAAGTAGGCTTAAGGCACATTTTACAAGATGCAGACATAGTCAGAATAGTCTTAGAAAAAAATTAGGTGAATAAGCATATAGACTGGTTGATTCTTATTATATCTACTTTCTAATGGTGAGAAACGTTATGAACTCTAAAAATCAAGAACCCTCTCCCATTTGTTACATTATGAATGTTGAAGCAGCAATATTCAAAGAAGAAAAATGGTTATTAATTAAGAGAAGCGAAAAAGAAAAATACGGAGGAGGTTTCATATCCTTTGTGGGGGGTAAAGTTGATAAAATGGAGGAGGAGAGCGATATTCTTGAAAAGACACTAATTAGGGAAATCTATGAGGAAGTGGGAATTGAGGTTGAAGAAGAAATGACGTACGTGAACAGTAGTCTTTTTTTCGCTGTTGAAGAACCTGTTGTTGATATTGTATTCTTGTGTAAATATAAATCTGGAAGAGCATATTGTAAAAGCCCTGATGAAGTAGCTAAAGTGTATTGGATGACAATTGAAGAAGTAATAAATCATTCCAGTATTCCTATATGGCTGAAACGAAATATTATGTTAGCAGATAGTATTAGACAGAGTTTATCCTGAAAAAAGGGTGCTGAACTTCTTATGAAGAGCCTTCAAGATATGGTTGGATAACAACAATCACCATTGCAAAAATAATTAGAGAGGAACCAGTAAGAATCCATAATGAGTATGTTCTATCGAGAATAAAAAAATCAATGATAAATGGAACAAGAACTTGTAAAGGCAATAATACTGAAGCTACATTGGCGGAAATTTCTTGTAATGCTCTGAAATATGTAAAAAACGCGATTAGGGTGGAAAATATCGTGAGTAACACAATCCATTGAATTCCCTCGGTAGGAACCGCACCAATTGGACTGAATGAAATGGTTGCTACAAGACTAGAAAGTGTAATAATCAATAAGACCGAGTAAAATAAAGTAAATGTATCTACATTTGGTTTTTCTATAGTTGTTAATCTTGAGGTCGATATAATATAAAATGCATAGCCAACAGCCGCACCAAGTAGTAAGATTATCCCTAAGATAGAACTACCTGTCAAATTATTCAAATCTCCCTCGCTTGAAATAAAGACTACACCAATAAATGCAATAGACATAGCTATTACATGATTTTTTTCCAATTTCTCATTTACTATAAAGGGAGAAATAAATGGCACAATGACTATAAAACTTAAGGATAATAGTGCCGCTAATCCTGCCATTACTTCACGTTCTTGGCCTAAATATTGTAAAGTTAATCCAGTAGCTTCGGAAATACCAATAACCCAAGTCCATTTATTTTTTATCAATTGAAGAAATTCTGAAGTACGGAAAATGACAACCAGTGGAGTTAAAGTAATGGTAGCAAGTCCGAATCGATAAAATAAAAAAGGAAGAGGACTAACAAAATCTAGGCCAAACTCAATGAAACTGGATGATAATCCCCACCCAAGAATCGCAATGGTCATTGCTCCATATGAAGTCAGTGATGGTTTACTCACAGGTATCACTTTTAAAATCTGGATAAAACTAATTCGTACTCGGTAATCAAAGGAAAGCAGAGAAAAGTAATTAGCGGTTTTCAAAAGCTCCGAAACAATACATTTTTAACTGTTTGTTTATCAGACATCCAAAGAATTGAGAAAACTTATAATTCTTCACAGAAGAGGATTCATTTTTCTTTTATAATGCCTTAAACTGTTTAAATTCAAGGACAAACTTAGCTCCTCCTAACGAGGATTCTCCAACTAAGATATTTACGTTAAGGTTTTCAGCTATTGATTTTACAAGGAAAAGTCCAATTCCAGATCCTTTTGATTTTTCTCCTTTAATTCCTCTTTTAAACAGGTTTTTAGAAACAGTTTCAGGAATCCCAACTCCATTATCTTCAATAGTAACAGATATTATTTTTGGTGATTTATTAAGAGAAATTTTGAGCAAGCTTCCAGATGAATGGTGAATGGAATTTTCTATGAGGTTAGAAAATAGTTCCTTGAGGAGCTCTCCTCCTGAAACAGAAATGTCTTCTTCTTGTTCATTAAGAATAATTTTGATTCCATTAGTAGATGCATGATCCTGGTATAGATTTACGACTTGTGCTAATACTGAACTAAGGTTAACTTTCTGGTTTGCTAAATCAGTTGATTCCTCAATATCCCGAAGGTGATTAATTTTATTTATTAGATCTGTACCCTCTTTACATGTAGCAACGGTTCGTTCCAGATAATTCTCTTTTTCACTTTCTAATTCCGTTTTACTCATCAAATATAAGTATCCGTTGACTCTAGTAATTTTATTAGCCATATCATGAGTAAGAAGAGAGTTTAAAAAATCTGAATGATCCTTAGCGAATTTCTTCTCAGTAATAGCCACTTCAAGTTCTGCCACTCGTCGATAATAATGATGATTCTGGACAATAGTTAGGAGGAATTGAAAAGTAAAAACACTTGCTAAAAGAAGTATGACATTACCATCTTGTGGTTTGACAATTGTGGTAATTATTAGGAATAACATTAAATATACAAAAAAACCTACCACTAATGTCCGTGTTGAATACATTAAGCTTGTAAAGATTATTAAAAATGTAAATAAGGCAAGAATGAAAATTATTTGGAATATTATTTCATCCTCAACGAGAATATTAAATATCAAAATTCCTATACAAGTGATAAGAAATATTAATGAACTAGTGTTATAATATTTGGTTTTACTAACGAATAATGTGATAATTAGGATGATAAGTGATATTGAATCACTAATCACATACAAAAACACTTCTCCAGTAAATTCGGTTCTCAAAACATAAGCATCAAAAAGTAAAAATGAAACAATATAGACTAAGAAAATTATTATAGCTATAAGTATGAGAGATGAAATCAATCGAGATTTTCGTTGATCCTCAGAGTCTATTAAAGTAGATGATGGTTCGATTAATCTATTCCACGTCTTATTGATGTTTCTATATATCTCTGAGATAATTCTAATAGAAGAGGTTGTTTTTTCCATTTAAATTCTCCTTTTCAGTCAAATATAGTGTAAAAATTTCGAGCCCTACTATGTATTAATGTGAAAATCATTGATTTAATTTAAAGGCTTCAAAATTACTTATCACTCAAAAAGATTGAATAAAAAGTGATTTCTTTGGTATTCGAAAGAAATCAAAAGATTCTGAACATCCTATTTGATCAACCAAATTCTTATTCTGCTCTTGTACCGTTCGGAACTAGCTTTTCAGGTATTGCTAATACAGGTGTAATTTTGTCTGAGTAGCCGATATCAAATAACATTCCTTCAGAAACCTCTCCCATCATTTTTCTTGGTTTAAGATTTATCACAAAAAGCGCTTGTTGTCCCTCAATTTCTTTTGGGTTTTCCCGTTCTTGTTTAATACCAGCGAGGATAGTTCTTGAGTGATCTCCAAAATTTACATTCAATTTTACAATATTCTTAGATTTAGGAAGATCCTCGATTTTTTCGATTTTACCAACACGAATATCAATTTTATTCAGATCATCCAAATTGATTTCAGGTTTAATTGGAGCAGGATTAAATTGTTCCATGAAGTTAATGCCATCAACGTTAATTTAAGAAGTTGATGATTAGAATCGTTAAGAGGAAACTGAAAATGGACTATCAAAGTGCCGGAGAAAACATAATTTGGACTGGTGTGGGATACGGGAATAGTATTGCCATAAATTTAGGGGAGAAAGTCTTTATTGTTGATTCCATGCTGAATTGGGAATTAGCAGCTGAATGGAGAGAGATGGTCGAAGAATACTTTCAAATTAAGGTTGGGGGTTTAATATTGACACATCATCATCCTGATCACGTATTCGGGAATCAAATTTTTTCTGACGTGCCAATAATTGCGTCTACTGGCACTAAAGATATGATGAAAAATTTTCAAACAGAGTATTGGGAGAATGTAGATCAAGCTGAGCGAGAGGATTGGGAAAATGGTGGATATGGGATAGAAGGATTTCAGTTCACTTTACCAACCATTTGTTTTGAACAAACTTATCAACTAAAGGGTCCAAGAACCTTAGACTTAATTCGAGTAGATGGACACACCACTGGGAGTACTTATCTATGGTTAGCTGATACTAAAATTTTAATTGCGGGTGATCTTGTTTTCAATAGAGAAGGTCCTTTTGGGGCAGATGAATCATGCAATATTATTCAATGGCAAAAAGCGATGGAGGAACTAATAGATCTAAATCCTGACATTGTGATAAGTGGGCATGGCCCTACAGCTACAATTCAAGATCTAACGGAAATTAATGATTTTTTTAAAGCCTCCATTGATTTTATTCAGGATAAACTCGTAGCAGGTTTCACCTCTGAGGAGATCGAAACTGATCCTAAATTTCCTGATTATTACTATTCAGAACGAAAGGAAAGAAAAACAAGATCAATACAACACTGGATACGATTTCTCAAGGAGATTGGGTAGATTCGAATTAATAATAGAGATAGGAATAATCTTTCGACTCAAATTTTAATCCAAGCTTATGATTGTTCTCGACAACTGTGAAACCTAAGTTCCTCAAAGTCATCATTAGATCAGAGTTCGTACTTCTGATACTAATCATTATATTTTGATCTGTTAAGCCACTGGTTTTTATTTTTGAGAGAGCGGTTCTTATCATCGCTAATGAGATGTCAGCTTGATGATCGGGATCAATTACCAGCTCAATTTTGTGTGGATTTTTTCCTGATTGTTCGATTTCAACAAAAATTGTACCAACCAACTCATCTTGGAAGGAGATAACCCAAGAGTTAACTTTAAGTGAAAAAAGTCGTATGAGTAAAGGACGAATCAAATTTTTTAGTCTGGATTTTTTAAATCGATTCTTATCAATAGGAAGAAAGTCCTGAACCTTCTTCGGTGTGGCCTTTCGAACTAATTTGTATCGATCATCGTTTGTCTTTTTGTCTCTTTTCAGAGGAAATTTCGAATAGCCATCAGGAAAAGCAATTGTTTCATTTTCAGGCCAGTTATCTGGAGATAATTTCATCTCTGCTATACTATCATAATGAGTAAACCCTAAATCTATATATAAATTATAAGCAGGAGTATTTTCGGCGATTACTTCTAAAGTACACACCTTTCCCTTTTTATCTTTCACAAAATTGATAATATCTGTTACTAATTCTCTGGCCAAACCCATCCTTCTATAATCAGGGTGTGTGGCTACCATGGCTATTTCCCAACGGTTAGTGAGGGAACTAGTATTAGCGGAGGCGACGATTTGTTTGTCTTTTGTCTCAAAGATAAATCCATTCATAGGATATCTAAAAGTTTTCGAAAATAATCCTAAAATTTTAATTAATGGAAGAATTCTTTTATAATTAAGTAGCTCAGCTCTGATATCCATCCCCCTGGCTTCAATCTCGGTAGCAAATGCAATTTCTAAGTGGGTGACAAGTGGTTCGAAATCTTTCCGTAAATGGAGTGGACGTTTTGTCAAGTCTTCTGAAGCCAAAAGATAACCTCTATTCGGTCTAAACTTATTCATTTCGTTAGAAGATAAATTCATGATTGAATTGCTTTTCTTTGGAAGTCTGAAATTGGATCATTCATCAACTTTTCAAGTTTTCTGCAATTTATCAAACGTTCTTATGGGATCTTTTCCTATTAACTAAATAAGTGAGGATAAATAGTGTGAATAAATTATTTCCTCAAAAGTTAATGATAAAATATACTATTATGGAGTAGCAAGTATGGTTTTTAGTTGATTATATTCCCTAAAAATATTTTAAATAGGAAACAAATATTTTTAAAGGTATTAAATACAAAAACCTCCGATATAAATGCTAATTCTATTTTTATTCACATTCGATAAATATATATACTAGATGTGAATAAAATTATTTAAACACTAAAGGAAGAAATATTATGAATAATAAATACAATGAACGAAAAGATAAAGATTTTCACTTTTCTTGCGGATTTGATCCCTTTAAGATTTTTGTACAAGGTCATCCCGGAAGTAAACTTCCGATTTTTCATAAATCACGTGGTTTTAGCAATTATGGATATAGTGGAAGACCTGAAATCGAGAAGGACGATGATGGGTACACGATCACTTTCGAGATTCCAGGGATTTCACGCGATGAAATTCACTTAGAGGTAACCCCCGATGGTTTATGGTTGGATGCTAAGAATGAGGAATTAGACAAGAAATATAAGAATCATTTCCACTTTAAAGAACCTATTGATCCAGAAAAGGTCAATGCTAAGCTCAAAGCGGGAATACTTATTGTTTCTGCCCCCTATGCTAATAAAAAACCCAAGACAAAAGTCAATATCGAATAAAGAAACTAAAGATACCAGTCTGGTATGGAGGTTTAGAGAAGATGACAGATACAGATGTTATTGTAAAAGAAGCGGCCCCTCGCGATGTTGGTCGAGGGATAATAAGACTTGATCCACAACTTGCTGAGAAAATGAAAATAAGTGCTGGCCAAGCATTACAAATTGTGGGTAGACGGCGTACGGCAGCTATCTATTGGCCTGGATATGCTAATGATAGAGGAACGGGTATTGCGCGGTTAGACGGTAGTACTCGGAGAAATGCTGATGTTGGAATTGATGATAAAGTAGAACTCATAATAATTGAACCCAAATCAGGATCGAAGATTGAATTCGCCCCTGTTCAAAACTTACGGATCCAAGGTGGAGAGAATCATCTAAAAAACATATTACTTGGACGAGTGTTAACTCAAGGCGATTTTATTCAGATTCCTGTCTACAATCAACGGATAGTTTTGGTTGTTTCAAAAATCTCTCCTCAAGGAGATGCTGTCATTATGGAGGACCACACAGCAATTTCGATCTCTCAATCACCTGTCAAGAATGTTAAACAAGAGACGTTTGACAGAATCCGATATGAGGATATTGGGGGATTAACTGACGAAATTCAAAAAGTCAGAGAAATGATTGAACTTCCTATGAAACATCCTGAGTTATTTAAAAGACTTGGAATCACTCCCCCTCGTGGTGTGTTACTCCATGGTCCACCTGGTACAGGTAAAACCTTACTTGCTAAAGCTGTAGCAACTGAAACAGATTCCCACTTTATTTCTGTTTCAGGACCTGAATTTATGTCGAAATTTTACGGAGAAAGTGAAAAAAGGATTCGTGAAATTTTTGATGAAGCGAAACAAAACTCCCCAAGTATCATTTTCATTGATGAGATAGATTCTATTGCTCCAAAACGTTCAGAAGCAATGGGTGAAGTCGAGCGACGTGTAGTGGCCCAAATACTATCTAACATGGATGGATTAAGTCAACGTGGAGATGTAGTAGTTATCGGGGCGACTAACCGAGTTAATGCTTTAGATCCCGCTCTTAGACGTGGTGGAAGATTTGATAGGGAAATTGAGATTGGGATTCCTAATAAAAATGGGCGAGAAGAAATTTTACTAATTCACTCCCGTGGAATGCCTCTAGGAGAAGATGTGGATTTAATCCACCTTGCTGAAGTAACACACGGATTTGTGGGGGCAGATCTTGAACAGTTTGCAAAAGAAGCTGCCATGGGTGCACTCCGAAAAATCCTTCCCCAAATAAATCTTGAGGAGGATACAATTCCAGCTAGTGTACTTAATGATCTTAAAGTTACACAAGATGATTTTGATGATGCACTCTTAGATATTTATCCCTCTGCACTCCGTGAAGTGTTTGTAGAAGTACCTAATGTCAATTGGAGTGATGTTGGTGGATTGAGTCGCGAGAAAAAGGAGATTCAACACAGTATTGAATTACCTTTGAAACATTCCAAGTTTTTTTCGCACATGGGAGCTAACCAACCCAAAGGTATTCTGTTATATGGTCCTCCAGGGACTGGAAAGACATTACTCGCTAAAGCAGTAGCCAATGAAACCCAAGCTAACTTTATCAGTATAAAGGGACCAGAATTGCTTTCAAAATGGGTGGGTGAGTCCGAGAAAGGGATTCGTGAGATATTTAGAAAAGCACGACAAGCTGCACCTGCAATCATATTCTTTGATGAAATTGATTCTATTGCCCCAGTCCGAGGAAAGTCCTTTGATTCAGGCGTAACAGAGAGAATGATTAGTCAATTCTTAACAGAACTTGATGGTTTGGAAGAACTCAAAGGTGTTGTTGTTATTGCTGCTACGAATAGGCCAGATATGATTGATCCAGCACTTCTACGACCTGGAAGGTTTGATAAGATTATCGGTATCCACATGCCAGATGAATCTACTCGCTTTGAAATTTTTAAGATCCATACAAAGAATATTCCTCTTGGAGAGAATATCGACCTTGCAAAATTAGCTCAAAAAACAGAAAACTTCTCTGGGGCAGAAGTTGCATCACTGTGCAATGAAGCGGTTATGTTCGGTATCGAAGAATCTCTTCCCTCATTGCAAGAATCCGATTCTGAGCAGGATTATTCCTCTTATGTGGTAAGTGCAGATAATTTTGAAGCCGCATATCAAAAACTGCTATCTACTCGGAAAGCAGGACGGATCAGTTCTTCAGAGAGAACTCAAGCAATGCAAGAGGAAATCGATAGAATGTCGTTCCTCTAACAACTAACAATTTCCTCTCTTTTCTTTTTTTTACTCCTTAAGTAAAACCTTTTTAGGGATATTAGTGAAATAGGTTAGTTATGCAACCTGTTCATGATTTTGAAATACGTGATATTGCTGATATTGATCTTACTGGAGGAACCTTAATAGAGTGTTTTCCTTCAACGAGTAGTTTGGCTCTCATTGTAGCAAACATAATTCTTGAAGCTGGGGGAAGACCAGAACATTGGAATTACGATCAAATAGCTGTTGGAGATAGCAGTCAGTTACCTTCGGTATGTATGGTTTATTTCAATCGGCCTAAGTTCCCCATACGGATTTATGCGAACACTAATGCTGATACGAAGATCGCTCTCTTAGCCTCAGAAATCCCTCAATACGCCCCTATAACACGTGAAATTGGAAGAAAAATCTTTAATTGGGCAAAAAGGAAAGAAATCAGTCGAATAGTGTCTATTGAAGGATTCATGAGTGAGCAAGCACATTCACCCCAGCAATTACCTATGAAAATATTCGGAGTAGGAACTACTGATTCATGTAGGGCAATTCTCGATTCTAAACAAATTCCTCCATTAAATCATGGTGTAATCAAAGGATTAAGTGCTGTATTACTAAATGAGGGGTGGTTCAACAAATCTGAGGTAATAGTTCTTCTAGGAGAAGTTAGACAGCATTATCCAGAAATTCGAACCGCTGCCCGAATTATTGAGGTATTAAATCAGCTGGTTCCATCATTGAGTGTTGGTATCGAGCCAATATTAGCTCAAGCAGAAAAGATTGAGCAATTAGCACTATCGATGAGAGGACAAGCTACTGCAGCCGTTGATGATGAGAAGCAAATAGGGAAACCAGACAAGACCTATATCTGATAGATTCACAAATAAATCAATTATGTCGTTCCACTAAATCTGCTAGCTGTGTTTGTAGCTCCTCAGAGCTATCACCTAGAGATGATAGTTTTTCCCATGCTTCGGTAGTTAAAGCAAATTTTTGTAAACGGCTAGGAAGAACTAAATTCCACTGATATGCACCCATCTGAAAACTGGGAGCTTCATCTAAGATTAGACTAAATTCGAGTGATAATTGGAGATAAACTCGTTGTTCTGTAGGAGTTAACTCACATGGATCAACAGGAGTGGGGAAGGAGGTAATTAAAGGCATCTTACGATTTTTTAACTTTGCCTCATCTTCTGAATCCTCAATACTCAACTTGTATCTCACCTAGTGAGATTAATAATTCAATCATCTATAATAGACTTTCTGATACAATTTTTAGCAAATTGACAAGTATTTTTCAGCTGATGAGGCTGTTAATCATGAAAGTGATACCAAGGGATTAGTGAATAGAAACTCTTGGTTGAAGAGTCACTTTACAAAGAAATTGAAGTTTTTCCATTCATAAAAGGACGTAAAACCTCTGGAATAACAACTGAACCATCTTCCTGTTGATAATTTTCCAAAATTGCGCATATCGTTCTTTCAGTGGCGATTGCGGTGGAATTTAAGGTATGTACGAAGGTTTTTTCTCCTCCAGCCTTACCTGTAGTAACATTTAATTTTCTTGCCTGATAATCCGTAACATTTGAGCAAGAAACTAACTCACGATAGGCATTTTGGGCAGGAAACCATGCTTCTAAATCATATTTCTTTGCAGCATTGGCATTCAACTCACCAGATGCAATGTTAACAATTCGGTAAGGAAGCTTTAGACCTTGAAAAAGTACCTCAGCATTTTGGATCATCTCTTCATGCATGTCTTCTGATGATTCAGGATGTGAGAAAGCGAATTGTTCCACTTTTTCAAAATGATGCACACGAAAGATCCCTTTAGTATCTTTACCATGAGAACCTGCTTCTCTCCGGTAGCATTGGGAGATTCCACAATATTTTCGCGGAAGGGTGTCAATATCGATTAATTCATCTTTATGTAAGGCGGCTAGGGTTTGTTCAGAGGTTGCGATAAAGAAAACATTCTCTTTCGAATCATGATACAATTGGTCTTCAAAGTCATCCAACTCACTTGCTCCTTCCATAACCTCCCTTCGAAGGAAAGGAGGGGTCCAGAACGGAGTAAATCCTTTTTCTGAAAGTAGCTGTAGCGCGTATTGAATTAAAGCCAGATTCAAGAAAACTAGGTCATTTTTAAGGTAATATGTTCTTGATCCACTTACTTCTGCAGCTTTATTAAGCTCTGCTCCATTAAGTGACTCCACTAAATTTGTATGGCCTTTAATTGGAAACGTGAATTTAGGTATCGTTCCCCAAGTCCGAATAGTTTCATCTCCTTCCTCATTTTCGGCAATAGGAACTCCTGGGAGAAGAATATTCCCTATAACATAACGAAGACTATCTCGTTCCTCAAGAATTTTGTTACTTTTATTCTCTTTTTGAGCAATGGCCTTCTTGATTTTAGTAACTCGTTTAGTGAGAGAAGAAATGTCTTCCCCTTTCTTTTTGAGTGGGCCAATCTGTCGACTAATGGTGTTCCGTTCCTTTCGAAGATCATTAACTTCCTGCAAAAGTTTTCGCCACTGTTCATCAAGTTTAATCACTTTATCTACTCGTGAAACATCCTTGAATCTCTTTTTTTCTGATTCACGAATAATTTCTGGATTTTCACGAAAAATTTTGATGTCAATCATCGCAGATTACCTTAGGGGATTCGCATAGCTCTTATATAAACAAACGAGATAATTCTAGCGAGAAAATAACCAATTAAATTGTTTTACGTTTTATTCGCAGAATAAAAGGAGTTCACTTCTTCTACCAGTTCCTTAGAATAAAAGAAGGGAGAAATGGATCCTCTGATTATTGTAAAGGATCGGCATTAACAAATTTCCAAAAAATAAGAACTGAGATTAGTATAATAACGGAAGAAAGAGGTCCAAATAGTAAGTACCCTTGAGAAAATGTTCTACCAGCAGAATTAGTGATAGATGGGAGAAAATCAATCATTGCGCCGATAAGTAAATACCCAAGGAATTGGAAGACGTTTAAAGGAATAGATTCGAAGCCGTAATACATTCCTGCTCGACTTTCTCCTGTCTCACGTTCATCTTTCTCAACAATATCTCCAACAATTGCATAAGGGAGTAAGTAGTAAGCTGATAACCCACCAGCAGCCAGAATAGCAAACACCACCCCTTGAATCAAAATAGGAAAAGGAATGAAGTCAATTTGACCAATAAACATCATTAAAGGCATGATACATGCAAGATACAACATAGAATAGATATAACTCTTTGTTTTTCCATATTTTGGGTTGGACCCAACGCGAGTCCAGAAGATGTAGCCCGTAAAGATACTTAGGAGCAGAACAACACCAAATATTAGGTAATCTATCGTTCCAAACCCAAGAACATCTTGGATCCAAGCTAAAACAATACCAAGTAAACCTGAGATCATGATTGAGAGAGTACCACGTGCTAAAGTCCAGGCTATATAATTTCGATTGGAAAAAACAACACTTAACTCTTCACGAATAGGTGGTTGTGGGATGAAAACTTCCTTTTCATGAATAAATCTCAGGGAAGGAATAAAGAATATAATAACAGAAAGAGCAAATATAAGCACGATTCCTGTGATTAACATACCATTAGTCAGAGATGGTAAAAGATCATTCGCTTCTTGAAAAGCAGAGGGAGAGAATTCTTCCGATGAACCACCAATGATTGCTGGGATCAAAAAGGAGGTCCCTGCGCCTATAACAAAAGCAATTAGATTAACTGTATTCTGGTAGCCACTGACCTCCAGTCGTTCTGCTTCTGTGGTTATCTCAGGAAGCCATGCTTGAAATGGGGTAAGGAGGAATCCATACAGGCCCTGATACAAGGAATTGAAAATAAGCAAGTATGAGAAGATTATTCCAGAATCAGTAACCCCAGCTAAGAAAATATGTGGAGAATAGAGTAGAAAAAAACAGAGGGCTAATAATGGTGATCCAATAATGATGAATGGTTTCCTACGTCCCCATCGTGTCTTAGTTCTATCTGATATATATCCAGAAAGATAGCTTGAAAATGCAATGACTAATTTTCCAATAGCTACTCCAAGGAAAGCAAGAAAGGGATCCTCAGATAAACCAAAATAAGCATAATAAACAAAACCAGTAAAGAGATCAGCCATATCTATTGTAATTG
The DNA here is from genome assembly GCA_016840035.1 of Candidatus Hodarchaeota archaeon. GTDB lineage: Archaea > Asgardarchaeota > Heimdallarchaeia > Hodarchaeales > Hodarchaeaceae > Hodarchaeum. Next base: position 5,317 of record JAEOTC010000091.1, on the reverse strand, counting down.
ATGATCCGAGTCGACCTATCCCATAACTTGCTTTTTCTTTGAATGTTAGCATGAAATTCACCTAAATACGCGATACTATATGAAAGGAGGACTGATTTAATTATAGGGAATAAATAAATTTCGGCAAGAACAGAAATAACTACCTTTTTGTAGGGCTTAAAATCACAAGATTCTTGGGAAGAAGAGGAACGAGAAATGTTAAATATAAAATCTAAGAATAATCTTACAATCATTGAACTAAATAACGGAGTAACAAATGCTATTTCTTCAGAGCTGGTTTCAGAATTAAGAGAAAAACTCCGTGAGATAAGCGCTGATGATAATGTAAAAGGGATCATTCTTACCGGTTCAAATACGAAATTTTTTTCCATTGGATTAAATATTCCCGGTTTATATAATCTTAAAAAAGAGGAATTTATTCAGTTTTATACCCATTTTAATGAACTCTGCATTGATTTGTATTCATTTCCTAAACCAGTTATTGCAGCAATTAATGGACATGCTATTGCAGGAGGATGTATTCTAGCTCTCTGTTGTGACTATAGATACATTTCACAAGGAAAAAAATTGATGGGATTAAATGAAATAAAGCTAGGTGTTCCAATTCCCTATCCTGCTTTGTACATTTTGGAAAATATGATTGGATCTGAACAAACACAAGAATTTGCATACACAGGGGAGTTTTTACTACCTGAATCACTTTTAAAATTAGGCATAGTCCATGAGATCTTTCCTAGTGATGGATTATTAGATAACTCTGTAAAAAAGTGTTTATCCTTAGCTGAAAATCCATCTTTAGCATTTACGAAAATTAAACTTGATCTAAAGATGCCAAAAGTAAATCATATCAAGACTAGACTTGAATCACATATTGAATCTTTTGTAGATAGCTGGTATAGTCCAGAAACTCGAGCTCTTCTGAAAGAAGCAATGGAAAAATTCTGAATCTGAGTAACCGAGTTAAGAGATCTATATTTAGATGAGAAAAAAAATAGGAAGAAAGAAGTTAGACGTATTTTCGTCCTTCTTCACGATATCTTTGAACACGTGATTCCATATCCTCTTCCCCTTTGACTTCTTGTAGATCACATTTTATACCGATCCTGTATCCAGCTTTCACAGCGTAACCTGCTTTACAGATACCTCGTGCTTGACGTCCAGCAGTTCGTTGGGTAATCAAACTTGACCCCTGGGCAAAAGTGAGAACTGCGGTTTTTGTAGATTCATTGATTTCCAGAGTCGCCTGTTCATTTCCCCCTACTTCTGAGAATTCACCGTCAACATAGTATAGGGTATATTGAGTTTGCCTTGATGGAACTGGGTCTGAAGGAGCGACTCCAAAACCAGTTTGTACAGGTTGTGGCTCGGGTTCGACTACTGGTTCAGGTGCAACTTCTGGTACGGGTTCATCTTTAATGGCTGGTGGTTTTGGGACATAAGTGTCATCTTTTGGAGGACCAACGATTTCTCCAGGTGAACTACTTGATGGAGGAGGAGCTAATTCTACGGGAGGTGTAGCTGGTTCAGTTGGGGCTGTTAAATCAGAAAGAGAGCCACTCATACTCGCGCCAATCTTTGCTGAGTCATCTTCACGAGTTAATCCACTTCCACTGATTTTGTCAAATAGGTCCCAAAAGCCTTTAGGTTCATACCCTTCGCCGATTTGATAGACCATTGGGGTTCTATCGCGATCTACATCTAATTTTCGAGCTACCCTATTTCCTGCAACCTTTTCACCAATCTGGGAGCTTGCTCCTACCCAAACATATAGATCATGATAAGCATCTACAACAAAAACATCATCAGAGACAAAACTGCCTCGCTCCAAAGGTACCTTCTCGATTACGATATCATCTGAAGATGATCCATCTGAAAGGTCAGTATCACGAACCCTGTAAAGAGCATAGCTTACATCTTCTTTATTTACTTCTACGTGTTTTAAGAAGCCAGGTGTATCTCCTGTTACAACTACGAATTCTAATAAGCCTTTAAACTCTGCAGATTCGTTACCTTCAACTTCTGTATCGATATCTATTTCTTTATCTGCAAGGTCTAGTTGCTTTGCAGCCCAAGCACCTACTGCTCTATCATCAGCAAAAGCTTGAGATCCTAACCATATGAATACCTTTTTCTTGAGGCCTGCGGAAACATCCGAATTATCAATAATATAGACGTCTCCGTTCAAGAATTCATAGGATCCATTCTTTTTGTTTGTTTCAACTAGTTTTTTTCCTTGAACATGTAGCACACGCATGAACAATCAACCTTTAATATGAATAATAAGTATATTTATGTCTTTATTCTCCATTTTAACATGGGCTAAAGAGAGATTAAGAGTGAGTGAATTCCCTTCACTCGATTTGAATTATCTAACCTTCAATAGCCAGACTTATTTATGTATCTTATTGAATTAAGTTCGTACAATATATAACCCTTCTCTTTTTACAGTTCCCTTTGAAGAAAAAGTTAGATTTAGGGGATCATGACTTAAATTGTCGGCCAATATAAACCATTAATCGCTATATCCGACAAATTTGATCGCACCTCGAAATGTTGAGAGAAGAATATCACTCACGATTTGATTTTGCTTCTAAATCCTTAATCCGTTCCTTTAATTTTTGAACCTGAAAGGTTAAAACTTGATTCTGGGCTAGGATTTCCATTACGAAGTCTTTAAGTTTTCTAATCTCACGCTCATCGTGAGTTGCTAGATCGATTGCGAGATTGACTGTGGATCTCAAGCTCTCTAAGAGATCGTCAAATATTTTTACTGGATATTTACCTTCATTCTCTTTTTGAAAATCGATCCAAGTCCGAACCCATTCATCTACAAACGATTCAATAAACTGCAAGAAGGATTTCTCTTTTAAATAAGGTAGATCACGAGGAAAAAGTAAAAACAAGTTCATAACTCGACCTGTTAGAGCGATCCTAGGATCTTTACTACTCGGAGCGGGAACTAAAAAGTCATAACTGACATGAATTAAATCGGTGCGATTAGGGACATTCAAAGGTTCTTTAAACCCAACCTGAAATTTATTGAGTTTACCCATGTATGATATCGTCTGTCCTTGGACTGCTAACAGCAAAGTAGTCTCTTCATTAATAAAATCAGGACTATAGACGACTCTCGGTCCACGTGCATCATCAAAAGCTGCCACAACAATACCAATTAAATTCTCACGTTGGGTATCACGCTCTTTGCGATAAGTTTGGAGTTTTAAATCGATTTCTGTTGTGTCTATCATTTCATCGGCAAGTAGGACGTAAAGATCTTTCTTGTACTTTTGATAATACAAACGAGAGAAAGCATAAGAAGGTAAATTTTTGTGAAGGATCGCCGTATTATCCCTCTCAAGGTGAGGATCATTGTATAACTCAGCTATTAATTTATCCTCATCAGATTTGGTAATGACCTTCTGACGCTGATATTTATGGTCAATAATATACAGACCCTGTTCATTTATTAACCAGAATCGATAATAATTTCCAGCCATGAAAAGATCCTCACTAGAATGTTTAATTTCCTTTCTGTTGGGTTAACTGTAAAAGGTCTTTCTGCTCTGCTTCAATCAAAAGATTAATGGTGATGGCATGATCCAAGAATTCAATTGCTTCACTACGTTTATAGTCTTTTGAGAGGTGTGAAATGATTTGTTCAGAGAAGAAGTATTGAGCTCCTTCGATATGAAACATAACTTTCTTGATTTCTTTAAACATTTTGGTGTATTTCCGAGAAAGTTTGACTGATTCCAGAGTGAGAACACCTTCATTGAGAACATAGGCCGAGAAGTAATGAAGCGGGATATATTTGCGAACCATTTTCTTAACAACAGTGTTTGGAATTTGATCACTGCTATAGAAGTCCTGTAATTCAGCAAGGTATTTCTGTTCGAGTTCATGACCGAGAGCCTTCAGGTGGGTCTGGAAGTATTCAGGTAAGCGTGTTTCAGATATGATAATAAAACTTGAGTGGTATCCATGCCAAATCAGCATGTGGAGACCCTCACGACTGAGAAATTCGATTTTGTCTTTCTCTGATTTTTCCTCAGATTGAGAAGACATACTTTCAGAAAGCTCTTCCATGAATGAGGACAATGCAGCACTCATCCCCGAAAGGGCATCAGTATCGGTTTGAAGTTCCGCGATTGTCTTTTCTGAATAAAATTGCAAACCAGATTGGTGTCGAGCTAATATTAGTCGAATGGATTTAATATCCTCAAAGCTTTGCTCAACAGCAATATCCTGTCTCTGAATTCGGAGCTTATGAACTCTTCTTCTACGACGATATACACGAACAGTGGTAACTGCAATAAAGAGGGCGATTAGTACAACTACAACAACAGTTAAGACAGTTATAATCACTTCAAAAATATCTACTACTGGAGGAAGGATTTGATAGGTATCTAATTCGCTGGTTGACATACTATAAGTATAAGGTAATCCTGATAAGGTAGAACCAGAGTGTATAGTAATATTTGTGAATTTTATTGCATTTTTGGTAAAGATACCATCGATTGTGTAAGTAGCTTGATAATTTAAGTTATCAGTTTGGCTTATTGAATCGTAGGTCCGAGTTGTTCCATTCTCGTATTCTATTATTACAAAGAAGGTGATGTCAATCCCTTCTAAGGGAACCTGTTGAGTAACTTCAGCCCCAGTTCCACCTCCAGAGACATACACTAAAGTGGCAATGAAAATAACATCTTCACCTTGTTGGATGTTCTTTCCCGGCTCAATCTCGACACTTATTTCTGTTTCATATCCATTTAGTGTAACATTAAATGAAATTGCTTGGTTTTCATATCCATAAACTTCTAGAATGACCGAAAGATTGTATTTTCCATATTGAATACCTGTGGTATCTAGTTCAACTGAAAATGGGGCATTCGTGACGAATGAAAGGTAGCTATTATCAACAAAGGAGTCGTTCAAGAGAAGACTAATATCATCAATACTAGTAATTTGATTTGAGTTATAAGTTAGAAATTCCGTAATGGTCACTGTTATGGTTTCTTCTACCATTATTTGATTGCTACTGATAGTATGTTGATCTAAAATTTGTGTTGGCATTTCCACAATGTTAAATGTCAATAAAATGAAATTCTCTTGATACACTGTGTGATTTAAAGCAATATTGATTCCATGAGAACCTAAAGTTAAGGAACTCGTGCTTAAATTGAAAAAGTAATATCCGCTTGAATTAGAATACCAGAAATTAATTACTGAGGAATGATTTGTAGTATAAGTCGCATCGGTAATTCCTTCATTATCCACTGTGTTTTGATAATACAATGTGAATGAATAGCTTTCTGTA
>JAEOTC010000015.1 GCA_016840035.1 Candidatus Hodarchaeota archaeon | reverse complement strand
TGTATAATGAGTATCAAAAATTACAGAAAGTAGTGCAATCTTTACAAGAACAGACGCTTAAACCTACTAAAACAATTATTATCGATGATGGTTCGCCTGACGTGAAAGTAGGAGAAGAAATAATGCGGTTAACAACCATTTTTCCTCAGCTAAACATCCAACCGTTACGAATGGAGTATAAATCAGAACCAAATCTAGATACAATTGGATTGGGGTTTAATAAGGCATGGTTTTCCGAACAATTCTCTGATTATGATTTTGTTTGTCTTTTAGATGCTGACATGCGTTTAGGGAAGAATTATCTTAAAGATATAACTAAAACTATGGAAGAAAATCCCAAATTAGTATGTGCTTCAGGTGCCCTTGTTGTAAAAGATGAATATGTTGAAGAAATCAATATTGGGGCTAAAGTTGGAAGAAAAGATGCCCGAGGAGCAGGGAAAGTAATCTGTGCAAAGTTTTTGAGTAGTCTTAAATCAGAATATTTTCCAGATATTGCTTGGGATACATGGATTAATACTAAGGCCAAGATAAATGGATATAAAGCCAAAGAAATAGACGGAGTTTATTCCTACGCAGATAGACCAACCACTCGAGTTGTTAAAAGAGATTTGTACCGTTCTGGTAGATTAACTTATCATTTTGGTTATAATCCAGCTCTTGTTTTACTTAAGACGGTTTTAGCTGGAAGAGGAGTCAAACAATTCCTTAAAGGATATTGGAATGCAAGAAAATCGAAGTGGCAATTAGAAGATAAAAACGTTAGAAAATACTTTGGATGGAGATTTTTCTTCCATCCATTGAGGTGAGAATGAGGAGCTAAAAAATTATGTGTGGGATATTAGTCTTTTTAATGAAAGATAATGGAATTAAACCTCCAAATGTTAAAGATTTGCTTAACATGTTAGACCACCGTGGGCCTGACGGTGAGGGAGATTTCCAGTCATTAGACATAATCCTAGCTCATAAAAGACTTGCTATTATTGATTTATCTACAGGGGGGATTCAACCTATGACTATGTATAATGAGGATTATCCTTCCTCTTCATTTAGAGATGAACAGTTTACTATCGTGTTTAATGGAGAAATATACAATTATATAGAGCTCAAAGAAGAATTAAAGGAAATAGGAATTAAATTTAGAACTGAAACCGATACTGAAGTGCTTTTGAAACTTTTTACAATCTACAATAACGATATGTATGAATACCTGAATGGACAGTTTGTTTTTTGTATTTGGGATAATAAAAAAAGAATTCTCACAGTTGCTAGAGACCGTTTTGGAATTAAACCTCTCTATTATACAGAAACAAAGGATTATATTGCTTTCTCATCAGAGATGAAACCATTATTGGCTTTAAAAGAAGAAATAAAACTTAATCCTATTATGATTTATGATTATTTAGTATATAACAATACTGACCATTCAAATCAAACTTTCTTTGAAGATATTCACCGATTTCCAGCATCACATTACGCCACTGTAACAAAGGAACGATTAGAAATTATTAAATACTGGGATTTATTAGAAGAAGTAGAAAAACTTAGAAAAAATAAGCAATTTAAGAAGAAAACTCTTGAAGAACATATTTCGAGTGTAAAAAGTCTTTTTTTCAATAGCGTAAAACTTAGACTCCGTGCAGATGTAATTGTAGGATCATGTTTAAGCGGAGGTATCGATTCTTCAAGCGTTGTTTGTAGTGCCTTACAATATTTATCAAAAAATGAAAAGCCTAATTTTGAGTTATTTTCACTTGTTTATGGTAATTGGTTTGAACGTGATGAACGAAAGTACATAGATATTGTAGCTGAGTCTACAGGCTTGAAACAAAATTTAACAACTGCTAATATGAAAGATGTAAATAGTCAATTCAAAGACTATATGTATTACCAAGAAGAACCATCTACGACTTATTCTGCTTTTGGTCAATATAAAGTTATGGAATTGGCCGCTCAAAGGAAGACTAAAGTATTATTAGATGGTCAGGGAGCAGATGAATTAATGGTAGGGTATTTCCCGATTTCTGGATATGTTTATTGGGATTTATTCAAACGATTAAAGTGGATTAGATTAGTAAAAGAGTTAATAAAGCAGAGAAAGAATAAAATGGCATTAAAAATCTTTGCAATCCAATTCATACCAAATTTTGTATCTAATAAACTTTGGAGACGTTATAGAGTGGCTACTGAATATTTGACCGCAGATTTTTTTCAAGAATATCATGGATTAACCCCCTCTTTTGATCTGTTGAAGGGATTAAAAAGAAAATCTTTAGTGAAAATATTGATTAAGGATTTAGAGAACAATTTTCAGAGTTTATTACGCTTAGAAGACCGAAATTCAATGCGGTTCTCAATAGAAGCAAGAGTACCTTTTTTAGATCATCATTTCGCTATTTATGTTCTTGCTTTAAAATCAGAGTACATTTTAAGGGATGGTAAAAGTAAATGGATTTTTAGAGAAGCAATGGAAAACATTACCCCCCAGGAAATCTTAGAGAGAAGAGATAAGATAGGTTTCGCTTCCCCTGATTTTTATTGGTTAAGAGATAAGAATAATAAATTGCTACAGGAACTAAATTCTTATCATCCTCTTTTAGAGGAATTTGTGAAAATAGAAAAAATAGATGAATTGCTTGAAAAATGGAAACAAGACACAACAACTGATACAGAACTCAGAAACTTATTTAAGATTGCTTCATTGGATTTATGGTTAAAATTGTTTATTTCAAGTAATTAACAAGAAAAAAGCGTCATTAAAAACCAAATCTTTTTCAGCTTTGATGAAAATGAAAATCACAATGATTCTGTTTGGATTCTTCCCTTCAGATGTTAGAGTTAGAAAGGAAGCTCTTACTCTAACAAAAGCTGGACATAATATAACAGTTCTTTGTTGTGCGGAGGAGAGCATGCAAATGACTTTTAGCAAAGTGAGGGTTCCAAGAGTCGGGAAATATTCCGATTGGAAGGGAAAATTGACTGTAAATCAGCTCCTAAAATTCTGGATTCTAAGTTTTCATTATTTAATGATTAAGAGAAATTTTGATATCTTACATTGTCATGACTTGACTGGGTTGGTTCCTGCTGTGTGGTACAAACTATTATTCCCACACACCGAGATCGTATATGATTCACATGAGATTTATCCCGAGAGTGTAAGGGAAAAACTAGGAAATCTAATTACTTTACCATTCCTAATGTTAGAAAAGTTTTGTGTCAAGTTTGTTAACAAAATCATAGGCATTAGTCTACCTCAAAAAAAACTAATGCAAAAACGCTATAACATCAAACATTTTCTATATATTCCCAATTTTCCATCAAAAGAAGAATTTTTTGCAGGCGAAAAATCATTAAACGAGAAAATAATTATTATCTATTCTGGAGGCATCCTTAGAAACAGGGGATATGAACAATTAGTTGAAGCCGTGAGTATTCTGAGTCAAAAGCGAGACGATTTTCTCGTTCAATTGGTTGGAGATGGCCCTTTTCGAAGTACGGTCGAAGAAATGGTCAAAACAGAAGGATTGGAACCCTTTATTGAAATTGTAGGAAATGTTCATTATTATAAGGTAAGAAACTATCTAATTAACGCAGATATCGGAATCGCTCTCTACCAACCAACCCCCAATAATGATTATGGTCTTTCAAACAAAATTTTCGAATACATTGCTTGTGAATTGCCGCTAATTTATCCTTATTATAAAGGAAGCACATTCTATCTTAAGAGAATAGGAGGAATAAATGTCAACCCAACTTCCTCTCTAGAAATAGCTCAAAAGATTGAATTCTTAATTAAGCACCCTGAGATCAGGGATAGCATTAGAACGGCAGAGAAGGATTTGAGACCAGAAATTATTTGGGAATCAGTAGAAAATAAGTTGATTGAATTCTATAAGTCAATATAAACTATCTAACCTGATTTGTACAAGTGGTTGATTAATGATGGGTAAAAAATACGCTCTTGTTACTGGAACGAGACCACAAATAATCAAATCCGTACCTGTTTTAAGAGCTGCAAGGATAGCTCCTTCAATCGAAATTGTTCACATTTTTACAGGACAACATTATGATTCATACATGGCAGATGTCTTTTTCCGAGAGCTTGAAGTAGACACTCCAGAACATCATCTGAATGTGCGATCAGGCTCAATAGAATATCATATTCGTTCAATAATTGAAAAGCTCGTAGTAATTTTAAAAAAAGATAAATTCAATGGTATACTTGTACCTGGAGATACAAACTCAGCTTTAGCCGCTGCGTTAGCAGGGTTGTTCTTAGCCATTCCTGTTATCCATCTAGAAGCTGGTCTGAGAAGTTATGATCTAAGAATGCAAGAAGAAATAAATCGTAGATTGATTGATCACGGTTCGTCCGTTTTATTTACACCAACAACAACAGCAACCACCAACTTAAAAAATGAATCAGTGCTTGGAAAAGTAGTTCACTCTGGCGACACAATGTACGATCTATTATTATCAGAAAAGGAAAAGATTTTAGACAAGAACCTGTTTGCTGTAACAGCCAAGACTTTGGAAATATCTGAGAAGAACTACCAAGTAATAACATTGCATAGACGAGAAAATTTAAATGATCTTGAAAGAATACGACGAATTCTATCATCAATTGGGCAAAGTAACATTTTGTCAATACTCCCCCTTCATCCTCATACAAAAAAAATAATCAATTCGTCAAAAATAGAAATTCCTAGTAATTTGAGGATGATAGATCCATTATCATACCGTATTTTTCTTAACTTAGTGGCTTATTCAGGATTAATTGTTACAGATTCAGGGGGTCTACAAAAAGAAGCTTTTTTACTTGATGTACCGTGTGTGACGCTTCGGGATTCAACAGAGTGGGTCGAAACTGTTGAAGAAAATGCCAATATAGTCGTTGGTGCTAATGATAAACTAATTTGTCAAGCTATTGACTCTATGTACAACAAAAAGCTAAAAACAAATAAGAAAATTTACGGAGATGGAAAAGCTTCCGAATACATACTAAGAGAGATCGCTAGAAACGACCTGGAAATTCCAAGTATTCCTAAAATCTGAATTCTTCCTTTCGAAAGGTGAACCTTTTATGTGTGGTATCCTTGCCGTTTTGGTTAATGAAGACACAGAACTCAACATTGAAAGCGAATTCAAGCAGATATTGAATGAAATGAGACATCGTGGCCCTGATGCGGTAAAAACGGAAAAATTTGTACATAAATCAAATGGAAATAAATCTATTATATTTGGACATCACAGATTAGCCATTATCGATCTATCTGATGCTGGTATACAACCAATGAGTACAGAAGATGGCCGGCTTACAATTATTTACAATGGTGAAATATATAATTATATTGAATTACGAAACGAGTTGGTTGAACTTGGGGAAGTTTTTACCACTAATACAGATACTGAAGTTTTATTGAAGGGTTACAGAAAATTTGGGGTGGAGTTTCTATCAAGGTTGAATGGTATGTTTGCGTTTATAATCTGGGATGACCACAAAGAGGAGCTATTAGTCGTCCGTGACCGATTTGGAATTAAACCTTTATACTATTCGTCATTCAAAGACTATTTTATTATCTCGTCGGAAATGAAGCCAATACTCAAGATAAGAGGCAAAAATATTTCACCAAACAACGACAAAATCTGGGACTATTTGTCATATGGAGCTGTTGATAGAACGGATGACACATTTTTCAAGGAAATCAGGCGATTCCCTGCTGCTCATTATGCAATTATTTCGTCAAAAGAGGATTATACCTTTACAAAATATTGGAATTTGAAAGAAGAAGTACAAAAACTCAGAATTGAAGATTCTTTCAAAGAAAAATCATTAGAAGAACATGTAAATGCCGTTAGAGAAATATTTTTTAGAGCTGTTCAGTTAAGATTGAGAAGTGATGTTACAGTAGGTTCTTGCTTGAGTGGAGGTATTGATTCTTCTTCCGTTGTGTCCGTAATTGGTAAAATATTACCTGAGGACAAACAAGACATTTTTCAAACTTTCTCAATAGTCTTCGATGAATCATTCGTCTTCTCTGAGAAAAAATTTGTTGAAATGGTCACAGTTCAAACCCACACAAACAACAATACTTATACTCCTACAATTAACGACATTGATACCGATTTTAGTGATTTCATTTGGTATCAGGAAGAACCTGTTGAAAGTATGTCACCTTTTGGCCAATTTTGTGTTATGCGGCTTGCATCTGAAAAAGGTGTGACCGTACTCCTAGATGGTCAAGGAGCTGATGAGACATTAGCAGGTTACTTTCCTTTATCCACTTATTACTTCTATGAGTTATTTAAAAAATTCCGTTGGCTTACTTTAATCAAAGAACTCAAGGCGAGTAGATACAAGAGAAATGTGAAATCATTCTTTGCACAATTTCTACCGAAATTCGTTCATAAAAGAGTAGTATCTAGATATAAAGGTGAAACAAAATATCTACAAAAGGAATTCATTGTTAATCACTCTAAACAGGCATTACCTACTCTAATGTTAAGGAGACATGAGTTAGATAATGCGTTAATGACTACTTTAGAATTCAGCTTTCAACACTTATTGCGATATGAAGACCGTAACTCAATGGCATTTTCTCTTGAAGCCAGAGTACCATTCTTAGATCATAATTTGGTGACTTATATTCTAGCTCTTCCGTCAAGCTATATTATAAAAAATGGTGTCACTAAATGGATTTTTAGAAAAGCGTTAGAAGGAACGACACCACAATCTATACTAGATCGCTATGATAAAATTGGGTTTGCTGTGCCTGAAGTATTTTGGTTACAAAAATCCGATCCAAAGTTTTTAGCTGAGTTAGAAAACACTCCCCATCCTTTTATGCAACAATATGTTGAATTAAATAAAATTAAGGAACTTTGTAGTAAGAGAAAGACGCTAAGAGCAAATGAATTGAAATTTCTCTTCAGAGTAGCCTGTTTCAATATCTGGTTAAAGTTATTTTTTGAATCAAACACTGAAATATCAATGAAATAGAAACTATTCCAAATATCTGAATCATTTCTAAAAGAATTATTAGTGAGTTTGATTTTGAAATTTTCATGAGCAAAGGTAACAGCTTCTGCATGTTTCATTGCAGAACACTGCTCCCATATATTAATTTGCCTTTTCAAGAATGGATGATATTCCCACTCCTGATAAATATCTCTTAAATCGAGAATGGTACAAAATTTTGATGACAACGAAGATAAAATCGGTGCATAAATAGTAGGGGGAGATGTGACCATAAATACTGTATTTTCAGACTTGTAATCTCTAGTTTCACTGATAATTTGGTTGTATAAGGCACTATGTTACCGAATTCGTTTGATAAACTTGATTTTACTTCTTTTATAATTAGGAGGTAATTCATGATAATTTATCTCAATTCCCGATTTAATCAATTCTTGAGAAAGATGATGAATTCTGTTACCACCAATGTTCTTTATTTGTGCACGAGATTCACCAATGATATCTAGATTTGTCAATGATGATTACCCCCTATAAATATCTATCCATTTCTCAGTAACAGTGTGCGCATCGTGTTTTTTATGAAAAGAAGTGAAATCTTTGTCGTAGAAAATCACTTTTCCTCCAAGAAAAAGCATTTGAAGAGCTGTAAGACTAAGAAAGTACATCCATCCTTCACCTTTTGTAGTATTAACTTTAACCTCATTATAGTATTCAAATAATTCAAAAAAACGAGGAAAAATGTCGTAGGGGAAAAGATATTTTGATCTATCGATAACTGTAAGATGTAATTCTCGTTCATTTGCAGTTTTAATAGCTGATTCTAGTGCTTTTTCGTGGCCTTGTCCCATATTGATATGTATTACAGTACCAGGAATATAAGGATTAATTCTTTGAAAATGGTCTTCATCAACGATATTAGGAACATAAATTACATTTTTAGGGGCATTTTCTTTTAAATCAGGTGTAGCAACAGTCACAATATCAGCTTTTTGATAGTATTTCTCTCTATTATTCCACTGTTCACGAATATCATCGCCATGATATGTCAAAATAATCCTTTTACGAGGATAGAGTCTTTTAATAATCGGAACAATCTTATCAAAATAATGAATATGAATGATATCATATTTACGAGCCGTTTTCAGAGTTTTAAGGGCAAACATTCTTGGAGAGTTACCAGATATTAATTTAATATCTGGTACAACGTTTTCAGAACCAGGTATTGAAAAAATTTTTTGTGTAATCAGATCTGATTTGTAACCAAGTTTTCTTTGATATTTTACCAATGTCTGGGGAACTGAAGCAGTGTTACAAACATGTAGTATCTTTAAATTTTTTGATTTGTTCATTATGTTTCCATTCTCATGAAATTATTTCACGATATATCAAATTTTCATTTTTACCTAGTCAATCTTTCATATTGATAATTTTCGTTGTTTACTGGAGTATTCTATCCCAAAGCTCATTAATTAGACACATATGAATTGAGCTGTTATGATCTGTCTAATTGTTTCCTTAATAAATAATCGGTAATTATTATCGCATTTAAAAGGGAGGAAGTTCTAGAGAAAAAAACTCTTGAAAAAGCTATTATTACAAATCGCAAGTATTGTTTTGTCGATCGCTTAATTATCATAAATTCTTCACATGGGCATTGATAGATAATTTTTGATAAAAATATAAATTTTGTTCATTAAAATCTTTAAATTGAGACTATTTTCTCTCTTGATTTAGATCATTCTGATCTATAAGCGCGTTTTTTATGGAAAAATTATTTGGTGACAGTTTCATCCTTGAATATAAGATCAAAATTTGTTAAGAAGTATTATGGTGTAAACAGATTGACTAAAGAAGTATATTTTATAGATCCAGAAGAACTTTTTCCTTTTGATCCTCCTTACCAACCTATTTATGGACCAGGTGAGCAAAATGACGAGACTGAGGTTGGAATGCAAAGTTATATGCAAATATTACCCTCGATTGCTCTTTATGGCTTTAAGTACGCAATTGAAGTGACTAAATCCCATAAAGTTCTAAATGGTGATTTTCGGACATTTGCAGCAAGAGAATTGGGACTTAAAATACCAGTTGTTTATCATCGGATACAAGAAGGTAGAACTATCATTCTTTACATTCTAATTCGTAGAATGAGGGGACTACTGAAGAAACAATCTTTATTTTTCCGAAGATTTAAAAATCCAAATTTCCATCATGGCGAAGTCCCTTTACTCTGTCGTTTTCAAGAACCCCTTTTTGATTCGATTTATCCTCCAAGAACTGATGTTTCACCACAAAAACGACCAAAACCCTCTTTAAAGCAAAAAGTAGCAACAATAATTGATTACTATCGTGGAAAAGAAGTAGTGTAGCATTGTTATGAATTAAATTGTTTTAAAAGGAAAAACTGAAGTCATTTCTCCTTTTTTGGATCTTAGGAAGAAAATACAATTGCTTTCTAATATTAAGCGAAAATAGGATAGAAAACAAAATGATTAATCTTGAAATTATTGGTCAACCAACCAATCGCATTTACCATCTTTCTAATGAACTTCAGAAGATAGGAGTTGAAATTTCTGTTCATGAATTACCTAAAGAATATCAACCGAGTGGTATTAAGATTCTTAAGAGAATTAAAATACGTAAAGCCCTATTAAAGCAGATACTATCAGCTCCTGTTAACAGAAGCTCTGACATTACTGTTTTTCTTGTATCAATTTATCCTCCATTATATGCTCCAATACTTAAAGAATTAGCAAATAATTATCATACTATTCTCGACGTTCGTAATACGTATCAAGAATGGGTCTATCATCCTTTTTTAAAAAGACGAATAGAAAAATGGGAACAAGTATCAACAATGAAAAAGGTTGATGCTATTACATACGCTCATAGAGGACTTCATCGTCACCTTGTTAAACATGTGAAGAATAAAAACAAGTTGCATTTCATTAGCAACGGTGCTAATGATCGTATATTCAATACCAAAGGGAAAACTCGTCATTTGTCTGATGCTAGGCTAAACCTAATTTACAGTGGACGTTTTTCTTGGTTACATCACACGATAATTTGGTTAGAAATAATGAAAGAGCTGCAAAAATCTGAAGAGGATGTCCATTTAACTCTTATCGGTTATGGAAAAGGATCTGTTGATATTGACAGACTAATAAACAAATATCAACTTAAAAATGTCTCTTTTTACAATGGAAAAGTTAGTCAATCTATTTTAGCTGAACATATTCGTGGTGCTGATTATGCTGTTGCTAATGTTAACCCTCAATGCCACGAATTATACGAAACAACAATTGAAACTAAAACATTTGAAGCTTTATGTTGTGGTGTGAACGTTTTGTCAATAATGGGACAAGCCACAACGGATTTTAACAGTGAGCATCAATTACATAATAGTATAAATTTTGATGGATTATCAAATAGAGAGATAAGTCAAAAAATAGCAAAATTGCCAGTTTTCACAACTAAAGACCGTGAGGAGCTAGCAAAGAAATCTCATTTTCTTTTTTCATTTAGAAATGGAGCTAGGAAATATAAGAAGCTGCTAGAAGAAGTGGTACATCAATTTTAATCAAAATAGGAATAAAAGATATATGTAAATACTACCAATATAACTTTAAAAGTTATAAAAATAACCTTTTTAATAATACTGTATGAATTGGTTTTAGAAGTAAGAAATTAAAGATAAACATTACTCTTAATTGCGTCAGTGATGAATTAGAGGTGAATTAATGGAGATATCTTTCTTTAAGACCCGAAGCGGTGGGGCTGCAACTCCACGATTCAATTATTACAAGCAAATTCTTTCAGAATTAGGACATAAAGTCTCCCAAGAAAACCTAGACGGTGATATTTTAGTTCTTTGGTCTCCTATTAATGTAGATCTTCTGTCTCTTGCAATAAAAATAAAAAAAATGAAAAAACCTTTGATTTATGAATGTTATTACTCAATCATAGAAGCTTACTTAGATGAGGGAAAAATTAAGCCAAAATCAAAGAGAGAAAAACGAAGTAGATTTTTAGAACAATCCCTGTTCGAGTTGGCAGATCTTATTTTAGTTGATACTAAAGCTAACCAACAGTATTTTTCTAGGATTTATAATGACTAATAAGAGATCCTACCCTGTTCAGGTACCATACCGAATTATTAGTAAAAGAAGATCGGTAAGGAGAAATAAAAATCATGAAAATGTCAAAACCAAGGAAGTTTCTCTATATATTGGTTGTAGGCTTTGTTCTGGTGAAACTTTCCAACATGACTTTTAACAAAATTGTTACGGTAGTACTACCACAAACTGAATTCTCAATTTACTTGATCGTTATTAATTCAGTTGCCATGATAACTGGTATTTCAGCGTTGGGGATGAGTACATCGCTGATGCGGTATCTTGTACGTTTTGATAGTAGAAATGCAAAAAAAGAAGCTAAAAAATTATTATCAACAACCCTGATATATACTAATGCATTTCAGACAATAATTCTGTGTTTTCTATTTATTGGAGCCCATATTGGTCTCGTACTTTTTCAGGATAGCAATTATATTTATTTACTTATACTTATTGTAGTTTCGAGCAATATACAATTAATCATTGCTTTTCTGATAGTCGTAGCTTATAGTAGGTTTGATTCAATTGGATTTTTTTGCTTAACAGCATGTCCTTCATTCCTTCTATTAGGTTTCACTGCTTTTCAAGTTTTGGAAGGATCATTAGGAAGTTTTTTTTTGATTTTTGCCAATATTACTGCAAATGGATTGATTATGCTTCCATTTTTATTCAGATTGTTAAAAACAACAGGATTCAGTGGTTTTTCTTTCACATTGTTCAAGGACTCACTCAAGTTTGCAGGACCACTGGTGATAACGGGCCAACTAGAAACATTCAGTCAATTCTTTCTCTTGACTTTTCTTTATTATTATTACCCCGAAGAAGTAGCAGTCTACATTATTGGATTATCAATTGCAAACTTGATCCAGTTGATCCAGCAAGTGATTTCAACAACCTATAGTCCCCTTGTCATTAAATATTACGAAGGAGGGAGATACAAGTATCTTAATTATTTTGTCAATCAAACCTCAAAGATTTACATAACATTTGCAATATTACTTTTATTAGTAATTTACGCTTTTTCACCATTTTTAATTGTATTATTATCAACCAAGGAATATCTGTTAGGAACAATTATTGTTCTTTTTCTTTCAGCTACAAATTTGATTCAGACTGGTAGGCGTATGACTTCTTTTGGTTACTTAATTACAGCAAAATCAAATCAGATAGCTCTTGTTAGAGTGATAACTGTAATTCCAAAGATTATTATCGGATTGATTTTGATTCCAGAAATGGGGATGGTAGGATTAGCGATTACTTTATTCTTTTACCATGTAACTTTATTATTTGGTGAATTCTTGGTATCTCAGAATCTTTACAAAATTGAGTACCAAAAATCACCTTTTGTAAGAATAATATTTTTAGCGATAATTACTTTTTCCTTGGCTTTTTTTCTTTATAATTCAGTTAGAATTCATTTTGAACTTTCGTTGCTACTCTCAGCAATTTTCTATACTGGCGGAATTTTATTATTAAAGGTAATCACGGCACAAGACTACAATTTTATTAAATTTGTCTTTTTTAAAGGGAAATTGAATCATTTAGAATTAGAATGAAGTGCAGAGATATGAGGATTCTTTTAATAGAGATCATTTAACCATGAATCGATTCTTTTAAGAGAAGTGAATGATACTTACAATAATTGATTTTTATACAAAAATGAAGGATTTTCTCGCAGGAATTCAGTAAAGTTAATTAGCAGACAATAAGGAAGAAAAATAACCCTCATACAAGCAGATAACAAGACTAGAGGAGACTAGGATGACGTACAATTATAAAGTTCGATTTGTTAATTATCCTGAATATTATCAGCGATTGAAATCTGAATTGGATAGAAAAGGCTATTACCCCTAAAACCAAAACCATCATACCCGTACATCTAAATGGACGGATTTGCGATATGGAAAGGATCATGGAAATAGCAGAAAAACATGATCTCCGTGTGATCGAAGATGCAGCTCAAGCTCTAGGAGCAGCGTTCAAAGGCAAGAAAGCAGGTTCTTTTGGTTTCACGGGTATCTTCAGTTTCTATCCAGCTAAAGTTTTGAATTGATGGATAATTATTCTCATTTCAAGATTTGATTTGTAATATGATACTTTCTTTAAATATAATTAGATATATTAGAAAGTTTAATTTCTAAGGATAACCAACGAATCAATTAATGATTCCTAATGATGAAAGGAACTCACAGTATATGAATTTAGATACAGTAAGTTTTTATCAAAAAATGGGAATTTCATATGTTGCTCACTATGAATATTTTAAGGTTTTTAAAACAAGGTTACCAAACTCGGGTAAAATACTAGATCTGGGTTGTGCTGATGGTAAACTACTTCTGCTACTGAAAACCATGGGTTATGAAGCTGTCGGAATTGATATAGCCCAATCTTTTGTAGAGAGAGCTAAAAAGAAGTCAGGATGTCCCGCATACCAAGGACATGCGGAAAATATGGAAATGTTTAATGATGAAACTTTCGATTGTGTAATTTCGACTGAAGTGATTGAACATGTAGAAAGCCCATTTCAAGCCCTTAATGAAATTAATAGGATATTAAAGCCTAAAGGGAAAGCAATTATAAGTACTCCTAACTCTCATCATATGGTACGAATTGTATATCCCTTACATATCGCAAAAGGTGAGACAATAAGTAGACATATCAATTCCTTCGATTTAGCTCAATGGAAAACTTTGTTTGATTTGTGTGGATTTAAAATCTTGTGGTATAAAGGTTGGCCTGATAATTGGATATTTCCACGGTGGAAAGGTATTGGAAAAATTCTTGACAAATTGTTTAAAAGGAAAGAAAGGTTTAAACAATTCTTATTTTTTGATGCAGTTAAAGTCTAATCAAATTGGATGGGAAAGTATACTCTAAGTGTGATTAACAGGCGTAAATCGGTTAAAAGGGCTTCCAATTGTGATATAGCGGACATCAGGAGGGATTGCATCTTTAATAAAGATTCTTCGGCCATCAATAATAATTTTAGTTTTCATTTCCTTTGTAAGGTCTTCAAGATTGCTCTCAATATATTCCGTGAGTATTAAACAAGCATCAGTATCGCGAACACAATCAGCCACTTTAGGATGCACATCTACATTGAAACGGGAATAAGGCTTTCATACTTTTATAAATGGAGTCTTTAATGTCGCGATGTTTGTTTCCCCAATTTTATTACCATCTCCAATCAGGAGAATTAGACTCTACTTCAGAAACTATCTGATGTCAGTAGGATGAAAATTTAGTTCAAATTGTGGATTGAGCTCCTTTTTTACCAATACACCTGTACTCAAAACCTTTAGCCATCACAACTTCTTGATCAAAAACATTTCGACCATCCACAATTATAGGTGTTCGCATCACGCTCTTCACTTTATCCAGATTTAAATTGTAATAATTTGTGTGTTTAGTGACTAAAACCAAGCAATCAGAGCCATCAGCTGCTTTAAAAATGTCTTGTTCAATCTTCATATATTCAAAATCCGATTCTTGAACATATGGATCATGAATTCTGACCGTTGATCCTTTGGATTGTAGTGTATTTATCAATGGCATGGCAGGAGTATTTCTTGTATCATCTGAGTTTTCCAGATAAGCCACACCTAACACTGTCACTGTAGACTCATTAATATTCACTCCACGAGCCAACAAGGCATTTTCTACCAAATTTGACATATGAATCGGCATATAATTGTTAAGTCGTCGTGCAAGAGAGATGATTTCAGGTTCAATTTTCCAGGAACCGTGTTCATAAAGTCCATGGCGAAGTAGCCAAGGATCTTTTGGTAAACAGTGACCCCCCACACCAGCACCAGGAGTATGCATGTGTCGATCGTCACGTGCATTGATTAATTCAATAATCGCAAAAATATTTACACCTAAACTCTCACACACAAGTGCCATTTCGTTTGCAAAAGCAATATTAACATCACGGTATGCATTCTCGATTGTTTTTGCCAGTTCCGCTGATAAAGTGTCCGTAGTATAAATTTTTTTCTTCACAATCTTGGAATAGAGGTCAACAGCCCTTTCAGTACTTTGTGGGGTGATACCACCTACTACTCGCGGGATATTCACAAGAAATTCGATTAATTTGCCAGGCATAACTCGTTCATATGAGAAAGCTAAATCGAAATCTTTTCCCCCTTGAAGTCCAGATTCTTTCTCAATTATTTTCTGCACTATGTATTGAGTAGTACCAGGGGCTACCGTGGATTCTACGATCACCAAAGCTCCTCTTTTGATTCTTTGACCTGTGTTTCGACTAACCTCTCGTAATGATTCATACTGTGGCATATTTTGGACATCAGTGGGAGTCTGAACATCAATTAGGATTATTTCAGCTTTGCTAAGAACATCCAAATCATCTGTAACTCTAAAAGTACCCTTCGCTACAACTCGAGCTATCAGCTCATCAAGACCAGGTTCTTTCCCTTTGAAAGGAGATTGTCCACTATTAAGCACATCTATCTTCCAACCTGACCGTTTAGATCTTCTCTGGAGGCCAGTGACTTGGAAACCATCAACATCTGCAAGAAGAGCAGCGCAAGGAATACCTACGTAACCCATTCCAATAACTACTACGTTTGTAACCATTTTAATAGCCATTTTTGGTCAATGTATATTGTGTACCCACTCTAGTCAGTTGTAATGCTCAGTAGGTTGATTATAGCTTGACAAAAAACTCCTAACAAGAAGAAGAAAAAGCTTGTTGAAATAAAACAAAGCAAATAAATGTGCCTTTTTAGAATAATTCAAAGCAATGAATCTTTTTAGGTGTGATTGATGGGCGTAAATCGATTATGAGGGTTTCCGATTGTAATATAACGGACATTAGTTGGAATATTAGTTTTGAGAAAAATCCGTCGTCCGTCAATAATGATTTTTTTATTCATTTCCTTTGTAAGATCTTCAAGATTAGTCTCAGCATATTCAGACCATTCAGTAAGTAATAAACAGGCATCAGCACCACGAACACAATCTAAAATATTGTGATGGACTTCTACACTAAAACGAGAATAGGATTGAAGATTCATTCGGGGAATTAGAGGATCATGGACTTTAATTAAAGTCCCAGCTCGCCAGAGAGCCTGAATAATTCGTAAACTTGGCGCTTCACGAATATCATTTGTACCAGGTTTAAAAGCAAGCCCAAGGATGGCTATTTTCTTACCATTTAAGTCTCCCAATTCTTCACGAAGAAGTTTTATTAACCTAAATGGTCGATTTTCATTAACTTTTAAAACTGAGGATAAAATAGAAGGTGTTTCTGCTGATATATTTTCACCAAACCGTATAAGAGCTTGTACATCTTTAGGGAAACAGGAACCCCCAAATCCAATACCAGCTCTGAGAAAATGAGGAGAGATTCGCGGATCTGAGCCAACCCCCTGAATGATGTCATCAATTTCGGCATTCGCAACTTTCTCTACCAAATCAGCCATCTCATTTACGAACGAGATCTTCATGGCAAGAAAAGCGTTTGCAATATATTTTGTGAATTCTGCGGATTCAATTGTCATCGTAAATAATGGGATCTTCTTTTTATTATAAAAATCAAAATAAAATTCTTTTAATGTCATAGATGTCTCCTTATCATTTGTACCAAGAATTATACGTCTTGGAAATAAAGTATCATGAATTGCGGTGCCTTGTGCAAGGAACTCAGGAGAAAAAGCAATTCTAGCTAGTCGTTTTGTTTCAAAAAGCTTGAAGAATTGGTTGGTTGTGCCAGGAATGACAGTACTCCTCAATACTATGAGTGTCTGTTGGTTGCTCAGGAAAAACTCCTCTTTACGATATAATAATGCTTTACTCACGTTTCTAACATATTGGAGATCAATGTATCCATCTGACTCTGAGGGCGTTCCAACAGTAATAAAGATTAAATCGAAAGGTGAAAACTTATCAGAAAACAATCTAGCTTCAAATTTTTTATTTTTTAAAGCTGAATTCAGTAAATCATCGAGATCCTTTTCAAATATCGGAGAACGATTGTTGTTGATCGATCCTACTTTTTCTGGATCAATATCAATTAAAGTAATGTCATATTTTTCAGCTAAACAGACAGCAGTACTCAAACCAACATATCCTGCTCCAAAGATCCCAATTTTCACCACAACACACTTCCTCTCATTCATTAAGACTGATTCTACCGGTGATACTGCCCTCGGCCAACTCCACGATAACTAAAACCTAATTGAAGAATTTCATTGGGATCGAATGTGGTCCTACCATCAATTATAATCGGCTTTTCTTTCATTAAAGACTTAATATGGCTTAAATCCAAGTCCTTATAATCTTGGTGAGCAGTCATGACAATAATTGCGTCTGAATCGCGAACAACCTCTTCGAGATCTGTTGAAAAAGGAAACTCAACTTCTTCTTGCCGAACATATGGATCGTGAACAGAATACTGGTAATTATTTTCATCTAAAAGCCGTAACAATTCTTTCGTTGGAGTATTCCGTGGATCATCCGCATCCTCAATGAAAGCTACTCCAAGTACCGCGATTTTTTGACCATCAGCTTGATTACGATTAGTTTTGAGACAAAGATCATTCAAGAGACTTACCATGTGTTTCGGCATATTTATGTTAAGATAACGACTCGCTTCGATCACGTTGAGTTGGACTGGCTTTTTACCATATTGATTTAAGCCATATTTCAATAACCATGGATCTTTAGGGAGACAATGACCACCAACCCCTCCTCCTGGCATATGCATATTTCTGTGAGGGTTCCCTTTTCCCTCAATAAAGGGTAGATTGTTTACATACCCACGAACCTCGTAGACATCAACTCCCAATGACTCACAGACCAGAGCTACTTCATTTGCAAATGCAATGTTTACATCACGATAAGTATTTTCCACTACTTTTGTTACTTCCGCCGTCAATGCTGTGGTTTGAAAAATTTCAGCTTCTAAAACCTGTTCATAGAACTGGGCTGCTTTCTTTGAGCTCTTAGGTCCCACTCCTCCCACTATACGATGATAATGAAGAATATTATAGATCAAGCGACCAACCATAACTCTTTCATAAGCAAAAGCAAGGTAGAAATCTTCCTCGCTCCGTAATCCTGATGCTTCTTCTAAAATGGGTTTAACGATGAAATCTGTTGTGCCAGGCGCACAAGTTGATTCAAT
>JAEOTC010000090.1 GCA_016840035.1 Candidatus Hodarchaeota archaeon | reverse complement strand
TTTTAGGTAATGCCTGTAATCTTGGTGTGAAAACAGCCAGCTGTTCAATTATCAATGAAGGCGAATCAAAAGCTAAAATCGATAATCTTGCAGCTCGAATAAAGGAGCTAGCTGGAATTTAAGAGGCATGCTTGAATGAGTGAGGATAATATCAGTATTCCAGCTGAAGTGTTACAGATTATTGGACGTACTGGCGTAACAGGAGAAATAACTCAAGTTCGTGTCCGAGTTTTAGATGGTCGTGATCGTGGTCGAATTATTGTTCGGAACGTTAAAGGCCCTGTACGGAAAGGTGACACTCTTCTCTTGAGAGAAACGGAAAGAGAAGCACGGAACTTGAAACGTCCATAAAAAGAAAGAGGTAGAGACAATGGTACGAATTTTTGAATGCGCGTATTGCGCTAATCCCATAGAACCCGGGACTGGAATGTCTTTTGTAAGAAAGAATGGACAGTTAGTGCGTTTTTGTAGCCGTAAATGTCGAAGATCATTATTAGATTTCAAGCGTGATCCTAGGAAATTTAAATGGACAAAAAAGTACGTTCCAAAGATCAAAGTTAAATCCAAATGAAAAAATCCCTAAATTTCAGCATCTGTATCTTCTAGTAGGAAATTGACGACCAAATCCCCGACAAATTTCTCGAAGTTTCGATAATTCAAATTTCTTGGATTTGACCAAATATTATGCAGATCAAACAGAGAATTCATCTTCCGAACATTATCGATGTCAACATCCTTCACTTGGTGTAAATCAAGTTTTTTTAGTGCTTCATGAATGACTTTCTCTGAATCCTTTTCCTTTTTCCAACTTTTTCTTACGTATTTCACTGCTCCATATATTTGTGAGACATTACGTAATCTATCTTCCCCTTTACTTATCCCAATATCGATCCAACCAATTCTTCTCCCTTCCTGGTAATCTGAAATACCTTTAACGGCAGCATCGGGGATTTTAGGGTGCTCTAAATCTAGATCATCTGGATGTGTAATAGCAACTAAAATGAATATCGATTGATCTGAAGGGGCATTAAGGGACTTAATATAATCTTCAATTATCCTTTTTTTATTCCGTTCTGTGGAATTTTTAATTAATAGATTGACATTATGATTTAGTTTCTCTCCCAAATTATCTTTGACTGAAGAAACATCCTCATAAACCGTTGATGTTGACGATTTTCCTCTTGATTGTCCTTTGAATTCATAAATTCCGTTTTGTGGTAATTTTATGTTCGAATAATTGTTAACCATTTCAGTAAATACATGATCTTGGAATAATGCCTGAATAATTGCCACTTGCCCATCAGGCTTTGATTCATTTTTATAATAATCCCCATCCTTCATATTAACAATTAATGGAGGCTTAACATCCTTTGTTCCAAAATAAGTCTGAGTAAAAACAGCACTCGTCTTTCTTGGATCCTCTAATGCGTTTAATATATCATCTATTGATTTTGTATTATCATCGTTATATAATTCCTTAAGTCCATCATGAGAAACTTGACTAATTGTTATTGCATAATCTATGGGTTCACCAGAGAGTGCCTGGGCATAAGAGAATTCATCAAAGTAGTTAATCACCTCTTGAGTGTTTTTTTTCTCAAATTGGTATAAATTTGAATGTTTCCAATAGGAAAATCTTCTAATTAATGAACTCTCAAGATCATTATAGCTATATTTAAGAGTATATATATCTCTCCGAGCACGACCATTCAAATAATTATCAAAAACTCTCCCATATTTATTATGGAACTCATTGACAATTTTTTCTTCAACCTCATTTCGTAAACCTGAAGGGAGTTCAATTTTCTCAAGAAAAGAATTTTTGAATCCCCGAATACTCTGGTATCTCTTTTTTGAGAGAACTGCTCGGTCTATTCCAATTTCTGTCCCAAATCGATTTTTTGTATTAAAAATCATTAACTTATCCCCGTGAACATTTAATCCCTTCAATTCAGGGATTTTTTTGGTTTCGACTGTATAGAATATTCTTTTTCCTCCTTCTCGGTAAAATCCTTTATCAAATAGATATTCCATCCAAATTTTAAACCCACTAATAGGTTTTGTTAAAGATTTAAAGTACCCATCAACAGCTTCTCTCCCTTTCCAATCGATTTCAACCTTCCACACCCCATTTCTTCCAATAAATCCGATCTCTCTAGATTTACGCGTTTCCTGAATTTGATTTAAAACAAAGGAATCAGAAAATTGAAGTCCTTCCTTTTTAAGTCCTGAAACGATCTTCGGTAGAATATCCTTCTTAAACTGTATAAGTTTGGGATCTTGTTTTTTGGAATCTTTGTATATTTCTTTCTCATTTCTATTCTGTTTTAATATTTCCTCTTTCTCATAATGCCTAAGCACCTTTTTAAAGACTGGATATTTATCAATTTGTGTAGCAAGCTTCCAATGATCGTTTT
This sequence comes from Candidatus Hodarchaeota archaeon, assembly GCA_016840035.1. Classification (GTDB taxonomy): domain Archaea; phylum Asgardarchaeota; class Heimdallarchaeia; order Hodarchaeales; family Hodarchaeaceae; genus Hodarchaeum. The sequence continues at coordinate 1,942 of JAEOTC010000090.1, read as the reverse complement.
TCCCATACTCATGTTTGAAAATCTCTGCAATAGCTTTATCGATCTGATTTTCGTCATATTTCAACTTATATACTGCTTGAAACCATTTATTGGGATTTTTATGGCCCTCAAAACCCTGTGATCGTAATTCTCTTACGATATTTTGCCTAATCTGTTGGAAATCGTATTTATTTGTGTTCTTTGCTGATTTCTCTTCCATAAAGAATTTAATGATCATCCCCGCTCCAGTTGTTTCACTATTTTGTACAGCTCTTGGACTGTAAATATAAGCGTACCCGGGATTCCAACTGACTCTCCTATTGGGGAGATACCATGTCTCATTGGTCTCTGCTGTGAAAATCTCTAGAAAGGGTTTTCGTCCTTCTATCTTTCCTCTTTGTGTCAACCAATACTCGTATAAAACATTGGGGAAGTTTTCTCTTTCTTTTATGAAGTTATCTAGCTCATGAATCAATTTATGCTTTACATTCTGATTTTCCTTTGTCTTTTCTGTTTCTTCGGTTTGTATCATATCGTCAGAATACTGTACTTGGTTCTCATGCTTAGTAGAGTTAATATTTTCATATTCTTTTTCTTTAGATTCCTGTTTTTCTGAACTTAGTGCAGAGAAAGTAACATTTTTCTGCAATCTATCAGTTCCAAGCTCATTTTCCAATTTATTTTCCCAATCTCCCTTCTCAGTCTGCTCTTCCTTTACCACTGAAGAAAATGAATCAGATTCTCCTTCAGTAATTACAATTTGGTCTTCATAGGGCCCTTCTACCAGCAGTTCTTTTTCTAGCTGCTCGATTTCATGCACCCAATCCCTTTTTTCTTTTTCTTCTTGCTTTTCCTCCTGTTCCCACTTAAAGTTCTCTTCTGATGGCATTTCTAGGCCTCTCTTACCTATCTTTTCTACTATGGAATAATTACCTCAGTCTAGATTATCCCGTTGTCTTATATACCTAAAAAGTGGCTTATTCTTCAGTAAGTGGTGTATTGCAATTTGGGAAGACATTCGACTAGAAAGTCACCTGCGAGGAATAGCATGGCATTTGTAACTGTTTGTTAATTTGAAAGCTTCAGTTGAAGCTCCACCCATTTTTTTTGGAAAAATCTTTAAGAAGAGAAAGCAAGAAAGATATTTGATTGGAGAAATGAGTCATCTAAATAAAAATTTCATTATTCTGACTTTTCTTTTCTTTGGTACAATTCTTACGGTGTTTACTCCAAATCAATCAGTTTACAGCTCCTCACGATCATCTCTCCACTTAGGTACCTTTAGCATATCAAATACTACTTCTTCTCAAAGGCTGGGTGAATTTGAGGCATCTGATAAAATCGGAGCTACTTGGAATCTCTCTCTCTCTCTCCATGCTAATTCAACTTCATGGGTCAATTTTCAATTTGGAGCTACTAATAACAAATGGGAAGGGCCGACTGAATTTCAAATTTCACCAAATGGAACCTTAAACACTTTTTCTACCCTTTATATTCAGCATTTAGTCAGCGATAGTCTAGGTTCATGGTGGTTGGATTATTCTCTCGATGAATCTTCTAAACAGGCCAATGGAATTTATTCAGTTAAAAAAATTCATAACGGATATACAGTTGATTATGGTACAGGAGATTATTATGTTTCGGATATTTCTAAGTGGCTTGAGGAGCGAAGCCAATCCAAGCCAATATCTACCACAACAAGTAATACTACATCCATACACCTATTCCCTCTTTTTCTTAGTGTCTTTATAATATTCAGACGAAGAAGGAAGCTTTAAACGATTGCTTGATAGGACGACTGGGTCTTTTTTCTACCGAAAAAAGCTTAGTATTTCAGAGAGAAAAACACTCTCTCAAATATTTTTTTACTTTATTCTTCTGAAGATTCCTCATCTGATGTTTCTTCTTCCGAGGGTTCTTCCTTTTTCTGATAATCAAATATATCTTGGAATTTTACAACTTC
>JAEOTC010000089.1 GCA_016840035.1 Candidatus Hodarchaeota archaeon | reverse complement strand
GAAATCTTGGGGTTCCTCCCAGAGACTTTTGTGACCAAACCCAACTTTCTTACGGTACGTGTTCCAGATCCATGGATATCCTATACCGAAACTTGGAAAAAGAAACTGAATCAGAAGAAGAAATAATTGTTATAATTTCTGTAGTAAAAATAAAATACAGACAAATACTTGCATAATAATGGATTAAAGTAGTGAGTTTCACATGAAAATTAATAAAATACATGCTCGGGAAATTTTTGATTCCCGCGGAAATCCTACAGTAGAAGTTGAATGCCATCTAGAAAAAGGTGTTGTAACCAGAGGTATGGTTCCTTCAGGAGCGAGTACCGGAATTCATGAGGCATTGGAACTAAGGGATGGAGGAACAAGACTGATGGGTAAATCTGTATCCAAAGCAGTTAACAATGTCAATCAATTAGCTTCACAACTAGTGGGAAAGAATCCGGAAGACCAAACAGAAATTGACCAGTTCTTATTAGATCTTGATGGTACGAAGAATAAATCCAAACTTGGTGCTAATGCTATTTTAGGGGTATCTATGGCTATTGCAAAAGCAGGGGCCATTAGTAAGAATGTCCCTTTGTATCAGCATTTGGGTGATTTACACGGGAATTCTGAATTTTATCTCCCTGTCCCAAGTTTAAATGTTATAAATGGAGGAGAGCATGGTGGAAATGATATTGCTTTTCAAGAATATATGCTGATGCCTGTAGATGCCCCCTCTTTCAAAGAAGGATTATCTATTGGTGTTGAAGTATATCATAAGCTTAAATCCATCATCAAAAAGAAATATGGAGTTACAGCGATTAATGTCGGGGATGAAGGTGGTTTTGCTCCTCCGTTGGATAAGGTAGAAGAACCTCTAAGACTTTTAATGGCTGCTATAGACGAAGCTGGGCATACTGGGAAGTTTCAGATTGCTCTTGATCCTGCAGCATCTGAATTTTATTCAGATGGAAAATATCTTGTCGATGGAGAGTCGCTCGATGGAGAAGACTTCATGAATGTCTATGAAGGATTTCTTGAAAAATATCCAATAATTTCAATTGAAGATGCATTTGACCAAGATGATTGGGAGACATTCCAGAAGTTTACGTCCAGGAATGGAAGCAAGCTTCAGATTGTTGGAGATGATCTTCTTGTTACTAATGTTGATCGAATTCAAATGGCAATTGATAAAAAAGCATGTAATGCCCTTCTGTTAAAAGTGAACCAAATTGGTTCAATAAGTGAAAGTATCAACGCAGCTAAACTATCTCAAGATAATGATTGGGGAATTATGGTAAGTCATCGTAGTGGAGAAACCGAAGATTCGTTTATTGCTGATTTAGTTGTAGGATTGAAAACAGGTCAAATCAAAACTGGTGCTCCATGTCGTTCTGAACGTTTAGCGAAATATAACCAATTAATTCGGATTGAAGAAATGCTCGGTGACAAGTCAAAATACGCAGGGAAGAATTTCCGCTCTCTTTAGATTGCGTGACATTCTCTCTTCTTTTTTTCAAATTACATTTAAATTTCCAATTTTTTTGTCACATTCACCACCTCTGAATTTAGTAAGAGGTAATTTTTGATTGAATCGAGGTAGACAATTTTTATGCCTCATTTTGGATTGATGGATCCTGAAAACATGAAACCTGAAGACGCTTCACTTCTACGTGCACGCTTACATATTCGTGGAGGTAAACGGAGAATATCTGAAGGCAAAATGGCCGCAGGAGTTGCTGCTCTGCATGATGCCCTCATTCATGGTATAGAATGGTATTTGGTTTCAAAGTATCCTGAATTACTTTCTTCTTCAGCTGGAGTTGAATACGACCTTACAGATGACGATATACTAATCCAGCTTCTACACAAGACTCAGTCTTTTTCTGACACGTTCTATATTAATGAATTCAAGTATATTGGAGAGATACTTGATCAAGCGTTATACAAAGAAATGTATGAGTTTGACGAAAAGAAATATTTGAATTCAATCTGTAATTTCATGGAGAAATTGGAGATCGAACCTTTTTCTGAGGAAGGCTTACCTCCTGAGGATCCAACAACTTATTAATAATAGATCTAGTCTCATCCACTTTAGATGCATATCTTAATCGACTTAGTTGAGTCTTATATTCTCAACATATTTCTGAGCATTTCTAATAATTCTGTTTTTTCTGTTATTCTTTCAGAAAATGAAGTAAATTACATTTATTAATGTAGGCTAGAAAGAAAGGAATTGACGAATATCAGCTGTTAAGACGATAAACTCGTTAAAAATAGCTTTTTAATTAAATTATAGACGTGTATAACTATGTCAAAGTCTAGAGAAGAAAAAAACATTCTATGGTTCGATGAACTTAGAATAGATGATGTTCCCCTTGTCGGAGGCAAAAATGCCAGCCTTGGTGAGATGTATCATTATCTCACTGAAAAAGGTGTGAATATTCCTAATGGATTTGCAGTTACTGCAGCCGCATACCGACATCTCCTCCGAGATGCAGGGATTGAGGATGCAATCAAAAACGCCTTAGCTGGGTTAGATACCCATGACATCAAAAACCTCCAAGAAAGAGGTAGAAAAGTTCGAGAAATCATTCGTTATGCTAAATTGCCAAGTGATCTCGAAGCAGAAATCCGTGCAACCTACCAAGAATTATGTGAAAAGGTAGGAAAAGCTGATGTTGATGTTGCAGTACGCTCAAGTGCAACAGCTGAAGATCTTCCTGATGCTTCATTCGCAGGTCAACAAGAGACTTACCTAAACATTCGTGGTGAAGAATCTCTCTTAGATGCCTGCCGTTCATGCTTTGCTAGTCTCTTTACTGATCGTGCAATCTCATATAGGACAGATAAAGGATTCGGACACTTTGATGTTTACCTGTCCATTGCAGTTCAACTAATGATCCGATCTGATGCTGCTTCGTCAGGAGTTATATTTTCAATCGATACAGAATCAGGTTTTAAAGATGCAGTATTTATTACTGGAGCTTATGGTCTTGGAGAGACTGTAGTTCAAGGTGCCGTAAATCCTGATGAGTTTTACGTTTTTAAACCAACATTGAAGCAGGGTAAGAAACCCATTGTTGGAAAACGATTGGGTTCAAAAGAAATCATGATGGTTTATACCTCTGATAGTCGTCGTCCCGTGAAAATCGTTGACACTCCCGATTCGATGCGAAAACAATTCTGTGTAACTGATGAGGAAATTCTGAAGCTTGCTCATTGGACTACAATCATTGAGGACCACTATGGAAAAGCTATGGACATTGAATGGGCAAAAAATGGTGATGGTGATTATGAAGGTGATGGTGAACTATATATTGTACAAGCAAGGCCAGAAACCGTTGAATCCCAAAAATCTACCAATATTATTGAAACTTATGTTCTGAAAGAACGTAGTGAAGAATTGGTTACAGGACAAGCTGTTGGTGCAAAAATTGGCCAAGGAGAGGTCAATGTTATCAAAACTTCAGCTCGTATCCACGAATTCAAGAAAGGGCAAGTCCTTGTTACTGATATGACTGATCCTGACTGGGAACCTATTATGAAAATTGCCTCTGCAATTATAACCAATCGTGGTGGACGAACATGTCATGCTGCAATTGTTTCCCGTGAACTTGGAATTCCCGCAATTATTGGAACAGAGAATTCTACTAAAGTTTTGAAGGATGGAATGAAAGTTACTGCTTCATGTGCGGAAGGTCAAGACGGAATTGTATTTGACGGAATACTTCCTTTTGAGATTGAAACTATACAACTTGATAATATTCCAGAAACCAGAACTAAGATAATGATGAACGTTGGAATTCCAGAGAAAGCATTTGATCAAGGACAAATTCCAAATGACGGTGTAGGATTAGCTCGAGAAGAGTTTATCATTAACTCCTATATTGGAATACATCCTCTTGCTCTCTTGCATTATGATGAACTCAAAGAGAAAGCCGAATCAGATCCCGAAGTCCGTGACATCATTGCTAAAATCGATGCTAGAACTGCAGCTTACACTGACAAAGAAGAATTCTTTATCGAACAGCTAACAATGGGTATCGCTAGAATTGCTGCGGCTTTCTATCCTAATGATGTTGTTGTTCGTATGTCTGATTTTAAGACAAACGAATACGCAAATCTCATCGGTGGAAAACTCTATGAGCCTACTGAATCGAATCCAATGATCGGTTGGCGTGGTGCTTCCCGCTACTATGATGAATCCTATGCTCCAGCATATATCATGGAATGTAAAGCCATTAAACGCGTCCGGGATGAAATGGGTTTAGTCAACGTTATTGCTATGATTCCCTTCTGCCGAACAGTTGAAGAAGGTAAGAAAGTAGTTGAGATCATGGAAAAAGCAGGTTTGAAACGAGGTGAGAACGGATTCCAAGTATATGTTATGGCTGAAGTCCCCTCCAATGTTATCCAAGCTGATGGTTTTGCGGAAGTCTTTGACGGATTTTCAATTGGTAGTAACGATCTTACTCAATTAGCTCTCGGACTTGATCGTGATTCCGAATTAGTTGCCCACATCTATGATGAACGAAATGAATCTGTTAAAAGATTAGTAAAATCAGTGATTGAGGTTGCTAAAGCTCATAATCGTAAGATTGGTATCTGTGGACAAGCTCCAAGTGATTTTCCTGAATTTGCTACGTTCTTAGTAGAATGTGGTATTGATTCTATGAGTTTAAATCCAGATACAGTTGTTAAAACCAAACTTGACATTGCTAAAAAAGAAAAAGAATT
>JAEOTC010000088.1 GCA_016840035.1 Candidatus Hodarchaeota archaeon | reverse complement strand
TCTGATCACTTATGCCGGGATTCTATACTCACATTTTGGTTGGTTATCTAATCACAAAAGGGTGTTTTAAATTCTACCAACAACAACTCACAACTCGTTGGCTCATTATTGGGTGTGTGATGGCTTTAACCCCAGATATTGATATCATCTTAGGAGGATTTGACGGAATAGATATTAATACACAACCTTTCCTGTTTTTATTCGATATACCTTCTGATATATTAACTGGAATTAAGGTTTCAGATTTATTAAATGAAGGATTATGGAATAGTTTACACACTGTGCAAATCGAACATCGGGGGATAACTCACAGTATCGCATTTGTCATAGTAGGACTAATAGTTATCGGAAGTTATCATCTCTGGCGACGCAAACAATACTCTAATACCCAACAAATCAAAAATATCGGAAAAGAAGCCCAATGTCACTTGAGTGTTGTGAGTTTGGCGTGGGTGTCTCATGTCACCCTTGATTATAATTTATTACGAATCCACTCCATCATATTTGAACTGACACTGACGTTCATTATTTTTTATCGATTTCTGCGTTCTCGTCGTCAACTTTCGACTCACGACACAAAGCAGAATGAGTTACCTAGGTAAATTCTTTATCTTTCTGGATTTTGAACGCTGAATGTCATTAATATCGATAATGGTGGTAAAACAATGAAATTAGAAATTGCAGATATTATCCAAAGAGTAATAGAGGCAGAAAAAAGAATAAAACCACACATCAGAGAAACTCCTGTCGAGTTGTCACATTACTTGAGTGAAGTCAGTGAGTGTAATGTCTATCTTAAACTAGAAAATCAACAACTAACGGGATCTTTTAAACTTCGAGGAGCATTAAACAAAGTCCTCAGTCTTCCTAAAGAGAAACCAGTAATCACTGCTTCAACAGGTAATCATGGTTTAGCTATAGTGCATGCTTTGAACATTGTAAAAGGATCAGGGTCAATATATCTTCCAGTAAATACCGCAAAAACTAAAGTTGATGCTTTATCATATGGAGAAACAGAATTAATCTATCACGGGAATGATAGTTCAGAAACAGAAGCTTATGCACGAAAAATTGCTGAAAAAGAGGGAAAGCATTTTATTTCTCCATATAATGATATAGAAATAATTGGTGGTCAGGGAACTATTGCTGTTGAATTGATTAAACAAGTAGAAAAAATAGATGTTCTATTAGTGTCTGTTGGAGGAGGTGGATTGATTTCAGGAATAGCCGGATACCTAAAATCCAAAAACCCAGACATTGATATTATAGCTTGTTTCCCAGAGAATTCTCCAGTCATGTTTGAGTCAATAAAACAGGGTAAGATTATTGAAATGGTAAGCAAACCCACACTTTCAGATGGGACGGCTGGGGGAATTGAAAAAGGGTCTATAACATTCAATTTTTGCAAAGAACTCATAGACGAATTCATCCTAGTAACAGAGGAAGAAATTGCTGAAGCAATTAAATTAATCTTAGAAAAACACCATATGATTATTGAAGGCGCAGCTGGAGTAACTGTTGCGTCATTTCTGAAAAATCGTGAGAAATTCAAAAACAAAAACGTAGTACTTATTCTCTGTGGAGCTAATATCGGTTTTGAACAACTAAAGAACATCATTTGCGCCAAATGATAATGTAGTGAGCTAGAAGGTGAGAAAATTGAAGCAAAACGAAATGAAAGGTCACTTATCCTATCGAAGAACCCCAATTGAAGTGGAGTCCCCTGAAGAATTTGGTTATGATAAAATCAAGTATAATTTATCTGAAAGTTCCGTTCCAGATTTCATTTTAGGTGATTTAGACATTGATCTAAACAATCTACAACTTAGTTACACTGATCATCGTGGATACCCTGAATTACGTCAAGCAATTGCTGAAGAAGGAGATAACATCACCTCTGATCAAGTTTTAATAACAACAGGAGCTGCAGGAGCTTTATTTATAATAGCAACTTCTATATTGAGTCGTGAAGATCATATTGTGTTACTTCATCCGAATTACGTTGCCAACCTTGAAACTCCGAGAGCAATTGGTTGCCAAATAGATTATTTAAGGTTATCAAAGGAAAATAAATTCAAACTTGACTTTAATCAACTCGAAGAGGCCATAAAACCAAATACACGACTAATTAGCCTAACATATCCACAAAATCCAACGGGTACGGTATTAACAAAGACAGAATTGAATGAAATTGTTGCACTAGTGGAATCAAAAGGAAGTTACCTGTTACTTGATGAAACTTATCGTGACATGACTTTTAATGACCCACCTCTTCCTATAGCTGCCTCATTAAGTGAAAATGTAATTAGCGTTTCTTCATTTTCAAAAGCTTATGGTTTACCTGGAGTACGATTAGGTTGGTTAATATCTCAAAATCCAGTTTTATTGGAAACCTTCCTCGCCGCAAAAGAATTGATTTTTATTTGTAACTCGATCGTAGATGAGGTCATAGGGAGTAGATTTTATCTTGATTTCAAAACAGATTTTTTGAAGGATATCAATTTACACGTTTCTACGAATTTTAAAACCTTAGAAAAGTATATGACAAATAATAGATATCTAGACTGGATTGAACCTGATGGTGGATGTATTAGTTTTCCTTGGATAAAAAAAGACATTGGGATTTCCGTTAGAAAGTTTAATAAAGTCTTAAAGGAGACTTATAAGACTTTTATAGCACCTGGGCATTGGTTTGAGGTGGATGAACGATTCTTTAGAATTGGTTATGGATATCCGAGTGAATCTGAACTTGAAGGTGGTCTTCAATGTATAACAGCTGCTATTGAGGATTGTATTCAATAAAGGGAGAAAATTGAAAAAATCCATCAATGAGATAGATTTAAAGAGATATTAGACATTTTATGAATATCTGGAACATTCAGTCAAGCTTTCAATTTGTCGTTTAGCGTTGGTTAGGTTAAAAAAAGTATATATCAGGGTATATAACTGAAAAGTATTCGCAGTTGTACTGAATATGTTGCTTCTTTTACTGATTTGTCAGTTAAGGAAGTTAGTGACAAAGTAACTAAATTTAAGTTTCATTCGGGGAAGATTCTGATAAAACATAATGATTAAGCTATTATATTATCCAAAAGTCTATTTTTACATATTCTTACATTAAAATTAGATTTAACTCCTGATATAAAGTTAAAACAGGATCATTGGTACTAATCCCTTCAGATTAAGACAAGTTAAGGTAGGATTAGTAAGTAAATAATTTTGATTGTAAAAGATTGTCAATTCTGAATGTTTTTAAAAAAAAATATTACCCAGCTTAATTTAATTGAATAGGGTTTAATCACTCTCCAATTTCTTCGTATTAAAGACTCGTACCACTAATCCAATACATTGAATGAATATTCTGAGAAAGAAGATATCGAAATTTGGTGAAATAAATTTGGTTTCAGTAGTAGAATTGCTTGTAATTCTTATCTTCGCCTTAACTCTTTTGTTAATCATATTTGAGCGTGTTCATAAAACATTAGCAGCAATGATGGGTGCTGGATTTGCTCTGCTGATCGCAATAATCCCCAATAGGGACGGTGAGATTCTAATCCCTGATGTAGAACATCTGCTTGAACTTTTAGAAGTTGATTTACTTTTAGTAATTATTGGTATTACTCTCATGGTTGGAGTTGCAAGAACAACAGGGATATTTGACTATATAGCAATAGTTGTTTTAAAAAAAAGTGGAGACAATCAATATAAACTACTATTTGCGTTATGCGTTTTAACATTAATCTTTTCTGCATTGTTAGATGCATATATGGCAATATTATTAATCGGATCAATCACGATAGTTGGATGTGAGGCACTTAACATTAATCCAAAACCCTTTATCTTAGGAGAAGCAATTTTTGCCGATCTTGGAGGAACAATGACTCGCATAGCTTCCCCTCCCAATCTAATTATTGGTGGTCATTTCGATATAGGTTTTGTTGAGTTCTTTATATTAACAGCTCCCTTTGTGTTCGTCACTGGGATTCTAACATATATATTTTGGGTTTTCCTCTATAAAAAAGATTTTTCAAAAAAGATATCTAGAAGAAATTATGAAGAAATTCTACTTATTGATGAAAAAACAGTTGTAAGTAATCAGAGGGATTTCAATATCGCGATAATTGTACTTATTCTGACAGTATTTAGTTTTGCAATCGCGTCATTCTTACCTTTTAAGATTGAATTGGGGTATATTGCGATCGCTGGTGGTTTTGTAATGCTTGGACTCATTGGTGAAAGTGTGGATCAAGCTTTAGAAAAAGTTGAATGGTCTTTAGTATTTTTTATGATCGGTCTTCTCACAATTGTGGGCGTTGCTGAGAAAGTGGGTATCTTGGAAATTCTAGCTGCACCAATTGAATTCTTCTGTGAAATAAATCTTCTAGGAGGGATTATCGCTCTGCAATGGATCAATGCTCTAGCATCAGCTGTATTAGACAACATTCCTGTGGCTTCTGTAATGACCACGGTTATGGACACATTATTAGAGGATTATCCCACTCTTCAATTTAATCCACTCTTAGTATCTGTCGTTATTGGGACGAATTTGGGTGGAAATATCACACCGATCGGGTCAGCTTCCACCGTTCAAGCAGTATCTTCACTAAACCGTCTAGATAATCCACAATTTAGAGTTACATTCTTAGAGTTTGTGAAATATGGAGGTA
>JAEOTC010000025.1 GCA_016840035.1 Candidatus Hodarchaeota archaeon | reverse complement strand
CAGTATTTCTTGAAGTTAAGAATAAGAATCGGAAAAAGAGAAATGTTATCAATGGTAAGGCTACTACGATAAAAACGGTCTCTTTCGGATGTCTCTCTATCAAATAGATAAAAATTGCTAAAATCTCGATTGCTGTTACTGTCGAGAGGCTTTGATTGAGAAGCTCTGGAGTATAACTTTGAAAGACTATTTTGTGCTTTTCCGCCTCTATTCCCAATAAAGTAAGGTCTCCTTTACGTTTTGCCAATGAAAGCATCATAGCAGTAATAAAACACAATATAATCAGCCATGGTGAAACTGATACTGTAATTAAAACCGCACCAGCAATAGCTCGCCAAACATAGTTAACAGAAATTGTAACTATGTCAGCAAAAACTTTTTCTTTCAAAAATAGTGAGTAAACTTGACTAGTCACAAATAATCCCAGTATTACGAGAAAGAAGGCCTCTTTTGACTCATTAATGATCATGGCCTCTTGAAAAACCTCTCCTTCAAGATTCTCTGGAGTTATAAGATTGATCTGACCAGAAGTCAAAGGGAGAATATAGACTAAGACTAATGTAAGAATCATTAGAATAAACATCAGGAGAATAGCTTCAAAACGTGAAATTCTACCTGAAGGGATTGGACGATGTTTCTTTTCGGGATGATGACGATCTTTTTCAATATCCCGGAAATCGTTGATAATATAGTTAAGGGATGACACTAAACAGAGAATGATGAAAGCCATAATAACGGGTAACCATAAGTCAACCCGAAAGAGGTTTTTAGAGAAAAATAATCCAAAAAAGACAAGTAAATTCTTGTAATATTGATGTGGTCTAAATAATGTAATAATCGCTCTTAAACGTTCTGTGACTGAATATTCGGGAGTTTCCGAATTAGAAGACAAAGTATTATTCAAAAAAGACTCTCCTTGACATTTTTTTCTGAATTTCTTCTCTGTATTTACTTTCTCAATGCTTACTATATTGAAGCATCTCAAAAAGTACCATACCTGGATCAAGATCGTCTCCAATCGCGGCTAAGGTATTTTCCAAATCTATTCGTAGTACAACCAAGTAGCGATTTGCCCGTCCTTCTTTTGCTACTATTCCACGATTGTTTTTCATGACCATCTCATATATTTCATCATTTGCTAGCCTGATAGGCATGGCGATCTCCGATTCCATCACAGCTTGAATATTGGATTTTATGATAGCATCCACCATCGATTGGTCTCCAAGATGTTCAATTGCCTCATAATTCTTGCTAAAATGTATTAATGCTTGTAATTCCAGCTCATCTTGAATCGAGCTGAGTGTGAAAGGTGATTTCTGTGACATCATTGATCCATTAACCTAAAAAAATCTAAAAATTTTAATTTTTCTAAGGAGTGACACAATGTGAAACACATTAGTGCTTTTCAGAAAGCGGAATTAATTTTAATTCCCCTAACTTTTCTCTTCAGTCAGATTTTAATTTTATTATTTGGATTAGAAATTATAGGGGCAGAAACATGGACTCTTATGGGGATTCCTATGCTTATCGGAGGTTTGATTGCGACCAGTTTAATAGTGGTTATAAATAAATCTTTAGAAATAACTGAATTTAAGCACTTAGAGCAATTGATTAGGGGAATAACAATCATTGGTGGAATGGTGTTTATTCTAATTCTAGGAATACAAATCGTTCTTCAAATTACGGGTATTTTAGTTTTTTCTCTCCTTTCACTCATTATTTCGATAATTGGGGATATAATGACTATTGAATGCATCTTATTTCTCTGGAAAAATGTTATTGTCCAGGATCGCTTAGAATTATCCTAGCATCAACAACTGTCACCCCGTGTTCAGTGGCGAATATCGGATTAAGATCTAATTCTTCAATTTGGGGGTATTTTGTAATAAAATCAGAGGTTTTTAGTAGAAGCTCTATAAGTGCTTTTTTATCAACTGCTGGTTGACCACGTATCCCATCCAATATTTTAGTTGCTTTTATTTCTGAAATCATCTCTGTAGCATCCTCCTGCTCAATAGGGATGAGTCGGAATACAACATCCTTTAAAACTTCAACATAAATCCCACCTAGCCCAAACGCTAGAATGGGTCCAAACATAGGATCTTGGGTGGAACCAATTAATAATTCAATTCCTGATTCCATTTTTTCAATCAAATAACCCTCAATTCTAGCATTAGGTAGTTTAGATCTAATTTTTTCTTGCATTAACGCAAATTCTTGCTTTAGCTCATCGACAGTTCTAATTCCAGTTACCACTCCACCCATATCAGATTTATGAAGAATATCTTCTGAACTCACCTTTAGAACAATAGGAAATCCAATTTTTGTTGCTTCTGAAACAACTTCCTCTAGAGAATGTCCGTACCCTGTTGGATTTACTGGAAATCCTTCTTGAGTAAGTATTGTTTTCGATTCTTGAACTGTTAGAACTTTTCTGTTCTGTTCTATTGCTGTTGTGAGGATTTTTTTTGCTTCAGACATTATTTTCCCTTCTTATGCTCTTCTTGTTCTTTTTAGTTAACTGTTTGGGCTTTATGAGTGGAGATGTTCCTCCTACAAAGAACCAAATATAAGAATTTGACTAGAATCAATTACTTTAAACTTTTTGATAGCAATCCTGTGACACCAGAGATCTTATTTTCTTGGTTTAAAGTTCCCTCCAAAATTACTACAAATTCATTTTCTTCCCCAAGAATTTCTATATGATCATGAACTATTGAGTAAATTGTAGATTTTGTTCCTAGGCTTCTAACTCCTGCTAATATTAAAATCCATTTTTCTGAATCGAGAGGATTACGAAAAACTGCAATTAAACCCTGAGTTGGGTCTGAAAACTCATTTGTATCTGAAACTATTTTATTTTCAGTGAAAAAAACATTAAATTTCTCCTTCAATGTTTTGTTATACTTGGCAGTCAGCTCATTTGTAATATGCCCTCCAATAAGAATGAGATTTGTTAAAGGATTTTGTTTGTTAGCTAAGTAGTCTTGGTCAGTACTAACAAGATCAGAGGAGGAAAATTGTAATGAAGTTCCTAGATGAGTCCCAAGATACCAACACAACTCACCAACGAGATGACCATCTCGAGAGATCGCATCATATCGGCCATGTGGTACCGAACTCCCTACGATTATTTGAGCATCAAATGAATCTGGTGTACAAAATTTTGGGAAAATTAGTCTATCAAATACTGACTGATCAGACTCAAATCGACTATTTAGTAAGGAGAGAATAAAATCTGATGCTACAGGTCTAAGTAATTTTGCTCTTCCTTGCTTGATAGAGCGTACTCCTTCAAGCTTAATAAGGCCTGCATTTCGTAGTTGTGTTAAGTGATAATGAATCTTCGATTCTGAAACATTGAGCTTTTTGGCTAACTGCTTTGCATAGATAGGTTCATCCTGAGTCAATAATTTCATAATTTTCCAACGTAATTCATGAGCAAGAACCATAGCCTGAGTGGTATTTATAGAATAAAGCGATTTTCTCATTTATTTTTCTCCAAGCTTTCCTAAAAAAAGGATAAGATACAAAAATAACTACCCCTAAAAAAACTGACTCAAAACCATCTAGACTAGATCTCATTAAAAATGGATGGAGAGTGTCGTTTTTACTACTGGAATTTATTTATAGGTAGTACAGGGTTAACGGAGTCTATTTCCTTATGGATACCTAGAATCTTTTCTAATTTGGATTTGAATCGATTATCTACTTCAAGTAAAGCATAAGATAAGACATTTAAATATCGATTATTGAAGAGTTTACTGTCAGAACTATTTCTATCCCTTGTTTTTATCTCAATTTTGGGTGGAAGTATTACTTATGTGTGGAATCATTGCAATTACTACTCGAAAAAAAACCAATGTATCAAAAATGATTACTTCAGGTTTGAAAAGACTTGAATACAGGGGTTATGACAGTGTTGGCATCGCAACTATAAATGAGGGACAAATTCAAATAATGAAAGATGCAGGTACCATCGATCAAGTTACGAGGAAATATCCTTTTGAAACTCTTCAAGGAAGCACTGGAATCGGTCATACTAGGTGGGCAACCCATGGGCCGCCAACCAAAATTAATGCTCATCCCCATGCTGACTGTTCAAACTCATTAATGGTAGTTCACAACGGTATTATTGATAATTACTTGTCACTCAGAAAAGAGTTGAAGAAACAAGGGCATATATTCACATCTGAAACCGATACAGAGGTCCTAGCACATTTAATCGAAGAAGAGTTTAAATCAGAGGAGGGACCTGATGCAGTGATCAGAGCTTTCAAGAAAGCTTTAGCGAAAATTGAGGGTACCTATGCAATAACTTTAATTCATACTGCTGATCCGACAAAGATTTTTCTAGCTCGTAAAGATAGTCCACTGGTTATTGGTGTTCAAGACGATACAAAATTTGCAGCAAGCGATATCCCTGCATTCTTGGAATATACGAAGAATGCGATTGTCTTAAAAAACGGTGAAGTTGCTACTTTAACACCAGAGGCCGTTTATATCGAAAAAAATGGATTTAGAGTACAACCAAAGCCATTCATTGTTTCTTGGACCGCTGAAAGCGCTCAAAAAAGTGGATATCCCCATTTCATGTTAAAGGAAATTCATGAACAACCTATTGCCCTACAGAACACATTAAGTGTAAATATCAACGCAATTGAAGAAGCAACAAAGCAGATTTTTGAAGCGGATAAAATAATATTACTTGCGGCAGGGACAAGTTACCATGCTGCCCTTACTGGTTACTATCAGTTCCAGCGATTATTAAGTAAAAAACCCATATATCCAATAATTGCATCAGAATACGACACCTATCAACAATTGGTTGATGAAAATACTTGCATTTTAGCTGTAAGCCAGTCTGGAGAAACATTGGATGTTATGAAAGGACTCACTTCCGCCAGAAAAGCTGGAGCTAAGATTATTTCAATAGCAAATGTTATAGATTCGTCAATTCCAAGATTGAGCAAAGTTTCTTTGTATACAAAAGCAGGACCAGAAATAGGGGTAGCTGCAACGAAAACACATACTACCCAAGTTGCTCTACTTGCTAGGTTAGCCCTTCAACTGGAATATTCTTTAGAGGGGTGGCTTGAAAAGGAATTTTCTTCAATTATTTCTAATTTTTCCGCTGAAGTCCCATCCATTGCACGAGCTGTAATCACTCAAAATGAACTAAAATCAAAACAGCTAGCGGCTCATATATCTAATCAAAACCATTCATATTTCCTTGCGCGAGGAAGAAATTTGCCTATTGCGATGGAAGGGGCTTTAAAATTAAAAGAAATCTCATATATTCATGCTGAAGCTTTTCCCGCTGGTGAAAGCAAACACGGCCCGATCGCTATTGTCGAACCCAATTTTCCTGTATTTGTTATTTCTCCAAAGGACGAAACAGGGAAAAAGATGCTTAGTAATTCTGAAGAGATGAAGGCACGTGGTGGTTATATTGTTTCAATCACTCATAAGGATCAAGAAGTCGTTAAACGATCTGATCAGAGCTTTTTGATACCGGAATCCAGTTCGCACCTGGTGACACCGATTTCTTATGTTATTCCCCTACAAATGATATCGTACTATGCTGCAGTTCATCGAGGGTTTGACCCTGATAAACCCAAGAACTTGGCAAAAACAGTAACGGTAGAGTAAGACTAAAAAAGATCTTACCTATATAGAACTCTTTCTAGGGTGTTGGAGGGTTGTTCTTTATCTGTTTCAGAGCTCTTTTCTTCCTCTTGATCCATAGGGATCCGATAGAATTTGTGCTCATTCCCAACTTGTACATAGATTGCTCCAGGGTGTCGATTCTTATTATCGAGTTTTTCCTTGAACTGTCCAAAGAATCGAATTATTTCATCCTTAGTTTCTGAGACAGCAATAACTCGGCTCCCATAAAGCAATACCCATTTACCCTTGCATATTGCCTTTCGTAGAAGAGCCTGCATACTCCAATAAGATGCTTCTTCACGGAGAAAGTAATCTAAAATCGTCAAATAATTGCATCCTTTTTCTTGATGACTAGAAATCTTTCAAGAAAAAATCATGTTACTCTCAGTTTTTTAGGTTAAAAAAAGTTATGGTAAAATGAAAAATCAATTAAATCTATTCATCCTTATTCTTAATTGAAAAGATCGGTTATTTCTCATTTTTCATTAAAATTCTATGTTGAAACACCAAAATATGTCAAATTCTGTTAATAAACTCGAAATAAAATCCAAATTATCTCTAATACTGTAAATAAGGAAGAGAAGTCGAATCAATATTTTTGGTTTTGAGACTTAGATAGGTTCGAATAGAACCCAGAAATGAATAGCAAAACCGGTCAAGATACACATAATAATCAGTCTTATTGTTGTACCAATAATTCTCTCTCTAATGGTTCTATCTTTACTTGTCTCAACAAAAAATATCAGCCAAAACACAGAGAAGATGCCACCAAAGGAGAATAATAATGCTAGTGGATAGTAAAGACCTT
>JAEOTC010000087.1 GCA_016840035.1 Candidatus Hodarchaeota archaeon | reverse complement strand
ATTAATATCGCATCTGCCTCATCAAGCGCTTTTTTCGACTGTTCTCCTAATAAATCTCTTTTAGTACTTAAGCCTGTTACGATAATTTTTGGTTTAGCCTTTTTGTTACTCTTTTCCTCCTTGGTTTTATTCAACAGATCTCGGAGCTCATCCAAATCTGGCTTACTGTCTGCTTTTCTATCAATATAGCCTGTTACTTGAAAATATCTTAAGGGAATCTCAAAATCTTCCCCTTTTAAAGATATAATCGTTTCAGGAAGCTTCATGGGGTGAACAGTTATTTTTTTACTTGAATATTCACTCAATGCAACAAAAAAATCAGTGAAGTCATGTTTAGCTTTATGTTGCTCAGATACCCACTGAATCAAGAATTTTTCTGCATCGGTAAGAGGCATAGGAGTTTCAGAAATGGGTTTTGTGAAAATTTTGGCAAGAGAACTTTGAGCAAAATCATCGGGAACTATCGAACTAGCTAATTTAATGATTTCATGATGATACCAAACTTCATTCTCCTTCTCAGTCCCATTTCCTTCAATTAATCGGAAATCCCCTGAAGTATTAGGAATGATAGTAAACTGTAATCCAGCATCGAGAAAGTTCTGAAGTAAAGGTGAGTGTTCCACACCGACCGAGACTATAACTAACGACTTAGAACTCTCAGATGACATAGATAATCCTCAAAGACACATAAAACAAAGAGAAATTAAATATAAAAACTGACTTTTTTCAACTTTCTATTTTGGTAATTAAAAAATCTTTTTCATTTTTTCTTTAATAGTTGTAGATCCCTACGCGACAAATGTGTTCCGCCTAGTATTTAAAGCATAGCAATCGTACTACCCAACAATTGCATCAAAAACTTTATCTATTCAGCAATAACTCGAAAAGAAAACAAATCCGTAATCAAAACACTGTTTTTGCTATGTGTCACCCTAAAGTTAAACTCGACTTCGATTCTGACTTCCAATGTGAAACTACCAGAGATAGATCATAGTTTACATTCTTTCACTGGCATACATGTTATTCTTTCTAAATTTGTGACACAAATGGCTTTCAAATAATTTTATAATGATGAAAGTTCCTCTAGAATCTTTACAAAGGGGTAGGTAACTATCACCCGTAAAGAGTTAACAACATTTGGTGACCAGAAAATGACACTATCATTTGATTTACCTGATGAAGCAAGTATGATGCGCGATGCAGTTCGTGAATTTGCTGAAAAAGAAATAGCTCCTATTGCTGGAGATCTTGATGAGAAAGAAGAGTTTTCACCAACCTTGACTAAAAAAATGGGTGATTTAGGCCTACTTGGAGTATACTTACCTGAGGAATATGGAGGTTCAGATCTCTCGTATCTTGCCTATATTGTGGCAGTTGAGGAACTAGCAAGAGTTGACGGATCTCAAGCTGCCACAATTGCTGCTCATAATTCCCTAGGAATAGGTCCAATTTACTATTTTGGTTCTAAAGAGCAAAAGGAAAGATATCTCCCTCAATTAACAACAGGTGATAAATTATGGGGATTTGGTCTGACTGAACCAGAAGCTGGCTCGGATGCGGGTGCCTCCAAGACAAAAGCCGTAAAAGAAGGTGATGTATGGGTAATAAATGGTAGTAAAAATTTTATCACTAATGGTTCCTCTCCTGCATCATTAGGAGTAACTGTTCAGACGATCACTGGATCACGACCTGATGGAAAGAAGGAATATACCTGCTTCCTAGTCGATCGGGGAACAGAAGGATTTGAATCGCAGGAGATGCATCGTAAAATGATGTGGAGAGCTTCTATCACTTCAGAATTATTCTTTACCGATTGTAGGATTCCTGAAAGTCAAATGCTTGGTAAACGAGGTGAGGGTTTTCACCAAATGTTAGATACGTTGGACAAAGGAAGATTAAGCATTGCAGCAATGGGATTAGGTTGTGCAGTTGGTGCTTATGAACAAGCTTTAGAATATGCACAACAACGTAAAGCTTTCGGAAGAAAAATCAGTACATTTCAAGCGAATGCGTTTAAACTGGCTGATATGGCAACAGAAATTGAAGCTGCAAGAAATCTGCTCTATAAAGCCACCTGGCTTTATGATCAAGGTCGTTCGGAATATAAGAAATATGCTGCGATGTCAAAATTATATTGTTCGGAGGTCGCTAATAGAGTTGTTAATCATGCTGTACAACTTCACGGTGGATATGGCCTTATGAAAGAGTACCCAGTTGAGCGCTTTTATCGTGATCAAAAACTTTTAGAAATCGGTGAAGGAACCAGTGAGATCCAACGTTTAGTGATTTCTAGATATATCGGATGTTACAAATAAGTAACAATCCCTCCTTTTTTCTTTTCAAAGAAGCATAGCTTTCACTATAATATCCATTGCCCCACCCCACGATATTTTCCGTGTTTCTAGGTTTGGAGGTTTCTCCATTGAATATCTAATATGTGCTATTTGACCAAAATGATGAATTGCATGTAATGAGGTCCTCAATACAACCCAACTTATGGTTCCTGGATCTATTAATGTCTCTCCTTCATATTTTGGAGTTCGGAACGTTAAACCTGATTCCTCAGTAGTTTCAATTGTATTAATGAAATATTCACCTAATTTATCGAAGGTAGTGATTAGTTCTTGAAATTCGCTGGTTTTCGGTTCATACGAAAAAGTATCATCATTTAGATGCTTTAACCAATAAATTTCAGCATTAATTATATGTCGAAAGAAACTATGGATAGTTCGAGCATTAGTATTATCAGGACGCCAAAGAAGCTCTTCTTTCGTGAGATCTTCTAGCATCCAATGACCATATATTCTAAGAACCTTAATGATTTCAATGATTTGCAGTTTAACGTCTTCGACTTTCATTCTATTACTACTCATTTACCTACTATCGTTTTTTCCATCTTTTAAAGGTTTTAGTCATATCGTACAATGAAAACTATTTTTTTAGGTTTGATTTGGTTTTCTTAGCCCATTCATGGTATCTTGCTGCTTTTACAGGTTGGTCTTTTGCCATACTCTCTGCCTTGTTATATGCATGATATGCATTTTTGGGATCATCTAAAAGTTCGTGAAGTTGACCTAAATTCCACCAAGTTTGATGGTGTGTCGGATCGAGGTCTAGACACCGATTCCAACTCTCCAGTGCTTCTGAATATCGGCCAATATTGAAGTACGCTAATCCGAGATGTCGGTAAACTTCAGGATTATCGGAATCAGTTTTTATAATATTTTTAAAGATATCTATAGCTTTTTTATTTTCCACTTGACGAAGTAGCTTAATTCCATGCTGGAGCTGATCCTTCATGTTATCACTTCTAAGTTATCACTAATTGCTCAATATCTCTGGGATAATGAGTTACACGTTCGTTTCCATCTTCGGTTATAATGACAGTATCTGAGTGACGGAAACCCCCAATAGATCTATCATAAATTCCGGGTTCAACTGTGAATACCATACCAGGATGCATTATGACGTTCGTCATTCCTCTATCCAGAAAAGGTCTTTCATGACCCTCTAATCCAATTGCATGTCCTGTATGATGCTGAACAAGATTCATGACTCCACTTTCCTTGAAAATTCTTCTACAAGCCTTGTCAACTTCGGATACAGGAACCCCTGGTTTCATTGTATTAAATGCTACTTCCTGAGCTTTCATCATTATCGCAAAATAACCTTTTTGCTTCTCTGTTGGTTCTCCGATAAACATGGTTCGCTCTAATTCAGATAAATATCCAGCAATATTCGCACTGGCTCCAGTAACTAAAGTATCTCCTTTTTGAAAGATCGCATTCCTTGTCATTGCATGGGGAATGGCACTATATGGACCAATTTGTCCGCGATAGCCAGCTCCACATGGTCGGGAACCATATCCCACAGGGGCATAATCAGCTCCTAATTCAGTTCTCATTCGTTTTGAAGCATTATGAGAAGCTTTAAAGGAGACATCTATTTCATTTTCCCCTTCTTTCGTATATTCTTGTAAAAGTTCATGCGCAACTGCTCCCCATTTCGCACTTTCCTTAATACATGCAAGTTCATCATCATCCTTAATAATCCTCATATCTGTAATGATATTTGAATGAACTGAAACGTTTTTCTTTAAAACTTCTTGAAATGATGGCCCTTGATAGCCCCAAAATCCAGATGATCCACTAGCTTCCGCTCCTACCTTACCTTTAATTTTTAAGGTGGCTTTCATAAATTCTGCAAAGTGGATTAGGGGATGAATTTCGTCAGGATAATCAAAATAAGTACCTACTTGCTTTACACCTTGAACTTCTTCAAGAACATGGATTTTTTCTAGTTCTGGGACAAAAAAATTAATTTCTTCATTTTTAAAAACCATCAGGAACGGTCTTTCCGTAGGAATCAGAGAGAAACCAGTTAAATAATATATTGATCTAGGATTTAATACAATAAAATGAGATAACCCATGATTATTTATGATCTTAAGAAATTGCTCCTGACGGGCCTCAAATCTTCGTTGTGGGAGTTTTATACTGACCATTCTCATCACTTTGAACTGGTATACGATTTTTGTAAAATCAAATTAGATTAAGTCAATAATCTTTCGTTTGTACCAAACTAGGAAATATGTTCAGTTCAAACTATAATCCTTCTTAAAGAATTATTTAACTCAATGTCTCATCAAAACGTCTTAGCTGAAATAATAATCTAAATTTCCAGGTTTACCTTTATACTGTTTAACAACCCGATTAGATTCTAAAAATTCTCTAGCTTTTAGAGCGTCTGAAACTGCATCACCCTTGAATTTTTCACCTTTGGGGACTTTACTCTCACACACAAGATTAACTTTCTCAAGATAATTTTGTTCTTTCAGAACTGAAAGGACTAATTCCCATGGAACACCATTCCCTTTCCCAAGTAGTGTATGGTGTTTTTCTCCCGTTTTGCCAACGACCATACCAGAAAAGTGCATTGGTAAGCGGTTTGAGGAATTTAAATCATATCCCTCATCCAGTTTTTCTAAGCGCTTTAAAATCCCACTCTCATCGAGTATATTACCTCCTCGCGCAAAATCATGACTTATATCCCAAGTCATTAAGCAGTTCTCGATACCACTTGTAATTTCCACTAAAGTAAAGAAATCAGCAAAGCTATTATACTTTCCTCCCACTTCCGGAGCTAGCTTGGCTCTATAACCTTTTTCTTGTCTCCATTCTTCCCAACTATTTAGTACATTTGCTACATGTTTGTTATTATGCTTTTTCTTGAACGATCCAGCATGAAAAGTGACATGATGTCCATGCAACCAATCTGTAACCTTTAATGTAGCTGAAAGATTGGATTTTGAATATTTCAATTTTGTTTCTTCCTCTGTTGTAGCAGAAATTCGATAGGGAGCATGGACGGAGAAATAATAATCCTTATCTCCAAATAGATCTAAGATAGACTTCGATTGATGTTCTGTGGGAAAAGGAATTATTCCTGGTATATTTGTTCTTCCAATAGCACAGTTTAACAGTCCAAACTCTACAGAGTTTAAGCCAGCACCCTTAATTTGGTTAATTTTCCCAAGAGCTTTATCTTGAGAAAGAAAACGAGAAAAACCAAGAGAGATACCTATTGATAAACTCATGCTTTCCACCCATTAATGAGATTTCATTTTAATTAGACCACAATTGGGGCATAAATATTTAGTTTTTTTATGAAATGATCTCTTAGAGGCTTTCATTTTAACCTTGGAGGAGGTGTTTGAGCACCGTGGGCAATACATAACATTGAAATTTCATTTCTCAGAGGTTTTTTAGTGAAGCTATTCTTATATTATTCATAAATTGGTGGAAAATTAAACCTGCATAATTTAATCCCCAGAAACTTAATTCCTAGGGCTAATTCTTTTCCAGAAAAATAATTCTTAAATATCGATTTAGTGTCTGATTTAGATGAGCCATGAACCAATCCAATCGAAGCTTTTCTGATCGAATTAGAGCTTCCTTATCACGAATCGTCAACTCTGAAGTTACTCATTTTCAAGCTTATGAAAAAGAGTACAAGATTTCTTCTCATCCAATTAAGCGAACTTTTATAACAATTTCACGGCTCAATAAACTACACGATGGTCGTATCGCCATTGCAGAGGTTGCTAAAGAAACCGAACTATCAGAGAATGACGTTTTATTTATTATCCAAGAGTTTACGGCTCAAAGACTGATCGACGGTATTATAGAGCAAGACTCAGAAAGTAACGAACAAATCCTCGTCCTCCGTGAAGATACCTACTATTGCCAAATAGATCAGATGGAACATTCGGTTTTTGATCTTCACTTTCAGTGTGAAAGTTGTTTACGTTTTATTTGTAGTTCCTGTTATCAAAGTGCACAAACTGATACATGTCCCTATTGTAAAGGGAATCTTATTCCAGTTCCTCGTATTTTTGAAAAAGACGATGTAAAATCTATAGTAGCTCGGAAAGATACTGTTTCATCATTAGGAGAATACTATCAAAAACAAAGAACTGAGCTTTCCCATAAAGGGGTAAAGAAAGTATCTACATCAGTCCTAAATGATCT
>JAEOTC010000086.1 GCA_016840035.1 Candidatus Hodarchaeota archaeon | reverse complement strand
TGTTTCCGGGTTCGGAATGAGACCGGGTGTGACTCAGGCCCTTTGGCCGAAGAACCTTCAGCTTTCTGATTTTCCCGTAGGCGCGAGCACAACAGTACAGATCAGAACGGAGCCTGACTTAACTTTCGGCAATATCTCACAGGTTATTTCAGCGCATATTTCAGCACAAGATTTGTGTTTGTGAGATTACAAACCAGTTGGGGCATTTTCAAGAATCTTTATATATTTAGCTTTTATCCTCTCGAGACTAATTTTGGAAAGAAATTTAATTTTATGATAGACAGGTTTCTTTACTCCGATTGAATTAATACTAAATTGAATTTCATCACAGAAAACTTGATGGATATAACCAAATGCTTATCGATCAATGGAATAATGAATACTTAAAAATTGTAGCAAAGCTAAATCTAAGTATTAAAGAGGATATTAAGTCCACACGTCAATTGGAATCATTTCTAAATGAAAAGCTTCCTTATGAAGCAAATTTTATTTTGGAAAAAGTAGAATATGTGTTAAAACATCCAATTTTAGTGGTGGGAGCTGGGCCTTCTCTTGATATAGATTTAGAGCTTTGTGTGCAACATTCTATAATCAATGATTTGAAAATCATCGCTATTGATGGAAGCTGTTCTTTATTTCAACAGCATCAAATTATTCCTGATATAGTAATCTCAGATTTAGATGGAGAATGGTCAGCGATTAGATGGGCGATTTCTAGAGGTGCTATTGCACTTATCCATGCTCATGGGGACAATAGAACGATCATTCAAGACTTCTTTGAGGAGACGCACCTTCTGGACAAAAAGCCATTAATTTGGGGTACAACTCAGAATAAGTTGAAAACTAATCTCTTTAATTTTGGTGGATTTACAGATGGTGATAGAGGTATTTTTCTAGCAATTCATTTTCAATCTCCTATTATAGGCTTAATTGGTTTTGATTTTGGAGAAAAAATCGGAAAGTACAGTAAAAATAGCTCTCAAATCCTTAAAAATACCTCTAGAAAACGAGTGAAGCTGAAAATAGCCCAATCCTTAATTTCTTCTTACTATCAACTGCACAATGGAATTCGGTTTAATTTAACAGACTCTGGAGAAGAAATTTCTGGATTTCCAAAACTTGGACAAAAGGAATTTAAAAACGCTCTAGTTGACTGGAAAAAGAGGCATGATAGAGGGGGGTTTCCCACAGATCAACCCTAAGTTCGGTAATACCCTTCGTTGATTTTAGTGAAAGCAATTTCTCCTTTAGTTGGAGTGCTACAGATCTCGCTAAATATTCAGCCGTCACATTTTGACATTCTAGTAACTTTACTTCTGACCGAGGAATCGAGTAAAATCGCTTTCTAGCACGAATTTCAAGATTACCGCCCACTTCTGTTATGTTGATGTTTTCATTTTGACTAGGAATTAATGTATAATGATCCCATTGAGAAAGAATTTCACGGATAATTTCATCCAGCCTGAGAAAATCGTAAATTAAGCCATCACTGTTAGTTTCTCCAAATAATTCCACTTCAACATAGTAGTTATGTCCATGCAAGCCTTCGGAAAAATCTTCAGTTAACAATAAATGGGATGCGGAGAAATGATTTGAAAACTTATGCAGACCGATGGATGATGTACTGGTTTTAGACGGCAAGAAACATCGCGTCATGTATTCTATTCCGTTCCGTACCAATCCCCACCACGCATATCAAGGAACGCTGAAATTGCTGCAGTTGTTCCTTCTCCGACTGCTACAGAAATCTGGCCTTGACCTGGAGTAATATCTCCACAAGCGTAAATTCGGGGAATATTTGTACGTTGTTTTGAATCTACAAGAATTAGACCATCTTCGCTTAAATTAACTCCAATCTTCTTTGCGAGTTCATTGTTTGGTAATATCCCGATAGCGACAAATACTGCTTTAACTCGTTTCTGCTCTTCTTCTTCAGTTTTTATATTTTTAATTGTAACCTTCTTTACTCCAGACATCTCATCCCCAATGATTTCTGTCACGACTGAATCCCAAATCATATTAACATTCGAGTTTTGAAGGATTTCTTTCTGGAG
This sequence comes from Candidatus Hodarchaeota archaeon, assembly GCA_016840035.1. Lineage (GTDB taxonomy): Archaea > Asgardarchaeota > Heimdallarchaeia > Hodarchaeales > Hodarchaeaceae > Hodarchaeum. Next base: position 145,120 of record JAEOTC010000086.1, on the reverse strand, counting down.
TGATTCCTCAGCCCGTAATTGATCCCTACGATGAATGAGAGAGACTTCGCGCACTACATTATCAAGATACAGAGCCTCTGTGACTGCGGAATTACCCCCACCTACAACAACTACTTTTCTAGATCCGTATAATGGTCCATCGCATGTAGCACAATATGAAACTCCTTTTCCTTCCAATTTTTCTTCTCCTGGGACACCCAAATGTCGGTGAGATGTACCCATTGCTAGAACGACCACATTGGCAAGAAAGTTCTCCGATGGAGTAAAGACTTCTATCTCAGATTCCCCTAGATTAATATCAGTAACCTCTGTTAATTCCTTAATTACCGCACCGAATTTTTCAGCCTGTTTTTTGAGTCTATCGGCGAATTCCATTCCGGTAATTTCACTGAACCCTGGATAGTTCTCAATCTTGGGTGTAGTTGCTGCTAGTCCACCCACTGCTCCTTTATCAAGAACTACTGTCTTCCAACCCATCCTTGACGCATAAATCGCTGTGGCCATTCCTGCAGGCCCCGCACCAACAATAACCATATCATATTTCAGAGATTCTGTACCCAAACTTCGCTACACTCCAATATAATAACAGATATTTGATATTATTTTAGATAGATAATTGATTCATTATTAATCTTTTGTGATATCAAGAGATACAGTTCTCAACCTGAACTCTAATAAAGGATGTACAAAGAAAATTAAATGTATTTTGATAGAAAGAATTTTATTTCCCACAAGATAGTAAATTCAGGTTCTTCAGTTATCAAATACTACATTTAGGTAAATCATTTAGCTGATCCACCAATGAAAATTACAAAAACCACCACCTCCCGTATTACTTTTCTTTCGGATATTGACGAGAATATTTTCCACGAAGGAGATTATATTGTTTTATTTGACAAGAATCGGTCAAGTAATAAGCATCTAATTGCTCAAATATTCCGATTATCACAAGAAAAAGAAGGGGAGATGAAAGCGATTGCAGATATTCTGGGGGAATTTGAAATGGATGAATTTCGCTTAAAACCATGTCGAATTCCTATCTCAATGGATTCAGAAGTGTCTATTCCTCCAAAAGGGTTGATTTCAAAAATTATATCCTATGATGGAGAAGGGGGGATATATTTAGGAGATATTGTTACTTCTCCCTCATCAACGGATCCATTCTTAATATCACCTAAATTTTTAGAACGACATGTTCTATGTGTAGCTAGTACGGGGGCAGGAAAGTCATACAGTATTGGTGTTTTATTGGAGGAGATTCTTTTGAAAATCCAAAACACCTCGATACTACTCTTCGACGTTCACAACGAATATTGGGGACTTGGATTAGAAAATACAGGAAGTGAAATCAGTTCTTTAGATTACGAAGGATATTACCCACAAGGGTTCGCTGAAAGGTTACTAATTTTTGGAGAAGGAACAATTGGATTAGGAACCCAATTTGATTTACCAAAACTAAGAAGACTATTGGAATTATCAACCGCTCAAGAAAATGCACTCACGAACATTCTTGACCAGCCAGATAATCTGGAATCTATTTTAACCAATATAAAGAATTCTGATATGCACACACAAACACGTGAAAATTTAATTTCGAAAATTAACACTCTTAAAAAACAATCTGTGTATAAAGAAGAAATAGATATTTCCTCTCTAGTTCGTGAAAACCAGATATCGATCATTCGACTTGATCAATACACAGATGAGAAAAAAAGGAATACATTAGTGAATGAATTACTAACTCAAATATTTCAGAAAAAAATTCAGGGAGAGATTCCACATGAACAGGAAATCTTGATAATATTGGAGGAAGCACATAGATTTGTTCAAAAAAGCGATATTCTTGCACAAATCGCGCGTGAAGGGAGAAAATTTGGTATTTACGAGATGCTAGTGTCACAAAGACCAGGAGATCTGCCAGATAATATAATCGCGAACATGAATACTCTCGTAGCTCTCCGAATCAAATCCGAAAAAGATATAACAAAAATTCGTTTAATGGAGGGAATAAATACAGATACAGTTTCAGTTCTCCCCCATTTAACAAAAGGAGAAGCTTTAATTGTGGGTCTCCAAGATAGCATTTCGAGTCCAGTCAAAATTAAAGTTCGAGCAAGGTTAACCAAACATATTGATCCTCAAAAGGATAGTATGCCAGATTTAATACCGATTTTTCGTGCTAAGTCTGGGATACGTGAAGAACAAGTGAGTGCTAGTAAAAAGGACGAGATTTTTCACGAAATCAAAGTCGAACCCTCCCTGGGATTTTCACCTATGAATCCTATAGATTACAAGGATCTAATGAATCTTCTTTATTGTGAACATATTATGATAACTCACAAGCTCACTGGTATTTGTTTGTTTAAATTTGGGACTTCAATGCTCAAAGTTGATCCACAATTAGTTTCTGGCTTCCTAACAGCAATTTCAAGCTTATTTACGGAATTAAAAAGTGAGGAAATAAAAGATCGAACTATAGTAAGAGACTTTACCGAGGATATTGGCGATAGGACTTTTAAAATTGTTACTATTGAAGGAAATTACTCAGTAACAGCATTTATATTAGAACGACCTCCAAGATTCAGTAAACGTCTGAGAAAACGAGGACGGGAATTTGTTTACGCTTTTGAAAAGAGATTCCAGGATCTACTTACTGATTTCGTTGGAGAACTAGATCCATTTCAATCAGCAATAGAAGACCTTGATAATATTCTTGGTTTATCTGTATTAGGACCGCTTGCACTTAGAATAGATACTGAAGAGCAAGTTTCAGATAATCCACTACTTCAAGTTATTCAAGAGCAAAATAATCAGTTGGCTAACACTGAAGGTTTGTTTATTAAGGAAATAGTAAATCATGGCTTATTTAGTTCAAAATTTAAATATAATGAAATCTTTGAGCAACTTATAATACTATTTAAAAAGGGTATTTTAGTACCACAAGATAAAAATCGTAAATTACCGAGTTTTGAGAAAGAAGAAATCGCTGTTCGTCAAGAATTAGAACCAGATCAAAAAGAAGACTTTTTTACTAAAGCCTTCGAGGTTGACCCTTCTCTAGAATCCACAATTGATCTTCCAAATGAAGTCCTTGAGAATTGGATCATGCCGTTGATTTCAGAAATTCATGAAAATGATATTCCAGATGCACTTAAAGAAGATATATTGATCCGTGACATTATTTTTGAATCAAATATTCAAATTAAACGAAATACTCAAAGCGTTAACATCTATACTAAATCAGAATTGCTTGAAAGCTTAAAATTATTAACTAAAGCCGGTTTTATACCAAATAGAAAGACTACAAACCCCTTAAAGGGACCAAAATATATTCTTTCATCTGGAAGTGCAAATCTTATTGTGTCAGTATCAATATATACGCCAGATACCTTTCTCTGTGTGATAGCTCAGATAGAATGACCTAAATTCCGTGATTCGTTCCACTGCCCATTGATTTGAATACAAAGATGGAGAAACCCTCCCTAGTCTAAGAAATTATGATCCAGGAAAGAGCTCCCGAATCATCTCTGTTTCTCCCGTGAATGCATCTAAATCTCCTAACCATTTAGGAAGGGTTTTCTTATGCCTTGATTCAAAATCATTCAAAAATTCACCTAATTTTTTACGTAATTCAGTGGATGTACTGTCAGCAAAAATCGCAGCGAATACCCATTTGGCATACTCGATCGTAAGAACCACATCCCCATGGTCAATAGTCTTGAGTAACTGTTCACTACGAACAGCTTCCTTTGCAAAAGATGTAATGGCAGAAAATAATCCAGCTACTAATGCTGGTTCTACTTGTGATTCTTCTCCAAATGTGTGAGAAAGAACCGCGCGCCCATCCAGCATCATTACATGAAGTGAATCGATAGTTACTTCTTCGAATGAATATGAGAATTCCCGATGCCAGAGAGTAATAATCTGATTGAAAGGTACGTCTGCGTCATATGTCACTTCATCTAAAATGGAATGGATTTCATCAATTGAAAGTCCAGTCTTCTCTATCAGTTTAGAAATCGATTGCATTTGGCCAGTAATTGCATCACGAAGGAAACTTCCTTTTTCTGAATTCAGCCATGCTTTATCAATCAATTTTCCGTTTTCTTCATCCTTAGCTGGAGTTGCAGCGATTAAAAGAATGTCAGATTTTGATTCTAGCTCATCCGTACTGAGTAAACGGGTGACATCTGAAAAAATTGACTTATATTGAGTTTTTTCTTCTCCTTTTTGTGTTCTGACATGAAATTGTTTACCAGCTAGGAATAAAATACCCCCATATATAAGAAGGATTGCCAAGGGATGAAATAAGTTATAGGGGATTGAGAGAGCTTGTAAAAATTGACCTCCAGATCCTTGCCAGATCACAGGTATCTGCCGTAACTCAGGTAAGATAAATTGAAAGTCACCATATGTTCCACCTTTCCATACAGCAGTTAACCAGTTTAGGTCAATAGTTCCTAAAACCGAAGTAGCCTGAAGAAAGGGTGCAACTAGAATCTCTCCTTGATAGCTTGGATATAGGTCACCTTCACTGAAACCTAGGAATATATACCACTCTTCAAAATACCATCGAATTATGAAAAGACTTACAAATAATATAGACAAATATGTAATGGTGCTAGTTCCGATAACACTCCAATTCCAGCGCCTAATTATTAAAACTAATGTTGCTGCTAGTAGAAAACTTGCATAATTCTGAGTTAACCAGAAAAATGTCGAATATTGAACAGTACTAAAGTTAGAAAAAATACTTTTGACAATTACTAGATATGTTAAAAAACCAACAGATAGAAGAACACCAACTAGAATACCTGAAATGGTACTTTTCGCAATATTTATCCTATTAAATCTCCGTATTGATACTCTAAACGATTTAAAGCTCTCTATTAGCTTTAACAAGATGTATATAGAGAATGGCTCAAATACATCTAAGAAAAGCACGAAAAATAGTGAAACCATGATGAAATAGACGATAAAGTACGAAACAACGAATATCTGATCGAAATATTGCACCAAGAATAATATAACGGCCAATCCCGACATAAAAGCACCAACAGTGGATAAACTTTGAACCATTGCAATGTACATTTGATTACCCAAGAACTTACCTTTTCTTGATAATAGACTGGCCTTTATTAGGTATATACTGAATACTAGAGTTGCGATATAGGCAAAATAAATTTCTAAAAACCACCCCATTGATGTTCCTTGGAGTAAGCTTGGGTTTTCAGTTTCTCCGAGTAACTGCAATATTGTCATCAATAAAAATAATGTAATGGGTAATATCGCAATTAAAACTTTCAATAACTCTCTTTCATTATCCCAATTCTTCTCTTTTACTCTTTTCATTACAGCATGGAACGGGGAGTGTTCGAGCTCGAATTGGATTTCTTGCAAACGTTGGGATACTGATCTTGCTTCGGAAAGTTGTTTTTCCAATTCTTGATTTTCAGTTTTAAATTCAGAAATAGCTACGTTCTTCTCATAAGCTTCTGATTCATTAGCGTGTTTTAACTGCTTTTTGAGTTGAGAAATTTCTTTATTATTCCGTTTGATTAATTTTTTGATTGGATTTAGTTCATTCCGCTTTTCAGTCCAAGTCTGGTAGAAAATAATCAACATAGAAATTATAGGGGAAATACCAAAGACGAATGCGAGAATTACTACAGGATAACTCAGAAATATCACAATTGAGTTAAAAAAATGTTGAAAGAGATACTTTATCAGCAGTGGTATAGGTACCGATACTGCTCCTTGGGTGATTACTGATTCAGAATCCCATACAGTTGTCCATCCAGAACTTCCTGCAATTGGATAGTATTCTTGATCAATATATTGATTCGGATCTGGTACAAATGAGTTTAGAATACTGGGAAAAATGAAATACGCTATATAAAAAATCACAAACCCGACATATGCCCGATTAAATATCGTAGCGATAAAATTTTCCGACTTTCGTCGAGTATACAGATATGGAATGAATAAAACAATTAATGGGGAAAATGTTAATATTAGAGAGATTACTAGATTTATCGGATCTGATAGAAGATCAATATTTGTCATTTCATCACTTCATGTCAAGATTTGTAGTTAGTTGTTTCTATTATCTAGACTTCGGTTTAAATCTTGTCATTTATAATCCCTTCCCTTTTACTCTTCATCATGAGAGGAAGAACTAAACTATTTACCTTGAGGAGAAAATGGAAATTCTTGGTTATTACCAGAAGAAAAGTGTGTTACTCAAAGAATAAGGAAAAAAAAAGGAAAAAAGAGGAAAAAAGAGAACGTTTATCGTCTCTTTCGATATGCTGCAAACATGAGAGGGAGTGCAACTAATACAGAAACTAATTCAAATCCTGGAAAGGCTGCGTCAGTCGTATCAGTTCCAGGTGGACTATCGGTGGTTGTTTCTGGTTGAGCAGCAACCGCTGCAACAGCAGAATATGAAGGATCATGATAGATTTCTCCACCAAACCACTCTGGAAATTCAGTGAAAGTTAAATATAGGATTTGGTTAACCACTTCTGTATGTGAACCTGCTCCTGGATGAACAATTTCTGGTGCAATTTTTGAAGCCATGAAGACTGTAAAGCCCCAAGCAAGTGAAAATTCGATAAGGAAATATGGTTTAGCAACATTAGCCGCAAACCAACCACTTGGATCAAATAATGTAACATACACATCACGATCAATAGTGTCATCCTCGAAGAAAGGATCAAAATTTAACTCTCTTAACTTATAGTTCATTTTATCTTTGAAACTAGTCCAGAAGAATTCATTTCCATCTCTTTCGAGAGTAATTTTAGGATCTTCAGGTTCATCTAAGTGAGTCGCATATTGAGGATCTGTTACTACTTGAGTATCAAACCAGTTTGTTGCAGTTACAACAGTTAACCCAAAGGCATCAGCCATACTCATTCTAACTTTAGCATCATCGTTGATAAAGAAAGCCATTTCTGAGAGAGTTAGAGTTACACTGGCTGGGAAAGTCCACGAACCAACAGTTTGGCCTTGGAGAGCGAGAGGAACATCTAAAGTGTAACTGGGTGTTGCAGTAAAAGGTGAACCAAGCCAATCGGCGGAATGATCTGAGATGAATGTCGCATCATCTTTTGTAACAAGTAAATTTGTTTCACCAATATGATATCTTGTCTCTACAGTTCCTAGGTTAACTTTAATTGAGGGAGTAGTTCCTAAATCAATTTGTTCTACTTTGAAAATATATTCAAAAGCAAGATGATCTAAAACTGATGCGGCAACAATATCTTGTCCATAGATAACTCCTTTAGTTTCTGGTAGTTGAAGGCCCGCAGCATTTAAATAATCTGGTCCACGAAGGGGAACGGTAATATCCTGCCATAAGACAAACATATTGGTATAATTGATACCGAATGTATATCCATCTGCAGTTTGCTCAAAATTTGCTTCATAATCAAAATGAGGAATCTCATAATGTGGTGCCATGACTGCGTTAAGGGCATCTGTCACTTCTTGGACTGCAAAAGTATAACCCATATAGAGATTATCACCTGCGTCCATAAGTAGAGGATCTGATCCAGTTCCTCCAGAATAGGCAACTAGTGTCATGAAATTATTTGTTACAAAGGCATCAGTACCCCAAGGAGTGTTAAAGTGTTGAACTAACTGTTGGAAGGGTGCTGTTGCATTGACATGAACAAGGTTTGAGTTAAGAGCCTCTGCTGCGCCTTCAGGTGCCAATGGACCTAGAGTATCAATGAGCTCACCTACTTCGGTAGGTAATAAATCACGGAATTTTATCCAGTGTTCCATTTTTTCTAAAGCGGAGTAAGCTACTTCAATTCCACTATGATTCATATAGCTCATAAAGAATTGCAAATCAGTTTCTTCAACTGAGTCTCCATCTCCAGTTCCTGTACCAAAATCGTAGATTACGTCAGGGTCTGCAGGATTAGGGAAAAGATCGATTTCAACAGCAAAATGATCCTCACTAAAATCATGCCCTGCATAATCCGTGGCTTGAGCTGGAGAAGTAAATGTAAGAAGTATCAGTAAAAAGATTACCGAACTTCCCGTAATAAGTTTCTTCTTCATTATTAAAACACCTATCTTGGAATTCTCGAAAATCTTTCTCGTTTCTCCGAGAGTAAATTTATCGAGTCCAAAGTCTAGGTACTCTCCAGTAACCTTAACTTATAACATCATATGTTATGAAAATCCGCAATATCATATAGAGAAACTATCCGGGGGTTAAATTTAGGTTCATTCTCTGAAGATTTGCATATTAATTAATAATTTCGCTGTTATCTGTCGATACACTATCAAAGACGTGTAAAAAAGTATTTCATCTCTCTATTAGCTAACCTGTGAAGGAACTACTCTAAATAAATGTAAATTTTTTACATCTATTAGTGTTAAAATTCCGATGGTAAATAATTGTGGGGTTTGATTTAATTACATACGTCTCTTTCTTGTCTGGTAAACCGTTATGAAAAATATCGATAATAACCCAGGAAAGAGTGGAAAGAACGATATTCTTGATAGGCCAACTTCTAAGTTATTTGAATTAAGTATTGCTGTTGAAAGTGATTTTATTTTTGTGGGATAACCAGTCCATGAGTTTATACAATACTCTTGAATATATTCCGCGGATGTAAGATATAGTGTGGCAGTTTTTAGAATTTGTTCTGCACTAAGGGTACTAGTAGACAGATTAGCCGTAAAACGTCGGAGAACATCAACCAAAAACGGATTTAAAATAGAGGCCTGATCTAAAAATAAAATGTTACCACTTAAACTCGGATGTTGATTCAATGCTATTGATTTTATACTTACAGGTGACAATGACCAATGTTGCAAGTTTGGTTCCAGATGAAGTGCATAATCATAGCCATTTATTTGATTCAAAAGGAGAAGATTGCTATCTTGATATAATGAAATATTTCTCTCAGCAGAGAGATCCATTTGTAATAACTCATTTTTTGTTCTATTTTGCCCATCAATTTTTAGAAACGAATTCTTTTGTGATTCAGTGTTAGAAACCACACCTAGATTATGCGAACCTAGAAATGAAAGAGAAGCTTGGTTAAATAAAGCCATTCGTTTTTCAATATCAACCTCTTTATACCATGAAATCGTTTCATCAATGTTGATCAAGTCTTCGTATTTTTTTACGATATGTGTTTCTGATGCTGAATCCCAACTTACTTCTGATGGTAGTTTCTCATTGATTAACAAATTCCGAATCCTCCCAACACTCATTTCTACTTGTGTTTCTACTCCAGTATTACTTGATGTGGAATATTTCAATATTCTCGTGATGTAGGAGATTGATTCGAACTCAATCAAAACAAAATTTTCTGAAAGACTAAAACTACTAAGGTGTTCAATACTAATTGGATTTGTTTGAAATAAATAAGATATATTTGTATAAGTCATGGTAATTATCAATTCATTGTCATTTTCTTCAATAGAAATTCTCATTGGATTTGGATTTGACAAATTTGGCATATCAATTGGAGAAGTATACCCGTTAATCGAATTTTCAGCCATCTGAACAGGATTTAGGGATTCAAACAAGAATTCCAAGAATTCTACAGGTATATTGGCATATCCTACTAGATATTGATCAGTCAGGAAATTCTGCCCATCTAGCTTCAAGGCTAAACCTAAGATGTCTTGAGTTAGTATCACACTTTCTCCAGAAGGCAAATCAAACATGGAGATATATTTGAAGTAAGGAAGAGAAGCTTGCCATTCTAAGGTTCCAAATAGAGGTATAAACTCTGATCTTCCAATATTTTCTGTAGCGAAAAGTAACGATTTTATTCCATAGGAGTCCTGTCCGATAATCGAAATGTTATTATCAATGATTGGATCAGGATCAATGGAATCATTAATTTCTTGTCCAGTAACCAAATTCGTGTGTAATTGTAGAGAATTCTCTTGCGAAATCCCATGATTATAGTCAAATCTCAATCCAAATAGCGATTGTTGGTAAAAAGGATCCAACTGGGAGAATTGGATCGAATTACTGTTGCCTATAGCTCCTGTGAAGAATGTAGAGACCACAAGAATAGAGAAGGTAATAGCTATACTGAATCGTAAAAGATTGTTGGATACTCTCAGTCAGGCTACCTCCATGACTTTTTCTAATGATTCTACCCTATTTGGATTTATAATATAAGTCGATCGCTTTTTCTCTTTAATTATCATAATTACTCCTAAATCAGAAAGTCGTTTGATATGATGTTGAACGCTTGAATGATGAACATTGATGTTAGAGGATATTTTTGAAAGAGAGAGGGGATTCTTATTCCGTAATAACACTTTGCAAAGATCTTTGGCCACCTCACTCTTTAATGCTAATGCTATTTCTGATATTTGTAGTGATTCTGAACCTGTGAGGTAAAATAGATGATACTTCCCAATTTTATGGTGTGTTACAATATTGAAATCATCTAATGCTTGTAAATGCCATAAGAGGGAGGAGATTCCACATCCAAGGATTCTCTGAATTTCACGAAGATGTGCCCCCTGTTCACCTTTCTCTTCCAAGTATCCGACAATTTGCATTCGCATTTCATTATCTAATAAATCATCCTCACTAATTCTCCTTCTTTGGGGGGAATAAGCAATATGGGCCAGTAGAAAAAACGTCCCCATAAATACTCCAACTATGATCTCACGAGCTTTGGTGATAATACCAACCTTCATGAAGCCAATAAAAGTGATAATTGCCACAATAGAAATAATAACAACTGTTGTTATCTGTTCAAATCCCGTAAATTGAAACATTCCTGATGAATCTGAGAAACTATCAGTTGTCAAGAGAGCAATCTCCCCTAGGACATCTATTAGACCACTTGCTAAAGTAGAACGTACACTCAATAGTTCATACTTATTCCTAGTCTGTGGAGGGGATAAATTCACTGAAAAGCTACCTACAATAACTTTATTTTGTACCAACCAGAGACCCGAATTGAATTTTGAGAGATACGCCTCATTTTCTGGTTGAGAAATCTCTGCAAGGACAACTGTTTTCTCATGTAAATCTACCCAAGTGGAAGAACCATTGAATTCATAAGACAGTTGTTCAAGCTGTAGAGAAGGAAGAGATTCATTCACTAGGTCAATAGTATGCATATCTGACCTCTGATTCAGGGGATATACTTCAGGCCAATAACCATTGATTCCTAAATTCTGAAGCTCCACAAGAGGTGTCCTATCAAAGTATTTATTGAGAATAAACAATCCATTTCCACTTTTCACCCAGGAAGCTAGATCGCCCACAAAAGAGAAATCGATTGGTAGATGAAGTTCGTTGATCCACCAAATTGCTTTCACACTATTATTATCAAAAACGAAAGAAGGATTCGTGAGAACAGATGAGATATTATAATATTCTACGTCAATCTCTGTATCCAAAGTCATTTGTTCACTGATTCTTTTATCATTAGCTGATCCATAAAAGATCGCGATTTTAGGAGAATCACTATCTAGTAAGCTGTGTGTATGAGCCGAGGTGATCGAATTTGCTAAAGAAAATAGTCCTCCAAAGAGAACTAGAGTAAGGAGGAGAACGCTACTTGTTGTGGAAAATCGTCTCACCATTCTTGAAATGCACCTTTTGTCCATTTTAGGATGAGTATGATAATAAGTTATCCGAATCAATATTCCGCACTCATCTTTCCTAGAATCGTTTTCTAGACTCTCGGATATTTTATTCAACTCTGCTTATTAAGCTCTGAGCATATGAAATGAAATGCTTAAATAATATCCAATATATACCAATATTGCTAATTCCGCTCATACGGAAAGAAATTGAACATATTTCACGGAGAATTAAGTAAAATGAATTTAGTAAAAATATATAGACGAAGAAGAGCTGTAAGCCCAATATTAGCAGCTATTTTGCTAATTGGACTCGCAGTTGCTGCAGGTGCTGTATTGTTTGTAGTTGTGTTACCGATGATCCAATCATCTGGAGAATTAAAATTCGGGAAAACCACCCTCTCAGACATCGATACTGATGGTTTTAATGACAAATTGACGTTTACATTAACCAATGAACTCGCAGACACAGTCGCAGTAACTAATGTTACTCTAGAAGGAAGAACTGGATCTGGTGCATGGGCTGTTTTCACTAATGATGATAATACTTCAACGAATTTTCCATTCAATATAGCAACCAGTCAATCCAAGATTGATATGGTCTTCACCTTTGCTCCTGGAGCTTATGATGAAGTACGTATCAAAGTCGAGTATTCAGTTGATGGAGAAGCTCAGGATCCCATATATAGTGCAGGATATGATATTGCTGTATAATTTAGGGGAAATCCATCTCTCTTTTTTTTTGAAATAATTTAGATAGGGAAGGGGTTCAATTCCTGCAATATGGATTCGATAATATTCAATCCAGTCTTAGTCTTGTCGTTCTACTTCTTACAAACTTGTTGACTGCCATTTTACCATCAGTTAAGACCTGGCGAATGTTAATTGCAAAGTCTTCCCAATAAGAAATCAGATTCTCCCTTTGATTCTGAGTTTTCACCATCTCGGTCGTAAGGAAGAATGAAATCTGAAATCCTTCTTCTGGAGCTCTAATGACTTTCACATGACTACCAGGATTTCTCCACAAATCATTCCGAATACGGTCAAATATGAATTCTTCCACAGGATCATTAAAAGATAATTTTAGAGAGACAATTGCAGAATTTCCCTGTTTCACAAGTAATCCATTTTTAAACTCAATAGTTTCGCGTTTTATGTTCTCACAACACGGGTGATCAGGATCAAGTATACAGTTCGGTTCCATTCCTGATGTACAAGGAACAGGAAAAAGTTGTAACTGGGATTCATTCAAAGTCACTATAAATTCACCTATCATGACAATTCTCATCATTTTGAGAATAAAAATGTCATGAGGAGTCTCTAGAATTCGGGGTTAATAAAAGCTTGACTTTAGAGAAATAAAGTTTTTATCGAACTTTGATTCCTATTTAATTAATTTCTTCAATAATTGGATCAAAATTCCCTTGTTTTAAGAAGTTTCATCTTGGTGGATGTAACTAAATAGTGCATCAAACCTAATTTTACATTAGAATCGGTTATTAATACAAGAATTGTACTTTGTACCTTTGATATAATTCCTAATCCTATAGGTGTTTGAACGTGAATGAAATCCACTTGATCTCCCAAATTTAGCTGAATACATGCACTTGAAAATGTACTCACAATACCTGCTACCATTGCTGATACAACAGTCTCCACCTCGTCTGACATAGGTAAGGTTCTAGCAGATATTATAGGAAAACCTTCCTCAGTTACTAGTAGAACTTTTTTTACGCCTTTTACCGTTCCAAGACCATCAATAATTTTTTGAACCTGTTCCATTGAATTATATCCATTATTATCGCCTAATGTCATGTTTTCAAAAGTAGCCAAGAATTTCACCTTCTATTTGAGTCATCAAGTAAATTATCGATTGATTTATTAAAACCTAAAATTTTCTTGGAAGTTAACCAATTGAAATCATTATCTTACGTAATAAGAAGTTCTTTTTCCCTGTCTCCAAGGTTACTAATATCTTAGTGGGAAAGTATTTTATCCTAAAAATACTCGATTCGAGTAATAAAAACGAATTGAGGCAAACTTTCTTTGTATATAGAGGCAATATGCAACTAAATGGAAAGAATGGTGAAATACTCCGAAACTCAAGCAATAAATCCCTTCACTTGCGAATAGTCTTCAAAACTCAAGAGAAGCTTTTATTATCGCATTCTTATCCGAGGCAAATAGGCAAAGAGGTTACTGGAATGAGTGAAAACATAAAAATGCAACGTTGTAATCCTTGTCAAGTTGCAGTTATGCCAAGTGAACATGGAACGGCTCGTTTTCCATGTCCATCATGCGGAATGATCCCGATCATCCGATGTGAGCGATGTCGAAAACTTGGAAACAGATATATTTGTCCTAATTGTGGATTTTCTGGACCTTAATTTTATAATAATGTTTCATGATAATATTTTGTGATTTAACAATTGAATTATTAAGATGATCAATCATGTCTAATGTCTTATCGATATTAAAAGTAATCCCTGCTTCTCCAGAAGCAAATCGAGAGGAACTACTAACTAAAGCGAAAGGTGAATTATCCGAAGGATTAGAGATAGAAATACTAAAATACGAGGAGGAACCTCTGTTTTTTGGATTAGTTGCTATGAAACTCTTCGTCAAGACAGTTGATTCTGATGAAGGAAATGAAGTTCTTCAGACTTTTGAGCAACGACTTATTGATGTAGAAGATATTGATAATTGCGAAATAGAACTTCAAACAATTATTGATTACTAGAAGTTAATTCTTTTAGTATTCCCGATCATAGGGAATAAATCGGGGAATGAATTAAAGGAAGAATTCATTCTACAAGCGATAATTTCGAATCTCCAAAAGAAAACTCATATTAAATATAATTATTTTGAACAAGATTAGAATCAATATTTCATAGGCTTTCATTGAGTTGGCGGAATAATTTGGCAAACGAAGTAGTATTAAAGGTAGCTGAAGCCAGACAAAGGGATGTAGGTCGCGGAAAAATCCGAATGGACGATATCAATATGAGGGAGATCGGTATAACAACGGGGGATGTGGTCGAGATTCGGGGGCGCCAAAAAACAGGTGCTATTGCTTGGCCCGCCTACATTGAAGATCAGGGTGCTGGTATTGTTCGTATGGACGGAATAATTAGGCGAAACGCCAAAGTATCTCTAGAGGAGAATGTTCGCATCCGTAAAGCTCAAATTAAAGTAGCTAAAACTGTTAATATTGCTCCTACTCGCCAAATTTCTTTAGATTACGGATTTGAAGCTTTCGTAAAACGAAAATTACTTGGTTATCCAGTTTCCAAAAATGATACTGTCCTTATACCTATTTTAGGAAGGTCAATTCCGTTTGTAGTTAATTCTACAACTCCTGCGGATATTGTACTGATTACTGATACAACAAAACTTAATGTGTCAGAAAAACCCATTTCTGAAGCTGAAACTAGCATGCCAGGAGTAAGTTATGAAGATATCGGAGGGCTTTCAGATGCAATTCAGAAAATCCGTGAAATGGTAGAACTCCCTCTAAAGCATCCAGAGCTTTTTAAGAAATTAGGAATAGATCCTCCGAAGGGAGTGTTATTACATGGTCCTCCAGGAACGGGGAAAACTCTCATTGCAAAAGCAGTTGCGAATGAATCTGAAGCACACTTCATACCTATTCAGGGTCCAGAAATTATGTCAAAATTCTATGGTGAGAGTGAGGCGAGACTAAGAGACATCTTCAAAGAAGCGGAGGATAATGCTCCAAGTATTATTTTTATTGATGAAATTGATGCTATTGCTCCTAAAAGGGAAGATGTTACAGGAGAAGTTGAGAGACGAGTCGTTGCGCAAATTCTAGCGTTAATGGATGGTTTAGAAAGTCGTGGCGAAACTATTGTTATTGGTGCTACAAACCGTCCTAATGCAGTCGATCCAGCTCTTAGAAGACCGGGGAGATTTGACAGAGAAATTGAAATCGGAGTTCCCGATCAAAATGAGAGATTAGAGATCCTTCAAATCCACACTAGACGAATGCCTGGCATTGAGAAAGTGGATATAAAACACTTAGCAGTTATTACGCATGGATTTGTGGGGGCTGATCTAGCGGCCCTTGGTCGAGAGGCTGCAATGAAAAAACTACGTGAAATTCTCCCTGATATTAATCTCAGTGAAGATACAATTCCCCCAGCTGTTTTAGA
This sequence comes from Candidatus Hodarchaeota archaeon, assembly GCA_016840035.1. Classification (GTDB taxonomy): domain Archaea; phylum Asgardarchaeota; class Heimdallarchaeia; order Hodarchaeales; family Hodarchaeaceae; genus Hodarchaeum. The sequence goes on along the minus strand of JAEOTC010000086.1, from coordinate 129,353 downwards.
TAACTTGGAAGTTGAAGATCGTCATTTTGGGGATGCTTTAAAAGAAATTCATCCTTCTGCGATCCGAGAGGTATTTATTGAAATTCCAAATGTAAGATGGACAAATATTGGCGGAATGGATCAAGTAAAACAAGAGTTAATTGAAATTGTTGAATGGCCATTTAAACAGAAAGATAATTTTGAACGTCTAGGAATTAATCCACCCCGAGCTGTCTTATTGTTCGGAGCTCCAGGCACGGGTAAAACATTACTAGCAAAAGCAATTGCTACTGAAAGTCAAGTAAACTTCATCAGTGTGAAAGGCCCTGAATTAATCTCAAAGTGGGTAGGTGAGAGTGAAAAAGCAATTAGAGAAGTTTTCAGGAAAGCGCGTACAGCTGCACCAGCACTAATTTTCTTTGATGAAATTGATGCCGTTGCAGCAAGACGTGGTTCAGCTGACTCATCTGGAGCTAATGAACGCGTTATAAGTCAATTATTAACTGAACTTGCGGGAATTGAGCCCCTTCGAGACGTCGCAGTCTTAGCTGCAACGAATCGTCCTGATATGATTGATCCAGCTTTACTTAGACCAGGGCGCTTTGATAGAGTAGTATATATTCCACCTCCCGAAGAAGATAGTAGAAAGAAGATATTAGAGATTCACACACGAGATATGCCATTAGGAGAAGATGTTAATCTAGATCGACTTGCAAAGGAAACAGAATTTTATGTAGGAGCTGATCTAGAAGCTATTTGTAGAGAAGCAGGTATGCTGGCATTACGGGAAAATTTGAAGGCTGATATTGTCTTATGGAGACATTTTGAACAAGCGCTAACGAGTGTACACTCCTCTTGTACCCCTGATATGATGAAATGGTATAAAGATCAAGAATCCCAATTCCGTCGTCGAATCGGAGTGGATTCACATCAAACAATTCCACTATTTGGGTAATTGAAGTTATTGCTAGTTTTCGAATACTTAAATAATTATTTATTATTACTTGAAAACTGAATTCTACAGTCAAAGGATCGACCATCTATACGTAATTTTAATATCGATACCAAAAGAGAAATTAATCCACAGTTTAGTGACATCTAATGACAACACCACAGTACCCTTATTGGAGGCCTTTTCCACTGACTTTCTCAATAATGAATATTGTTGAGAGACGTGAGGGAATTCTCCTTGAAGATGATCTTACTCGTCTCCTTGAATCTGATGTAGGAGAATTTTCTGATCGAGAATTGAATCAAGCGTTAATGAAACTAGAAATTGAGGGATTAATTCACGTTCAAACGATAAAGAAAAATCAAAGAGTCATCAAACGAATTCAAAAGGGGAATAAATTTCTTACGGTCGGGGAAGACTGAGAAAATTAAGTTACTTTTACCTTTAAGCCGATTTTCTCAAATAATTGACATACAGGACAAATTTCTTGTGTTGTTAATTCTTTACAGATTTTACATGAATATGTAGTGGAAGTAATTTCAGGTGTCGTAAAGAATTGCGATAATGAGTCATGAACATTAACAATATTTATCAGTGTACTAGGTCGTTTATTTTCCATCTCTGATAAGAAATTTCGTATGTCATTACGCATTGCAGTGGAAGCATACGGGCAGGGTACAGAATGGTATTCAAGATTATTTGCATGCGCATAAAGTACTATCTCTGGTTCTGAGACTTTTACAAAGGGCCGAATTCTAGGTATAAGAGAAGAAAATCTTTTTACTGGAGTTCTAGTGATCCTCTTGAACTTACCTGTGTCTCCGCGTAAAAGATTCATAACAATAGTTTGAGCTTCATCATCCAAATTATGAGCTGTTGCCATCTTTGTTACTTTTGCCTTATGGCTACCATAGTTGAGTGCTCTTCTACGTAAGATTCCACAGATAGCACAAGCAGATAAGGAACTCCCTGATTCATGGCTTTTGTGGACGATTTCATCCAATGTTGCTCCGTATAGTTCTGAAAAAGAGATGATAAGGTGTCTAAAATTGTATTTCATGGAAATATTCTTTATTATTTCTAAGGCACTCTCACGATATCCTTTTATCCCTTCATCTACGACAATAAGTGTAAGTTTATTCTTGGAATATTTTGTCAGAAGAACGTTCGAAAAAAAATGAAGCAGAGCAGTACTATCCTTCCCACCCGAATAACCAAGTCCTATATGGTCTTCAGGGGCCAGCATTTTGTACTTTGATATGGTTTTTTTGACCCGTTTCTCAAATAGCTCACAAAAATGTTGACGACAAAGATTTTTCCTTGTCTTTGTATCTTTGGTGTATGCTGGATTACTACAACAGCTCGTTTCAGCCATCCCAATGCAACCAATATTATAATTTACGTTTGGAAATATTTAGCTTAGCAAGTGGAGGGCAGTACTTATCTGCAATTTCTCCGCCATAGGCGATAGCTCTATTAGTTAGCTCTTCAACATCTATTTGAGAATATGCTATCAGTTCGAGTTCTAGGGAAATATCGATGTTTATTTCCCCCTTCTTATCTGAATCAAGGGATATATCAATTTCGTAATGTCCTAATTCTTCCCCCGCTTCCTTAACAACGAAATTGTTTATCTCTTCATAGAGATGGTCAAGTAAATCATCAGGATTTAATATTGACAAAAGAATCGACCTGATTAGCTATGATGAAGGAATGATTAGAATTTAATTATCCAAGATCTTGACTTAGTTTCTTTTGTAATTCTTCAAAACGCTCAACATTTTGTTTTTCTTGTGAGGAAAGCCCTTTTTTCTGGATTTCGAGTAATTCTCCTTTCTCAGTTAATTCTTTTAATACATCTTGGGCCTTTTTTGGAAACATAACGCCTCCAACAGCCTTCCAAACTTCTGTATCTCCTTCGAGATTTAGTAACTCCTTTTTTGTAACTTCTATTTCCGAGAGAGCTCTTTCTATCTCATTTAATTGAATGCGGAGATTCTGAATATTCTGTTCTAAGGTTCGAAATCGGACTAGTTGTTCTTGTTGAGCAGGTGAGAGTTCAGGGAGTGCCATTTTTGAAATTCCTCTGTTATTAAGTAGATTTATTTTTTGTATTTACAATTTTCTTCGGGATAATTTGAATTAACTCTGTTAACAAAGAAATCCATCGTAGCATCGATGAAATATTTGCTTTTGCAGCAGTAATATCATGTGAATTAACGTGTACAACCAAGGATGTGCCATCCAACTCCAGCGTAATACTTGATCGAAAAAATTGATGATCATTTACTTCAGGAGACAAGGATTCATACAAAAATTCAGCCTCTTCCAATGATTCAAGTTGGATTCTGGTCCTTACACTAACTTTGGCCCTCATGGTTCCGCCTCCAAGCAATTACTTAATTTAAATGAATAGAGAGGGGATTTATCTATCGAATCTGCCCTAGTTACAACTCCTAGTATATTCCCATTTGAATATCCTTCAAAGTCTATCAATAAACTTGACTTTGATACATCCTCTCCGACTTCAAGCACTAAAGGATGCATGAAGTTATGGACAGATCTTCGAATACTCGCCGGAATTTCGGGAGAAAATTTAACATTAATCTTGGTTACTTCAATTCTCGAATTAGTATCTCCTCTCTTAGGGAAATTAAAGTTAGAAAGAATGATATCTGCTTTCATTTGCTGGAGAGATTCAATGAAGTTATAACAGCAGATAGATACTGAATCTATTGATTTAGAACCTTGTATAATTAATACTTTCTGAATACCGGTATTCCAGCAAAAATTGCGTAATTCCTTGAGATTTAAGGATCCTCGGTTTATTCTCTTTGAAGTAGGGAGTGAATAGGAAATTAATTTACTCACACGACGAAGAAAATGAGAAGGATTATGAGAAGTTGTAATTAAAAAGGAAGGGGAAGCTTCCTTCTCATTATTCGTCATTATTCTTCATTCGGTTAATATTCTCGCTAAGGGAAGTCCCTCTTAAGAATCAGTTTGTGTTGCAAGACGTTTCGCGGTTCTTTGAGCAATCTTGCCTCCAGGGGTTTCTGGAGCCCATGAACCACCAGTAAATTTGTGTCCACAGAATTTACACAGCCAAATTCCAATAGATACACGTTTAACTTTCAGTGAGTCGCAGGAAGGGCAAGTGTGAAATCTCTTCGAATCTTGCTCAATTTTTTTAACTCGTTTTCGAATTGTAGCTCCATAACGGGTACCAAAACGTCCAGTTGAACCTACTTTCTTAGTCCGACCCATTTTACCACCAAGTTTCCATTTTTAAGTGTCTGTTTTTTACCTTTTGACAGTTAAAATTCAAAATTGTACATTTCATTCAGTTCAGGGTATTGAGAACAATCCTCAATTTTCTCAAGTAAAGGTGCAGCTAACGCTGAACTTTGGTCTAAAATTTTTGTAAATTCTTCCTGAGTGAAGATTCCAGACTCTCCTTTTTGCATTGAGCATACGATTCCTTTATCAGTCAGAGCTAATGAGAATCGAGCATCTTTTCCCCGATCTTCGATAAGATTTGGGTCGTAAACTATTGTATTTTCAATTTTTGCAAAAGTAAGACTCACAACAGATCCATTCCTTGGGAGAGGTTCTGTTTCTTCCAAAAGAGTAACTTCCTCTAGATCTTCATCAATAACGACCTTTTTTATACGCGTATTTGCAATTGCTGCTATAGCACCCAGAGCTGCAGCATCAAATAAATTTCCACCATCATCAAGGATATAGATATCAACAAATATAATCCAAACTTTCTTTCCTGGGATTACACAAAGTTTAGGATCCTTCATAGGAAGTACTTTACTTTCACGAATACCACGATCCACTACACGCGCTAATTCAACGGTGCGAGGGCCAGGTGGACCACTTTCATTGGTTGGTGATGAAATTGGTGAGATTTCAGCATTGACAGTAATTACTCCATCATTTGGTGTATCAGGAAATGGAGAACCCAATTGGGCTTTAACACCTGCGAGGACAACAGTATCTCCCCATTTTACCATCGCAGACCCTTCAGCTTTCTTAACTACATTTGGAATGATTTGTATTGGTCTACTATCCAATAAGCCTCTTCCATCAACTCTCTTTCCCTTTTCAAGTAATTTAGTGACGTATTGTTTTTCTAAAACGCCAACTATTGCTTCTGAACGCATGATATTCACCTATTCCTCTTCTTCTCCCAAGTCATCTATTTTTCCCTCGATTTGGGTGTATTTCGCTAAAACTGCTTCTCTTTGCATCTTGTAAACCTCACCAATTGCATCAACTGCGAGTGATAATCCTTCTTTTACCTCATCAGTTGTGAATTCTCCATCACATTGAAGCAGAGTGATTTCCCCGGTGTTATGATTCATAGCTACGGGCATATCACCTTGGCCATCTTTATCTTCAACATCAGATAAGTCAACAACCATTTTATCGGCAACTTTTCCAACCGCACAGCCCGTAATGAATCCTTTCATTGGAATACCGGCGTCGGCTAGGGCTATCGATGCCGCTGTTAGAGCAGCACATCGGGTTCCTCCATCTGCATCTAAAACCGTGATATAAACATCAATTGTGCCGTTAGGAAATTTTTCTAAGAATAGAACTGCATCTAAAGACTCTTTAATTAATTTACTTAATTCATATTCCCTTCTTCTAGGAGCGGGACTTTTTCGTTCATTTACAGAAAATGTGGCTAGTCGATATTCAACACGAACGATAGCTCGATCTGGTTTAGCTAAATGTTTTGGATGCAATTCTCTAGGACCATATACTGCACATATAATTTTGTTATTACCCCAAGTGAGGTAACAACTCCCATCTGCTCTATCCAACACACTACTTCGCATAGTAATTGGACGTAATTCATGAAGTTCTCTACCATCTAAACGTCTTCCATTATCTAAAAGTAGAGATGTTTTCTCTTGTGTCATTTAAATTCAACCTTTATCATAATTTTCGTTTTTCAGCGTCTAAATAAGCTCTTATTCGATCGGTAAGTCCACTTGTATGAGCTTCCGCTTCAATTTTCCTAATAGCATTAATTACCAAGTTTTCTTTCTCAACGGAGTTGGCAGAAACAACAATACGCCCATTTTGACCCACAATTATCTGCGCATTTGTCATATTCTTTAATAATTGGATCATACTGCCTTTCTTCCCAATAATTCTTGGTATCTTGACAGGATCGACTTCGATTAATCTACCATGTGTAATTTTTCGAAGCCCTCTTCCTTGCATAGTGAGTACTGGATCTCTAGTTCTATCAAAATACGTTATTTGTGCTTTAATCACATCACCATGATTCAAAACTTGATCCAGACTTTCTCTAAGAGAATCGAAATCGCGATCTAGCACACTATTAACTCGAAGAGCCCCAACGTATGGACCTCGTATATCGACATTCCAAGAGGTAATGCCAACCTTTACTATTTTTCCAATTATTATATCTCCTTCTAGGGGAATATAACATCCTTCTAAGGGGACTACACCTACACTGTCTTTGCGTATTTTTACTAAACCGATCATGGAGGCTATTATTTCAGTTTCTCCCTTAACTTTTTTTCTATATACTCCACCGGCGACATTAACTCCCGATCCGCGCGCTAAAACCTCACCTGGTACAACCAGTTGATTTTTACTTACTAAAATTCCCATTTTGATCACTTTATTATCATAATCTTATTCGTTCTAGGACTTTGATTTCAGAACGACCTTTCGTCATTCCTTGAACCATCTCCATAAATTCCCCTTGCACTCCTGCAGCTACACTAACAACCGCAATCCATGATCCATCTTTCTGCCATTCGTCTTTTTCGATTTGTCCTTTACGTTTGATTTCCCCAAAGGCTTTTCCTGTATATTCTGGGGGAATTTGAACCGCTAGTTTTACAGTTTCCATACTAATAGGAATTACTTTTCTCAGTTCAACGATGATGTCTTTAACTTGCTCCTCTGCTGATTTTGATGGATCAATCATCACTTTAGCCTCTTTCATCGCATTTTCGATTCGTAAAGGCGGGTGAGGTGTTCGGGTTTTTGGATTTACACAGGTTTTCGCAAGTAAGGTAACGATTTGTTTTCTTTTCTTTTCAAAGAATTCTTGTCTTTGTTCTGCCGTTAAATTTAAGTCTCCTTTGATAAGAATTTTCTCTGCAATTTCCATTACGTCAGTTGTCTGGAAACAATGATTAAGAATCTCCTCTGGTGCTCGTTCACCTTTACTGGCGTTTACAAATATTTCATCCACTTCTAAAATATCATCTATAGTTTTCGATTCATCAAGTAGACCCATTTTGTACTTTAGGGCGAGTTCAGGATTAACGATTAGTTCGAATCGATTTCCTTCAAATTTTGCCCGGACAACAGATTTTCCTGAAAGATCTACTCTTCTGGCATCACGTAACATAACTATTCCTCTGTGTTTCCAATTTGCTTTATGAGATTTAATATATCTATCGAGCTAAAGTAGATTAATTTTCTGTCAGAAGTTGAGATTACAGCAATTTCTACCATTTCGGGATCCAAAATATCGTCCGTCACTTTTTGTAATGCCTTTAGAGCGATAATTATTCCTTCTTGGATCGTCTTAGATATTTTAGGGTAAGATTTCTCTAATTCTTCTATGATTATCGGAGTTCCAGATCCAATCACTGCGGCACGATACCCCCAGTAGCTTCCACTCGGTTCTGTCATGTACAATTGAGGTCCATGAATTTCATCAACCCCTGCTATGATCAAAGAGACTCCAAAAGGTCTGACACCTGCATGTTGAGTATATGCTTGTTTCATATCCGCTATTCTATATGTAAGATTTTCTACAGTGATTGATTCATTATAGGTGATTTGATGAATTTGGGCTTGTATTCGTGCCTGATTCACAAGTATACGTGCATCAGCAGTTAAACCCGCAATTGCAACAGCAATGTGATCATCAATTGCGAAAATCTTCTTTACATTTTCTTTTTCGATTAGAGTGGTATGTAATCTCTTTTGTACAACGAGAATGCATCCCTCATCAGTTTTAATGCCGACTGCTGTTGTGCCCCTTTTCACGGCTTCTATAGCATATTCTACCTGAAACAATCGTCCATCAGGACTAAAGATAGTACTCCCTCTGTCATATCCTAAACCTTTTGGGGCAAACAACTCATTCCACCTGAAAATTAACTTTTTCTATCTTTTCTCTTTCAAACCAATCGAGTTTAGTTTGGATATTTAACGATTCAGAAGATATTGTACACAATGAGAATGGTGGAATAACTAGTAAGCTGTTAAAAACTATTTAAATTAAGCATTTCCTCTGCAGATTAAAGTCGATTTTCAGAGGAATTCCCTGTAAAATCTTTTAAAGGTGTTATCCCATGGCGTACGAACCGAAAAAAATAGGTACCATCAAGGTAGGAAGATATATCATTGATCCAGATTCAAATGAACCATGCAAAGTAATATCGATCGATAAGTCAAAGCCTGGTAAACATGGAGCGGCTAAAGCTCGAATGATGATTATAGGTCTTTTTGATAATCAAAAACGACAATTAATTTCGCCTGTTGACAAGCGGGTAAACGTTCCTATTATTGAGAAAAAAACAGGACAGGTAACCAATGTCGAATCGAATACAGGATTCGTACATGTCATGGACAATGAATCATATGAAACTTTTATTGTGGATTCTCCAACAGAGGAAGATTTAAAGTTAAAATTAAATGAACTTTTTAAGGCTGGAAAGGGTATCGAGATCGATTACTGGGAGGTAATGGATCGGAAAAAAGTTACTTTAGTTCGGGAAATGGAATACTAGAAGGATGTTTAATTCTTGGTAGAAGTATCACAAATTGGTATTTTCTCCCAAGTCTTATGTGAAGAGACAATAGATATCCTTAAGCGAATTCTCTCTCTTGATGAGAGCAAACATATTTCCTTTTCACTGAATCCTGAACTTTTCACCTTCCTTGAGAAGAATAATCCAGATTTGGTCAAAAAATTTCAGAAAGTATCACTCCAAGAAATGAAAACTGATTGTATTCTTTCAATCGGTGGAGATGGAACAATTCTTAGAATCGCACGAGCCAAACCTGATATCCCAATCTTATCCATTAATAAGGGGAGAAAGGGATTTATGACAGAGATTGAGTTAAATGAGATCGAAATCTCTCTAGCATCATTTTTTCAAGGAAATTATCGACTAGAAGAACATACTAAAATAATGGCAAAAATCGATAAAGATCTACAAGGATCTGCAATCAATGAAATCTTAATTACTTCAGGTGATCTACTAAAACCAATCGATTTTAAAGTACTTGTGGAAAATGAAGTTATTTCAGGTTCTCCCGCTGATGGAATAATTATAGCAACTCCTATTGGTTCAACTGGTCATAGTTTATCTAGTGGGGGGAGTATTATGGATCCTAACCTACAGGGGATAATAATTTCATGGATTAATCCGATAAATTTAGCTTCTCGTCCTGTGATTCTAAATCGTTCACGTAATATTGATATAATTTGTTCAACTAGAATTAATCCTATCAAAATGGTATTTGATGGACAGGTTAGTGTAGAATATACTACACCTGTAAAATTCTCTATTTCTTTGTCTCAAGAAAAAGTAAAATTCTATCGGCGACGTCATTTTACTTCAAGATGGCGACAGCACTTACATCCTGAAATTGGGGATTGAGACTAGACTTGAACAAGAATTCTCAGCAAATATTTGTATTAGATTCAACAGTATTTATCAGACTAGATTTTCCAGGTCTTCAGACTCTTAGGGTCAGAAAATTTATGACAGTCAATTCGGTTTTACAAGAATTGAAAGATTTTCGATCAAAGATGAATTCAGATGTCATGCTCCAAACCAATAAGTTAAAAGTATCATCTCCTGACCCTCTAATTATAGAAACAGTCAAAAATAAAATACTTGAGCTAGATCCTAAAACACGTCTTTCCAAAACGGATATTGAAGTTTTATCCTTGGCCAAGCAAGAAGGGGGCGTATTGGTGACAAATGACCTTGCTTTGCAAAATATCGCGAAGCAGATTAGAATTCCGATATATGTAATCAGCGGGAAAGAAATCACAGAGATACGAAAGACTTATCTAAAATGTAAAAATTGTAAAACAGTCATTCGAGGATCACATCAGCATTGTCCGGATTGTGGGGGAGAGGTGAAAGAGTATTTCTCCAAAGAGAATCTAAGTAAATAGATAGGAAAAAATGAATTAAAAATAAAAATTCATTTCAAGAAAGGACAATTACGAGTAAAATTCATACAGGAAGAAATAGAATTGCCAGAAGAGTTAAAATCCAAAGAAGAATTTATGGCCACCCTTGATTTAGCATCTGTTTGTTATGTCAAACGATTAAAAGACTCTGATATTGTGAAATTGAAACTTAGAACAAAAAAACGTCTCTATACTTTTAAAACATCTCCGAAAGAAGCTAATCAAATTGTCCAAAACTTAAATATACCTGTGGAAGAGGTTTAGAGCTCTCCGAACATGGATTTTTTTCTCTTTAATGAGAAACTATTCATTTATTTTTTATACTAAAAAAAGAAGGAAAAACGCTAGTTATGGCGTTTTACCGTGCCCAACTTTATTCCTGAGACTCTGATGTAATGGTTTCTAGTAAGGACAAAATACCCCATATTTTGGTACGTGCAAAAAGAGGACAATTTGGATCCTGACTAATTTCATCCAGAATAGAAATAGCAAAATTCGCCCGTACTTCAGGTGGGTCATCATCTTGGCTATTCTTACCTGTTACCGCCATATATGCTTCTTTAGCCGCTCTTCTGATGTTTTTTGGTACACTATGATCTGATGAAATTTGCTGTAACAACATCTTTGAATTTTCAATTTTATCTTCCATTTTTGATCACCCAGACCTTCTAATTGAATTGAATATAGAGATACTCAATTTTTTGGAATATATACGATGTCAGAACAATCTTATTGAGCTCTGAATTCCAAGCTTCTCTGTGACAGCCTAATCAAAAAATCTAGAAAAACCTTTCTTTTCGTATATATGATTTTTACTTTTTAAGTTTCATCACTGATCTAACACCTTCATAGGAAAATCCAATACCCAAGGAATCAAAATTTATGTATTTTCCCTAAGAAAATACTATAAATATTTCAGAAATAGACGGCACAATGTAGTGGAAAACTCGTTCCTAAGAATATTTTACGGAGAATCGATCCAGTTGGAAATAAAAGACAATGATTTCAATGAATTTTTAATATATGAAATCGTTGCAAATAATGGAAGATTAATCTGTTCTCATTGCGGAAATAGAGTTGAATTAAACGATCTGTTTGACGAAAAAATTGTTGCGGAAGTCGATAATGGTTATATTGGACATATAAACTGTCTCCTCCAATATATAATGAAAGCTGAACCGATTATATCTTCAGGTTTAGCCAGCGGCTTATTTTCAGAATCTCAAGTGCGTCAGGAACTGTTATCACGACCTTTCGAATCCGTTATTCTTGATATTAGTCGTGCATGCTCATATAGAAATTTAACGACATCATCCCAGGCAGGAGAATGCACTAGATTTATTGCTGCCGAAACTAACCTTATAGAAATGCGCAATAATAATAATCTATCAGTACTCCTTGATTATATTGACATTTCTCTTCCAGATCTTAGTGATTCAGATATTAATTAGTAGAGTTTACCCTAATCAACATCATATAGGTGAAAAAGTATGAAGGTAGATCTTTCAAACATTCCAGACCCAGATATACTAGATGACTTAGCAAAAATGATCAAAGAGAAAGAAGGTATTAAAACAAAAAAGGAAGGAAAAACCTTAGTTGCGAAGGATCTTTCTTCTAGAAAACTTAAATTTTATACAAAAAAAGTACTTGGTCGGAGAGACTTACCTGGAGTTTATAAAGTCGTTTCCCAGGGCGATCACTTCCTTGTTCATTTCCAGGAATTCTAACACGTAGTAAGTACTTATTTTAAGCTGAATTCTTCTTCAAACGGGATAATATGACTAATAAACCTAAGAAAACTAATTGGGGAAGCATGTTTTCTGGTTCAATATCCAGAGGATGTCAACAATGCATATCAGGGGAGAAAATGGTCGTTCTGGTTAGTTCACAATGTTCGAGTAGCTGTTTTTATTGTCCTTTAAGTATTGAGCGAAAGGAAGCTAAGACATCATTTGCCAATGAACGCCCCTTTTCTAGCATCTCAGAACTTCTTGTTGAGGCTGTACACATGAATGCCAAAGGAGCAAGTATGACAGGCGGAGATCCACTTGAATTACATTCGTTTAATAAAACTCTTTCATATTGTAAGGCATTAAAAGAACATTTTTCTGAAAATTTTCATATTCATGCCTACACAAGAGGAAAAGATCTAAATAAATCATTATTAAAAGAAATTACTCCCTATCTGGATGAGATCAGATTTCATGTTCTGAACATTAAGAAGGAAATTAAAACCATCCAACTTGCCATACAGTTTGAAATTGATGTTGGAATTGAAATACCTGTTATCCCAACAAAAGGAATGAGTTTCTACCAAGAAATTATAAAGAAATTTGAAACTATAATCCCTAAAGATAATCGTTTTTTTTTCATAAATCTTAATGAACTAGAGATAAGCGAAACAAATTATAGGAATATTCTTTCTCATAAATTAGAAGTTGACGAGGTTAGACTGTCTGCCGTAAAGAATAGTTCAAGGCTGGCAATGGAAATAGTTGAATGGGCCACGATGAATACAAAAATTCCAGTTCATTATTGTGCACTTGCCACTAAGGACAATGTACAATTACCGAACAGATTATTTCGATTGGCAATGAACACTAAACTTCCTTCGGATGTTGTCATAGAAGAGGGAACTGACAAAGGACTCCTCATTAGAGGAATCATCAAAACTGTAGATTATGATTTGGAAGAGGTAAAACGGTACCTTGTCCTAGACTTGGATATTCCAGCGAACTTAGTTCATATTGATTATGAAAAACAAAGGCTCCTAACTAATGCTGCCTTATTAGAGGAAATTACTCAGGAAATTATTACGAAATTTCCGAAAGCACAAGTAGGTATGGCTGAAGAATACCCTTCCTTTGATAATCTACAGACAACATTTATTCCCTTCAATTAATCTGAGTCTTAGAAATAAGATGAACATAAAGTTGAACTCTCAAAGATCCAATAGCTTGAAATTCCCTCCATATCTCCAACTTGCGATAGATATCCCTATAGTATCTGAAGTAAGAAATCTCTTTATGAAAATAGCAAAAATTACTTCTTCTCAACTATTGATAGAAATTGGTACTCCTTTCCTGAAGAATGAAGGCTTACGCAAGATAGCTCCATTCTGTCGGGAATTTTTTCCCTCAAACTACATTATTGCTGATTTCAAGACATTAGATGTCGGTAAACTTGAAGTAAATATTGGTGCTCAAGCAAAAGTTGATGCCTGTGTAGTTTCTGGACTTGCCCCTATCGCTACAATTGACAATTTTATCAGTGAATGCAAAACCTTGAATATCGATAGCTGGGTTGACACGTTGGGAGTCCCATTTTATGCGTTTGAAAAGAAGATCGAAGCATTAGAACTCTTTCCTGATGTTTTAATCATTCATAGAGGGATTGATGAAGAACTCTCAGGAAAGGAATATTCTTGGGAAATAATTAAGAAATATAAGTCACTAGTTCCCAGTTTAATAGCGGTAGCAGGAGGTATCACCTTAGAAAATGTTCAAAAACCTTTGAAAAGTGGTTCTGACATAATTATTGTGGGAAGAGCTATCTATCAAGCAGAGGAGCCCCTTGTTGAATTGAAAAAATTCCTCGACTCTCTTAATTCTTGAAGGTTCCTATCATTCAATATTTGCATGTTCTGCTTTCATAGATTCTTCTGTAATGCCTAAATTATCAGCAATTTGAGCTACACATGAATCTAAAGCAATTGCAGCGGCGTATTCAAATGAAGGAACGAAAAAACTCATATCTGATATCTTTCGGAAATCAGCACTCACTTCCTCATGTCTCCCCTCAATTTCTAATAGTATATCACTATCCTCTGCTAAAGCAGATTCAGGAAATGACGTTAAGCCAAGAATTTTCATTTTAGATAGTTTAGCGCTTTTCACTTGTTCCAGTGTTCTTCTAGATACCCCTGAACCTGAAATACCTACCAACAAATCATCTTTTGTTCGAAATCGCCAATCATAAGTAGATTTCACATGGATTCCAAGGTGACTTAATCTAATCGAAGAGATACTAGCAATTATCGAATCTAATCCACTCCCAAAAATAAAGACGTTATTCGCTGGATTGAGCGAATAAGGTTCAAGTGCATTAATAAAGTGTTGTAAGGGAGTTGAATTCACTTTTATTTTAGTTAAAGTTTCATCTACAGCCGTAAAAACTTTGTTAATTCCTTCATTGAATCCTTTCACACTCGAATCCTCTCTAAGTCCGGCCACAATCCCAAATCCAATTGCCATTGTTGTCATTTCGAACAACGTACCTAATGGTGTTAGAGGTGCTCCAGAGGATAATTGTCTTGGAGATTTAGAGCTTGAAGTTTCTGATCTCATGTAGCTTTTTGGAATTAAAATTATTGAATCTGCCAGTCGTGCAGCTAGAGATTTCTGATCTCCAGTATAGACTAAAATTTTAGCTTTCCGAAGAATAGCATTTTGTATGGCCTTAGTAGTAAAATTTGTCCATCCTGAACCAGTAACTCCAATCACAACATCATCAGCTCTCACTGGTTTAGCTAAACTCTTACCCAGATATGAAACTTCATAACCTATGTTCTTCAACATCTCTCCAAATAGCATTCCAACTTTTCCTGATCTACCCATCCCAACAAGATGAATTCGATTATTTTTCGCTTCCTGGATAATCTTACAAAACTTTACTAATTGTATGGGGTTTTCGTTTATGGAATTCACCGTTTTTTTGGCAGTCTTAACCAAGAGTTCGTACGCAGTATAGAAAGATTCAAGATTTTGGTTCTGATCACTCATTAACGGAAACTCCAATGATAAAGCACTGTACAAGACAAGGAGATTCATTCAAGGATGATTTTCAAAGGGAAAACTGATTCCTAATAGACTTTCGTTTTTTATATTCCCCTTAGTATTTTACACCTGTCTCCAAGCAATTCCTTTCTTGTCAGCATAATCTCGTGCAAGCTGCATCTCAGCAGAGGAAACACGCCTGTTAATATCTTGATATTCACTCCTATGAGCACGGTATTCAGGGCGATATTGAGCCATTATATTCACAAAGGATAAGGGAACTTCGTGGTTTACCCAATCTAATATTGGGAATGTGTCTATTTCGATTCGATTAGGCATACAAAGGTGGCGGATAATGATTTCACGCGATCCTACGGTATAAGCATATTTAATATTCCGAGTTACTACCTCCCAGTAGTTTTCAATTCCAGACATTCGTTTTGCAAAAGAATTTTCACGAAACTTCAGATCAGGGAGCCAGAAATCCATAATATCGACAAGTAAGCTCATTGATTCTTGTGATAAATACATGTTTGAATTCCAGAGTTGTACAATATTCTTATCCAGCTCTCGGAGGGAGTGTAGTATATTGTGTACATTTGGAATTGGATCACCCCCAACCCAATTAATGTTTATTGCACCCTCGGATATAAGTTTCCTCTGTAAGTCCACTAAATAAGTGTATTCTACTTCATCGCCTTGAAGGTTCTGTGAAATGTCATAATTTTGGCAAAAAACACATTTGAAAACACAGGAGGCAAAAAAAATTGTTCCAGAAGGGACTAGGGGTGGTTCCTCTCCAACATGTAAAAACGCGGAAGATACAATAGAATTCACTCCAACTTTACAGACTCCCTTTTCTCCTACCTTCCGATTTACATAACACCTTCGTTCACAAAAGTGACAATTTTCAATAATCTTATCAGCAATCTTAGTTTTAAGATCTAAAAAATTTGTAGTAGGTGTTTTTAGTTCCGTTAATGTCGTTTTTCCTTTATCTATATTGTTTAAAATGATATTAAACACTTCACGTGTTTCATCATGATTGTTCCATAAATCTTCAATATCATTTTCAGAATTGACAGGATTTTTAACTGGAGTTTTTTTTGCGATTAAATACCTTGCAGTTTTTTCTCCTTTACAAATTGCACGATATCGAGCTAGCCTCTTGGAGAGTTCTGGATCTTGCCATATCGAATCAGATGGCATCCGCAAGATACGAAACATATTCCAAACCTATTTTTAGTTCTCTTTTTCCAAAAATTGCAGTTAGAGATAAGTCATTAATCATGAATTTTTGTAGCTAATCTATTAGTAATTAAAATGGTTTACCACTAGAATTCATCAATGAGAAAAGGACTTCAAGAGAATATAAAAAAAGCCTTAATAGTCAGTAAATGATTTCATATTATCAGAGGTGGAAATAATCGCAAAATGTCCTGAATGCGGAGGATTAGCAAAATGGAATTCTCCCTTCTATGTCTGTACAGTATGTGGGTTAGCATTACGTCGTCGTGAATATGAAAGAATGCACGATAAACAGAAAGAAGTCGTGTATGATGCTCAAATTACCGAAAATGAGCAAGATGACAAAAAACGGCGCAAAGAGCGAGATTACTTAGATTGGTTCCTCGGCTCTAAAAAATAAACATTAGTATGTTGTCTACGGATAGATGCCCCCAGAAAATCCTCAGATAATGCCATATCTAGAAGATTAACACTCGTTTTTATTATTCTGGCACAAGTAGGGTTCATGGGAACCCAAGAAACTCTAGTTTTACGGAAAAATCTTAAAAGTAGGGGAGACTGATGAGAGGTTTTTTTGATAACGGGCCCTGTGAGATTTGAACTCACGACCTCTTACGGAGGATCATGAAATAGATAATCCTTGCTCCGGAGGCAAGCACTCTATCCATGCTAAGCGAAGGGCTCTATTAACATTAAAACAATAAAAAAAATCTAAAAGTTTTTGAATCGAAGGAGCGGACTCGAGGGGATTTGAACCCCCGGCCCTCTGCTTTCTCTCTGAGTCGCTAAAGCGAATTCAATAGGAGGCAGATGCTCTCTACAGAAGGTCTGTATTAACAGACACCCTATCCATGCTGAGCTACGAGTCCTAATTCAATAATACTGGATGGCGGATCCGAGGGGATTTGAACCCCCGACCTGCGACTTAGAAGGCCGCCGCTCTTTCTAGAAGCTCTACATGTATAAAAGCTTTATCCTGGCTAAGCCACGGATCCATACTTATTATAAGATGACACCTGTGAATGGTTTTGAAAAACTTCTCTTTGATTTAATTAATCTTAAGCTAAGTTTTGCTATCCGAGGATTCTAAGGGAAAAAGATCCATATCCATCCTTAACTTGGAAACCCTAAGGATTTGCGAGATGATCTCATTCCTTGTAGTTTAGTAGACGGATCAAGTTCGATATCTCGACTTCTAGTGCTCCAACCTACAAGGGCAATTGATAAAACCTCTTCCAATGTTTCTACAGGATGAATTTTGACTGCTTCTCTTATTTTATCTTCTAAAACTACATCTTCAAGATTTGTTCTTGGAATAATAACTTCTTTGACCCCCGCTTCATAAGCCCCTTCAATCTTTGCGGTTGCTCCTCCAATAGGTAATACAGTTCCCCGCACAGAGAAAGATCCAGTCATTGCAAGATCTTGTCTAACAGGTAAACCTTCTAAATCACTCATAATTGCAGTAGCGATAGTAATACTTGCGCTATCTCCATCTATACCGTGAACTCCTAGGAATTGGATATGAAAGTCAAGATTTCGTATATCAGTTCCAGCATATTTTTTGAACCAAGCAGAGACATTTTGCACGGATTCACGAGCAATTACCCGTAAACTTCCTGTAGCGATCACTCTTCCTCCTGTGCCTTGAGCAGGAGTTACTGTGGCTTCGATAGGAGTGATATGTCCACCACGTGCTGCACCAGAATCACCAGCCATTACAGCTAGTCCATTCACACGGCCTATTATATTTCCTACTGTTTCAAATATTTTATATTCTTTTTTGCGTTCTATTTGCTTATCAGCTATCTGATTTTCTAGTGAACGAGCAAGATTTCGTGACGCAAATACATGTCGAGCTTCAACAAATGGAACTCCTTCTTCTCGTGCTAAATCTCCCGCAGCCCTGATCATTCCACCTAAATCACGAAGACGTAATGTTAGGTGGTGTTTTCTATCAGCTCGTTTCTTAGACTCGAGAATAATTGCAAGAACTGCAGCTCGTGAGAAATGAGGGATTTTTCCATCATTTGTTATTTCTTGAGCTACAAATCTAACTAATTTCCTTCGATTCTCCATAGTATCTTTCATTACATGATTTACAGCAATTTCGTATCCATAACCACGGATTCTAGACCTCAAAGCAGGATGCATTCGTCTTACTGTATCAATATTCCCCGATGCGACTAAAACAAAATCGCATGGAACCGCTTCGGTCCGTACCATTGCACCACTCGAAAGTTCAGATCGTCCTGTGATTGACAACTGTCGATCTTGCATAGCAGTCAATAATTGTTGTTGGGTTTTCTGATTTAATGTAGCTACTTCATCAATATACAGTACACCTTTGTGAGATTTATGAATTAAGCCTGCCTCAACACGATCATGGGCTGGAGTTCCTAATCCACCTGATTGAAAGGGATCATGTCTTACATCTCCTAGGAGAGCTCCTGCGTGTGCCCCTGTCGCATCGTTAAACGGCGCGCTATTGCTTTCAGAATTATCTACAAGTAATTTTGGAACTAGATTTTCTCTTCTTGACCGAAATTGACCAATTACAAAAAAGGCTACAAGAGCAACTAAAATCGCAAACAGTATAGGATTACCCTCTGGGTTAGTAACCTGGAGAGCTAACCCGACGAGAATAACAAGGGCTGGAATACCTAATAACAACATACTCCTTTGTTGATCAGTTTTACGGGCAAGTTGTTTGTAATGATCTACAATCTTTCTTCCTTCCACTCCTGGTACTGTCATGATTCGTGGAGTGTGTGAATCATTTTGGTTAGGTAGACATAATATATCTTCTAGTTCTTCACGTGGAAGTAATTCGGCTAGAGCTTGCCCTAACATTGATTTCCCTGTGCCAGGGTCACCGATGAGCAAGACATTTCTTCTTTGGATTGCAGCTTTTTTTATAATTGCAACTGATGGTTCTTGACCAATAACTTGATCAACTAATCTCGAGGGAATAGGAATATCACGTGTTGTTTCAAATTCCATATCAACCTCAATCGATTCACTCTCGGTCTTTTCCATAATTTCATTCAACTTCTTAGAGAGCTGGACTTCATAGATGTACTTGCTAGTCCGTTCATAAAGAGTTTAGAATACGCTAAACATCATTAAAGGATTAAGAAAACATTTGTTCTTTCACGTCTTCTTATGACCCTCTTCCATTGAATTCTTTTAAATGACTAGGTTTCATGAAGTCGAACTAAAGGTGGAAAATATATTCACTGGAATTAGGGGGGCTATCTTCTTTATCACAGTAGTTTTCACGAGATTTATAGCTAATCAAAAGTAATTATCATTTAAGAGGAGGATTACATTATTGATATTCAAATTTAATTCAGAAATAATAATCTACGATATCAGTCCTGTTTTCATGTTGTTTATCCAATAATATTCTTCGTATCTTTCTTTAGAAGGAATTCCAATCGTCAAATAAAGAATTAGATTCATTAATTGAGTAATGTGAAAACAAGAATTTTCCTTGTCAAAGAGCGATGGACATACTGATGAAATGCTCGATATGAAGCGTTGAGAATTTCGGCCGCCCTATCTTCGAGATCAACAGTGGAAGGAATTGAAATTACTAATCTGCTTTGAGGTGGAAGAATTGCTTTTGCTTCTTGGAAAAATCGTAAAAGAAGATCACTCAAGTCATATCCTTGTGTAGATGCGGCAGTTCCGTACGGAGGATCGGTTACAACAGCAGAAATAGCCCCTAATTTGAATCCTAAATGAAGTGCGTCTCCAAATATGAGATTAGTTAATCTTTTGGTTTCTACATCCGATTTTAGATTCCTGATCGCTCCCCATACAATTCGACGATCGATTTCAATTCCAACACATTTGAATCCTAGTCTTGAACCTTCAAGTAAAGCCCCTCCAGTTCCGCAGAATGGATCCAATAACCATTGACCTTCCTTTATTGCTGTAAGATTAACCAAAGTTCTTTGTAGAATAGGATTCATTGAACTTGGATGGAAAAAAGGACGATTTCTTGCAGTTCGTTTTCTGACTATCTTCCGTAAAGAATCAAAAACGTGTAATCCAAACCATAATCCATTCTTACTAACTATTACCCGATAAATCTCTTCAGGATTCTTTAGATTAACTTTCTTTGATGGATACTGCTCCAAAATCTTTGAACCGAAATAATTGGTAATCTCTTGAGTAATTTGAGATTGTTTCAGAATCCCTTCAGGATTTCTTATACGTCTAGTTCTCACGCAAAAGGAAGATGAGGGGTTTAACTTTGGTATATAATCACTTTTAAATGAGTCAACTAACCTTTCAAAATCGTTGAGCTGATTATCTTTGTATTCAACCTGAAAATAAGCTTTACAACAACAGTGAACAAGTGTTGCTCGTTTAATTAAATTTTGGATGTAATAAAGTTCCTCTACAGATTTCATTGTTTTCTGCATTCTTATATTAACAATTCGTGTGTCATTGGTCGCTTCCAAAAAGATTTTCTTGCCCTGAGAAAGAATTATACTTTCTAATTCAAATCGGGCAAGATCTGGATTCTCTCCAGATAGAAAACAGAAAAACTCTGATAGTTGTTTTGGATTCATAAGTAGATATCCATTATTAATCAGTAAACTTTAATGAATAGAGGAAATTTAATTGTGTTTAAGAGTAGTATGTTAAGTTCTCGCTGAAGAGATTAGCTTTTTGTATTGAATCAGTCAATTCCTGCATCGTAATTTTAGAACGATCAGTTAAAACTGCATGATGAATAGCACCTTTGATTATTTTTTCTTTTAGGTCTCTTCCTGACCATTCAGTTGTTTCTTGACCAATAATATCCCACGAAATATCAACGAATGGGATTGGGGATTGATTGGCATATAATGTCAGTATTTGTTCTCGTTCAGAAGAATTTGGATATTTGAATTCGATCAAATCCTCAAATCTACTCAAGATGGCTGAATCTAGCATATTCGGTTGATTCGTTGAACCAATAGTAATAATTCCGTGATTGCTTGCAATTCCATCCATTTCACCTAATAATGCGCTAACCAGCTCAACAACATCTCCTCTAATACTTTGGAAATTCCTTTTAAGCGCGATTGAGTCGAGTTCATCAATGAATATAATGGCTGGAGTTGATCTTCTTGCTTCGTAAAATAAATTTTTTATTTTTCTTGCTCCATCACCCACATAAATACCAAGTAAATCACTTGCTTTTATTAGGAACATTGAACTCTTAATTTCATGAGAAAGGGCTTTGGCCATCATAGTTTTCCCATTACCTGGTGGACCCCAGAACAGTATATTTTTGGGAGCCCAAGGAGAATTCATCAAATCGTCATTCCTTAGAAATTTTCCTATGATTTGACATTTTTCCTTTGCCTGATTTTGACCAATTATTTCAGCAAATGTAGTGTGTTGTTGAAAGATTTTGCTTCCAGGATCAGCTTTCTGTTCAGAGTATAGAAAAATTTTGGTTTTCTTAGTTATCTGAGACTCTTTAGGTTCTACAGTAACTGCACGAAACGCGTAATCAGGAAAAATGAGAGAATCGAACAAGAAATTTCCTTCCTTTACTACTAGACCAACCCATTGACTTCGAGCATAGTGTTGAAATAAGGAGGGATCATCGGTTGATAAATATGGGGATGATTCATCTCCCGCTTTCAACGGATAACCTACGGGTGATAAAATCAATTTATCCATCTTAGGTGCAGATCTCGTGAATGATTCTTGCTTAGGTTTGATTTTTGATTGATGTTCCATGCTTATGATCCATCTCCACAATTAACTTAATATTTAATACATCTTAGTCGTCTTTCATATCTCTTTTCGCAATTGAAATGAACCATCTAGATAATAGAACAACTTTTAATTTCTTTAGTATTGAGAGGTAAATGCCGTCAAGTAGTGTTGATCTACTAATCAATATCTTACTGATGTGTGTACAGGATTTTAAGAATATTTTTCTAAAGAATTCTATGAATACAACCAATACACTAAGGGTTCGTGGTCTAGCTTGGCTAGGATCCGTGCCTGGGGTGCACGAGTTCAGGGGTTCGAACTTATGCTTACTTAAAGTATAACGAAATTCCCCTCGAACCCATTCATTTCCTTCTCTTCTTCCCCTCCCGTTTAATGGTATTTATTGATACTTCATTTACATAATATGAACATATTACCCTATCCTATAATATTTTTGTCGGTTATTGGTACATAACACAAATGAAGGCTAACCCAATGGAATCAATTTTAAAAGATGCTCTGAGTGGAACAGGGTCGTTCAAAAATCTAGGAGAGGTAAAAAGGGAACGAACAACACAGTTTATTCCATCTCCTCCTAAAATTGATGACGAAATAGCGGATATCTTGACTGAACGGCTACCTAAAGTCCAAGTTGTGGGAGTTGGAGGTGCAGGTAATAATGCGATCTTTCGACTCATGAATACGGAAGTAGATGCCGAATGCGTTGCAGTAAACACTGATGCTCAACACTTGTTATCAACACGAGCACATAAAAAACTACTTATTGGAAAAGACACTTCTAGGGGATTTGGAGCCGGAAATAATCC
The DNA here is from genome assembly GCA_016840035.1 of Candidatus Hodarchaeota archaeon. GTDB lineage: Archaea > Asgardarchaeota > Heimdallarchaeia > Hodarchaeales > Hodarchaeaceae > Hodarchaeum. Next base: position 106,613 of record JAEOTC010000086.1, on the reverse strand, counting down.
TGAAATTGGGGAAACAGCTGCTCGTGAATCCTTAGAAGAAATTAAGAGTACATTAAACGCAAATATGATTTTTATTACTTGCGGATTAGGTGGTGGAACAGGTACAGGAGCCGCTCACGTAATTGCAAGGCAAGCGAAAGAAAAAGGAGCATTAACTGTATCTATTTGCACATTGCCGTTTCAAATGGAAGGAGTCAAGAGATATGAAAACGCACGACAAGGTTTGAAGAAGTTGTATGAAGCTTCCGATACTGTTATTGTCGTACCAAATGAGAAACTACTTCAACTTTCTGATGACATTACGATGATGGCTGCTTTCCGAATAGCTGATGCTGTCCTTTTAAGAGCGGTGATGGCTATTACAGAACTGATAACAAAACCACAGCTCATCAACTTAGATTTTGCGGATGTTAAAAAGATTTTAACGGAAGGTGGAATGGCAATGATTGGATTAGGAGAATCCGATCATCAATCAATGAAAGTAGATGAGGCAGTCTATGAAGCATTAAGAAATCCTTTGCTGGATGATCTAGATATTAGTCGGGCTAAAAAAGGACTTATATGCGTATCTGGTGGAGAAGGCCTTGCTTTAAAGGATGCAGAAGAAGCAGTAATGAAAATTGCAACTGAGATAGATAATTCTGCAGAAATCATTTGGGGAGCAACCATTGATCCAGATCTTGGTAATAAAATTCGAGTAATTGTAGTATTAAGTGATGTGCATTCACCCCTAACAGAGAACGAAGGACTTTATTATTCAAAAAGTGATCTAGAATCACTTCTCGCTGATTTAGATTCACCATTCTCGGTTATTTCCTCAAAAAACCGAGGTGAAGACGATCTAAGAAATAGTCTACCTTCCGCACGGTTCTCAATAGAAGGGGAAGAAGACTCTGGAGAAGGAAAAACTCGTAAAAAGAAATTCCTAGGACTTTTTTAAAAAAATCCGAGGATATTCTTTCTTTTTTCTTGGTTACTTTATTAATTCTTTAGTCTTTGGCCAGCAATTTAAAATTAATTCAGACCAATCTTCTTTGCGAAGATGTCCATCCCTACTCCAGTTTTCGTACTCGTAGGAACTACCTCTAGTTGAGGGTACAGTTCTTTAGATCCATTAATGATTTCCTCAATATTTACATCCATTGCTGAGGCCAAATCAACCTTATTAAGAATTGCTAAATCGCTCATTCTAAAAGTAACAGGATGTTTTCGAAACACATATGGTCCCTCTGTAACACTGGTAACAGTAATTTTCTTATCGGCCCCAACATCTGTTGATGAGGGACAAATTAAATTTCCGACATTTTCAACAAAAATAAAATCATATTCTGCAATATCTAGTGCGTTAAGAGCCTGTTCAATCTGAAACGCCATGAGATGACACCCTCGTCCTGTATTAATCTGAATACATTTGCTTCCAAATCGACTAATTCTTTGTGCATCAATATCCGTTGCAAGATCTCCATTAATAACAAGTAATTTCTTATCGATAGAATATTCTCGTGAGAAGTACTCTAGGATCGAAGTTTTTCCAGATCCAACGCTTCCCATTATGTCAATCATTGGAATATCTAATTCTTGTCTTTTCTGGCGAATTCTACTTGCGATAAGATCATTTTTTTCTTGAATCTTCTGATCAATTGAGATATTAATTACTCGGGGCATGTGTAATCCTTGTTTTAAAAAAGAGAAAGAGTTTTTTTTATCTCTTCTGTGAGAGATAAAATGATCCTCTATGCATGAATTCTCTCTGGCTCAATCAGTACAAGAAACTGTTATTTCAATTGCAAAAAAACAAGGAGCAAAAGAAATTAAGAAAGTTATACTTAAATTCGGGACATTTGCTCTAATTGAGGAAGATCAATTTAGGTTTTGTTTTGACATTCTTCAAAAAGAGTCGGAATTACTTGAACAAACAGAACTAGAAATCATCTGGATTTCAGGTGTACTTAAATGCCAGCAGTGCAGCTTTGAGGGAAAAATTGAAGACATTCCCCAAAAGCATACTGAACTAGCTCCTGTGTTTAGATGCCCGAAATGTCAGAGTTATGCAACAGATATTATCTCTGGTACAGAAGCAACAATTGACTCTATCGTAATTAACTAATCCAAAAGCTTTCATTTGAATTCAAAAGGTCTAAAAAAACTAATTTTTGAATCCATTCTTATTTCACAATACAATCTATACGGCTATTTTTTGGATCTAGGACACAATGAAAAATAGTATTATTATGTGGTAACACTAAAACCTCACTCATCTCCCAACTAACATTGATTATCTGACCTACGAATCCATTATCCCTCAAAACGGGTTCTCCTTGCATAACTACCATTGAATTATCATCTTTGCTGACAAATAGTATATTATTCTTTCTCTGCGGGTCAGCAACGACCTCTGATATTGGATGGATTTCCTCTCTGATTTCGAAACCTTTAGAGATCCATTTAATACGTGTTCGAACACCTAAGTTTTTGATTTGTTGAAAAATTAAAATTCTAATGCCTGAAATGATAAAACCAATCTTTTCTGATCCCTCTTCAGTTTTTAACTCTTTGTAACCAGTAACTTGGAATCCTGGAGATTTTTCTTGGTTGGAGGGATTTAGAGAGCAATGAATGCTTTTGATTACAATCCTTTTTCCAGCCATAGTTTGAGTTTCTCTCCATTGATTATATTCTATTCGAAAGTATTTTGAGATAATTATCTAAGCTATGTAGAAACCTTTGATAAGATAATTAAATCTTTACTTATTAAAGGTAAATGTCAATATTCAAAAAATTTTATATTCCTCATTCAAGTCGAATTCATTCTATTGGATAATTCAGAAGGAAAGTGATCTAGATCTTGAATTCAGTCCGTTTTATTCGTAATTCCCTTGCAAAAAAGCATTCTAATGGGAGATTTCATCCCGAATCAGCACAACGGATTGAAATGATTGAGAAGTGGGTTAATTCAAATTTAAGTGATACGATTTCCTTCGAGATTTCAGACAAAATGGCTGAAAAGGCAGACATTCTCTCTGTTCATACAGAAGATTATCATACATTAGTTGAAAAGACAAAAAATTATGAGGGTCATTTTTACTTCGATGCAGACACAGCGGCAAATAGGTACTCCTATGAGGCAGCAATGCAAGCCGTTCAAATTGGGACTCAAGCAATCTTTGAGAGTACAAAAAATTCATCAGTTTTTTGCCTTGTACGTCCTCCAGGACACCATGCTACTCAACACACCCCTCAAGGATTCTGTATTTTCAATAATATCGCTGTAGCTAGTCAAATCGCTCTTAATAAGAAAAAATATCAACGAATCGCAATATTGGATTTTGATCATCATTTTGGAAATGGAACAGCCTATATCACTGAAGCAAATCCTAATATTCTATATATTAGTACACATGCAGATCCTAGAATCTCTTATCCTGGTTGCGGATTTTCCGACGAGATCGGAATAGGCGAAGGACGTGGATATAACGTTCCTATCCCTCTCGGGTATAGAGCCTCTGAAGCAGATCTTGAACTTTGTTTTGATGAGATTATCACTCCCATAATTACTCAGTTTAAACCTGAATTTTTAGCAATTAGTGCAGGGTTTGATGCGTATGAACGAGATCCTATTGGAGTTATGGGGGTAACAACTGATGGGTTTGCATATATTGGTAGCAAAATTAAAGAAATCACGAATACTCTAAATATCCCGTGCGCCCATTATTTGGAAGGAGGATACAATATCAATCTTTTACCCGAATTAGTTTCAGCATATATTTCCCCTTTTATCAAAGAAAATAAGATGATAGGAAAAATAGATCCTGCGCTTACTGCGAGAGCAGAGACAAAAATAACAATCCAACACTCGAAGAACGAATTAACGGACTACTGGTCTTTGTGAAAATCCTATTTTAACTTAAAACAACAAGAATTATAAATTCCAAGTGCTAACTAAAAATCGGAAGGATCCCATGATGTCTCTAGCCCTACCGATAAGGAGTACTTCTTAGAGTATCCCTAAATGATGATGATCTTGAGTATAGAGGATCCTTTCACTTTTATCCATAATTCACTCTGTGTTTTCAAAAAGAGTCTCGCGGATTCTTGTACTACTCATCTTACTTCCTTCTTCAGAAGTAGCAAGAGTGGAAAGAATGATAGTTAGTGGAGATTTATTCAGTAATTTTCTTTTAGAATTAATCACTAATGCTCCTAAATAAGTTTCTGGGGAGACTAATAGAACAGCTAAATCAGATTCGCTTGCTATTTGTTTGTCCATCCCTGGAGAATCAATTTTTACAATGGAACACTCACTATTCCGATTTTTCAGGTATTCAATGAGAGCCATCTGACGTTTATCAAAACTTTCGATGAATTCGTTTAGTTTCTTAGGACTATTTCGCAAATAATTTTCACTAATTAGCCCAATCTGGATAAATTTTGAATAGTAAGATGCAATATCTAAAATTAATTTATGTCCACAGTGTAGACGGTCGAAAGTTCCACCTAAACCTAATTTTTCATATTTAACCAAGTTTCAATCACTGAATACTACTTCTTCTTGCATTACCACGATATAATTGTACGTGGAAAATGTTATTTATTTGAATATCCCAAATACTAAATGCAAGGATGGAATAAATTCTATTCTCGAGGACACGATGAGTAAAGATGATTCGGAGTGCAAATGAGTAGAGATATCCTGAGCAATTACTACCATATGAATTAGGAGACGGGCTCTCGCATGAGGATGGGTGTGTCACCCAACAATGAGCGATAGGGTTAACCCTCCTAAGCGACAGGTGTAAGGATCATAAAGGCCCTGCATAAGAGAACTAGACTGAATGAGGGATCTTCCCGTAAGTGTGGTCGCAGAGTTAGTGTTAGGGGCGACAGATCCATTATATAATTCAAGAAAGAGTCTTTTATTAGTTTGAAAAGAAAAAAAAGGAAAGAATTGATAAAAATCCTTTCTAATCCGAAGCGGTATAGATTTTTAAATTCAGGGGGATCTTTGTTATATCATGTTGACGAGCGCCCACTAGATTTTCAACTCCCCGATTTGAGGCAATATCCAAGAGTCTCTGGGTGATTATTCCATCAAAAATTACCGTTGCAATATTTTCTGTATTCAGAATTTTATCACGAAGATCACTAATAGGAATATTTTCCTCAATAATCGAAAAATCTTTATCAAATAGGGTTGCTTGTTGTTCTGGAAGAGTTTCCACAACTTTGAGAAATTCTGCAGGCATTTTTGCTGAACTTGTACGTTCAGGATCACGTCTAACAACTATAGGGATTTCTTTTGCCACAAGATCAGTATCTGTTTCAGTCGTTTCAGGAAATTCATCATCATCTTCTGGAGTAATATTTAGCTCTTTCATGATTTGTTCGATCGGAATTTTTGTACGAAGAGCTTTCAATATCTCTTTACTTGATAATTCTTCCACCTCTAAATTTGCAGGAGCTCTAGCAACGTAATCAAGATCAGCAAGATGAATTAATTCTCGTAAGATAAGATCACCTCCATGATCTCCGTCTAAAAACGCTGTTGTAACCTTTTTCCTTGTTAAGTCGACGACTTCAGGTGGAACATCGGTTCCTTGAACAGATATAACATTTCTAAAGCCATGTTTCAATAAGTTTATTACGTCAGCACGTCCTTCCACAATGATTAAATTATCACTATCCAACACTCCAGGTCCTGCAGGTAATGCTGCTTTTCCGAATTTTTGGATTATGCTAATTCGTGCTTCCTTCAAAACTTCATCGAGAACTGATACAGAGTCGGGTGCTACTTCGTGATCCCATGTTTTCAAAATTCGAGAAGCACGTTGAACTATTTGTCGACGTTTGCTTTCTCTTACATCCTCAATCTTTAAAAGATTGATTTTCCCAACACAAGGACCAACTCTATCAACTGTTTCTAAAGCGGCTGCTAATAGTGCAGTTTCAACACGGTCAAGTGATGAGGGAATAATTAACGTTCCGGTCGTTTTTCTTTGTCTTTTTTGATATTGTAGCTTTACAGCAATTCTACCAATTCTTGATGTTTTCTGCAATTCACGTAGATCAAGTCCTTCGCCAATCAAGCCTTCAGTCTGACCAAATAATGCCCCAATTATATCAGAGCGCTCTGCTACTCCGTTGATCGAAAATTTTTCGTGAATTAAGTATTTTACAGTACTAGTATCGATATCTTCTTCATTTGCCATTGAAGTTTCATCTCCAAATTCCTACGATGAAACAACACCCACTCCTATTACGAAAGTTCGAGTAACATCTGTATTTAAGTTCCACTAGGTTGTGAAATGATTAGTGTTAATTAGTTAGGTAATAATCATGAAATGCGGTTTCAAGCGCAGTTTAATGATGTTCTTGTAAACATCGGTATATTTTCCCTGTTTCTCGGTGTCTTCTTGATTACTGACACCTGTTTATTCTTAAGGGAAGTTTGTAGTTTGAATTATCCACTTTTTTTGAGTGTTTTGAAATATATCCTTTGTTATTATCATTATTTTGTGAACTAAATCAAAGGATCTAATTTAATTCCTAATACTTACAGTAAATCCCTCCATCATCCAATTTTTTTAATTTATGGGTTCAGTACTTGCGTTTTCGTGGGTTTATTAGAGTAAAAATTTCACTTTGTGTATTGCGAGTGTGATATCCTCACCTTCAATTGTTTTCTTACCCGCATGTGATGCGATTTCTATGCCAAGAGTGGCAAGTTTCACTCCATACTCCTCCAATTCTTTTTGAAGGATTTGTATTGCTGATTTTGAAACTCTTGTTGCCCCACTTTTTCTGATTATTCTATCTACTGCCGAATTCGGAATTTCTACCATAGAAAAACTTAGAAAGTCTTTTTTTTAAAGAAGATTTTTCCTTATTTAGGAACTCAACTTGAAGTAGATTTAAAATTCTCCCTTAAATATTGCTCAAATAAGGATCTGACGACGTTCTTTGTTATTTAATAACATAGAAATTCGCTCCAGCTTCATTAAACTTACAAAGTTGAATACTCATGGGAAAAAGACCAGCTCACTGCTATACTCGTATTGACCGCCCACCCTTTACGCGCAAAAAATTCATAAAAGGTGGACCTGACCCTAAAATTCGTACTTTTGATCTAGGTTCTCCAGGTACAGATTTTCCTATAGAAGTGTCTTTAATTGCTAAAGAACGATGTCAAATCTCACACAACGCATTAGAAGCAGCCAGGATACACGTGAATCGATTCTTAACACGAAATCTTGGTCGAGAAAATTATCATTATCGAATTTGTGTTTACCCTCATCATCGTATTCGAGAAAATAAGATGATGACTGGTGCAGGAGCAGATCGTATTCAAAATGGAATGCGAAAAGCTTTTGGCAAAGTAATTAGTGTAGCTGCCCGTGTATATGAAGAGGATAGATTATTATTTGTACGTACTAATCTTGAAAATCTAGAAATGGCTAAAGATGCCCTTCGCCGTGGAAAAGCAAAATTCCCCACTCCATGCAGGATAAGAATTACCAAGGGCGAAGAACTAGTTGCCTAGCGACTGGATCTATTTTTTAAAGAAATTTAATCAAGTTGGATTCATCTCCAAATAATTCTAAAGAATTAAATCACCTCCAAAAACAACCTCTTATTAGCAATATTTGAGATATCCTTCAGTATAACATGGTGATATTTAGATCACTTGCCTTAATTGATGCAAACTTGACTATAATCACCAGAATGATGATACTGACCTATACTGATGATGGGTTCATAATCGGACACCACTTGAACCTGTTAATGATGTCCATGTACCTCACTGAGGAGTATTCCTCCGAATATTTATTGAAGGGTATCTCTTAGGTCCTACAAAATTATTTCCAATGCAATAGTTGAGAACTGGAGGAAAAAAGAATGGTAGAACTCAAGCAAATCCTCATTCTGAGAAAAGACCTTAAAATGTCCAAGGGGAAAGCAGCGGCACAAGCTTCACATGCAGCAGTCAGTGCCGCAATTAAAATAATGAGACAAAATCCTACTCTCTTTAATCAGTGGTGGAATGGGGGTCAGATGAAGGTAGTCCTTGCGGTCGATTCTGAAGCTCAACTTGAAGAAATCGAGGCACGAATAAGGAGACAAGGAGTATTTGTAAGCAAAATTAATGATGCTGGAAGAACCCAACTACCTCCAGGTACTACAACAGCAATTGGAGTAGGACCCCACAATCAACTTGAGGTCGAAAAAATCACTTCTACACTAAAGTTATATTAAATAACGAACAACTACATGCCCTAGAAGGCGTTTCTCCAAATGCGTATAATAAAATCTGACTTACGGACAAATCAAGTAATTCTACGAGCAGAATCACCAACTGATTTGTACATTTTGTCAACAATAATTGTTAATGGGGATAGAGTCATTGCAAAGACTTCTCGTCGGATCAGAAGGTCTGGAACCGAGGGTAGATCTGGAGAAGAAAGTCAAAGGGTTACCATGGTTATTGGAGTAGATGTAGAAGGACAAAAATTTCAGGAAAGCGTTGCTAGCAATCGATTACGAGTAAAAGGTAAAATCTTTCAAGGTCCCGAGCAACATGTTTCAATTGGCTCATATCATACACTAAATATTGGAATATCTGATACAATAACTGTTTTTAAAGCTGAATGGTCGAAATATTACCTGAAAATTTTGAAAGATGCTGAAAAAGCATCAATTAAACCGAAAATCGGGTTACTCACCGTAGATAATAATGAAGTATGTATTGGCATCTTAGATAATTATCAGTTAAATGTTATATTCCAAGAAAAATCTGGGATTAGTAGAAAACACTCTAAGGCAAAAGTACGTAAAGAACAATCCAGCGCATTCTTTGAAAATATTGCACAGCTTGTCCAACGTAGTGTGTTACCAGAAACGAAAAATTTACTCATTGGAGGACCAGGATTCGCAAAAGAACGGTTATCTGAATATTTAAGGGATGCATTTCCTAAAGAAAATCTCAATGTGGTCATTGGGAGTTCATCTAGTGGGGGAAATCGAATCGGATTATTTGAGCTCATGAAATCAGAAGCTCTAGATAAATTAGCAAAAGATTTCCAGATAATTGAGGAGCAAAGAGATATTGAGGAATTTTTACAAAGAATCAGCAAAGGATCGGGAGACATTGCTTATGGTTACACCCATATTAAGCAAATTGCTGAAACAGGAGTCGTTGAAACACTTTTAATGATTGATCATTATCTTCATGGAAGCAATCAGGCCCCTATTTCAGAGATACAAAAACTGTTGAAAATTATCGAGCAAACGAAGGGAAAAATCGTAATTATTTCATCTCAAAGCGATTCAGCAACCCAACTGAAGACTTTTGGAGGTATCATCGCTCTTCTTCGCTACACTATAAGTTGGGACCAAAATTAGGTTTCGAAGATTTAGATTCATACCTAAAAAAACAAATACTGAATATGATTAATACACAATTAGAGACGAAAACTGACACAATGAGAGAACATTAACATCTAATAAGATTAAATACTTTTCGGGGACTACTATGGACGCGCTGATCTTCCTCCTCCTAACTGCTTTCGTTTGGATTGTTTTATCAGGTATTTCAAGAATAGAATGGTTTAGTGTCTCAAATCCAAGGATTGGTTTGGGAACTCTATTTTATCACACAACGAGGCTTAATGATATAATTTCTAAAATTGGGGGACGTGGAAAGAACATTTGGAAGCTTATTTGGGATATTGGGGTAATATCAGGCCTTGGTATTCTATTCACAGGGCTAATAGTTTTCTCAATAAATATTGTTTCATTTTTCCTACCTAAATCAAGTGATGTAGCTCCTATCCCCGTAACACCTGTAATCCCTGGAGTAACGGTATCATTCGGAGTTTTACCCTACGTAATTGTGGCAATTATGATTGGTGCAGTTGTTCACGAATTTGCCCATGGAATTGCTGCAATAAATGAAAAAGTCTCATTAAAAAGTACAGGTATTTTTATTTTTATTTTCTTTTTTGGAGCCTTTGTTGAACCCGAGGAAAAGGACATAGAAGAAGCTTCAAGGAGATCAAAGATGAGAATTATGGCTGCTGGAGGGTTAGCCAATATGACGGTTTTTATTTTGATTCTCCTCTTAGTTGCACCAATAGGATTTCCATTCTTTCATTCACTATTTTACAATCCAGATTCAAATGGTGTACTTGTTGTAGATACTTCCCCAGGAACACCCGCACGGTTAGAAGGTATTCGTGCTGGGTATGTGATTATAGGAATACAGGGGGATTTATATGGGAGTGAAAGATACTGGTCACTAAAATCTGCTTCAGAATTCTCCTATTTCGTAAAAACTACAGTTTATATCAATCAAACTCTGACATTTCATTTTTCTGGCAATATAGATCCGATAACTCTTCGAACGGCAAATAAATCGGATTTTACAGGAAGTAACTTAGATAATAACACTGGTTATGTTGGAATATACACTCAAAATTATCATGAACCAAAGTTTCTATCCAATCTTTTATTTATAAGATTACTCCCGTATTGGATACTGAATACTATGTCCTTTACTGCAGGATTAAACTTAATGTTGGCATTAATGAATTTATTACCAGTTCCATTCCTAGATGGTGATAAGTTACTTGCATTCTTTCTTGGAGAGAACAACAAAGCTCTACATTCAAAGATAAAATATTTCGCCTTATTTGTTTTACTCTTAAATCTCGCTCTTTCCTTTATATTTGTGGGATGGCAACCAATCTAAATTAAGGAAATGTCGATTGGGGATAAAAATTAGGGATCAGAGTTGATTTAAATTTGAAATCATGAAGGAGAGTTTAAGAAAAGGAGGACTTTGCTTTCTTTTGTACTCCAATCAGCAATTTTATAAGTATAAGGATTTTTAAGCAGATCAAAGACAAAAAAACTAGTCTTCTAGGTCAAAGGAGAATATTAATTTTGGCACTTGATGATGGATTATTCCTATTGGTGGATTTGAATTTTCTCCTCCTAATAGTGGGAGGTTGTGTGGCCGCTTCATGGTTATTGATTCGATTATCTTCAGTTTCTGATTCTGAGGAAATAGTTTCACTCACTGAAAAGGTTGCTCTCCTAGGATTTCCCGTCGGAATTATCTCATTTCTAATGATAGGAAGTGCATTTTACCTTAATTATCAACCAATAGGTTTACCCTCATCTTTTGATATAGTGACTCTAATCTGTTTGGGAGTTTTAGGTCTTGTCCTTATTTTGAGACCAATCAAGAATTTTAGATTTGGGACATTTCTATCATTGGCATTAGGCCTTCTCGGTGCGGCAGTTCTTGTTTTTTTGGGAGCAAATCAGATTAAAATTATGGCAGGAGTTTTTATCATAATATTTCTCCTTATTTACGGATCAATCCGAATGATTGAGGATCTATATCTCCTCATCGCGGAACTTCTCTCCAGCCCTATAATTTCGGTAACAATTGGAGTTATTTGTTTTATTCAAGGTTTCTTACAGATGATAGGTTTTTCTCTTGCTGATTTTTTATTCTTCCTGTAATCTGTACTTTGGAGAATAATATCACTGGTGTGCGTTATTAACTGCTGGTAAACGAGTTTGAAGTTTTATTCTTTCATTGAATCTCGATTCTCACAGGATTTTTCGAGATTAGCTTTGCAATTTGCTCTAATTGATTTAATGGAAACCTCAAGTCATCTGGATTTCCATTTAAGGTAATACGTAGCTCAACATCGCCTTCGGGTGGTACAAAGATCTGATCAATTTCCACAATATCTAATGGAGAAAAGAATTGGGCAAAAGTAGTACGTGTATCCCCTTTTCTTTCTACTATTTCAATAGGTTGTCTTAGTTCACTTTCTAAATAGTCCAGTATTTCCTCATTCTCGATCAGCACATGTCCATTCCTTGTTAAAAGTACCACTGATCCATTCATCTTATGAGCTCTCTCGAAAGTAACATTTTGCAATTGTTTGGCAAAACGTAACTCAATTTTCGCAAATGCTTTAGAGATTTCTATATCTAGCTGGTTGATTTTCTTTTTACGGAGTTTCTGCTTACACTTCTTACATAGCACCCCAGTTTTAGCACAAAAATTGCATATTGGAGTATTAACCACTTATTTAACCTCTGTTAGTACTTTAACTAGCCATCCTTCGATTCGGATAACTAATTCCCTTAATTATCTGTCGTTTAATAATTGATTTTTGATAGTTAGGAATTCATTTTTGGATTATGCTATTTAATACTGCTGCAACAGTATGTAAACGGTTTTCTGCTTCATCGAATACAACAGAATGAGCACCATAGATAATATCGTCAGCTACTTCTTCTTTATGACGTGGGAGACAATGCATAAAGATATAATCTTTTGACGCATGTTTTACTAGGTCTTGATTAACTTGAAATCCGTCAAATTTCTTCAATTTCATTTTTGTCTCTGTTTCCTGTCCCATGGAGATGAAAGTATCAGTAACAACAACATCCGCGTCAGTAACTGCCGCAATTGGATCATTTGTAACGGTTATCTGTTCTGAAAATGAAGCATTTGAATTACAATATTCAATTACACTATTGTCAGGCATATAGTCTATGGGTGTACCAACACTCATCTTCATTCCCATTTTAATTGATGCGATCATGAGAGTATGGCAAACGTTGTTCCCATCTCCAATCCATGCGAGGTTTACGTTATTTAATTTTCCCAAATGTTCTTCTATCGTTAGTATATCAGCCAAACCTTGCAAAGGATGAAATTGGTCAGACAATGCATTAATAACTGGAACATTAGCGTGCTTTGCAAGAGTTTCTACAGTTTCATGGTCAAAAACTCGTGCTAAAACAGCAGAAACCATACGTCCAAGAACAATAGCAGTATCCGATAATGATTCATTCACGCCTAGTTGGATATCGTCTTTCCCTAGAAATAGCGCATGACCTCCTAACTCGGCCATAGCTGTCTCTGTTGACACACGAGTCCTTGTAGATCTTTTCTGAAAGATCATTCCAAGTGTTTTTCCCTTTAAAGGTTGAGATTGAATGTATCTCTCTCTATTCTTCTTGAAATCTTTTGCTTCATCTAATAAAAAACGAATTTCCTCAGGTGTTAAATCTAAAAGCGTTAATATTGATTTTCCTTCTAATTGATTACCCATTATTAGCTACCTACCTATTAAACAGTAAAAATTATCCTCCATGAATTACTGGAATAAATGTAAGTTTGTCACCTTGTTGAAGTGTAGAATCCATCCCTTTCAGCACAGAAATATCCTGTTCATTTAGAAAGATGATTATTGATCTTGTGGATTCATAAGAATCAGTGAAGTATTTATTTATATCTTTAAATTCTGATATTTTGGAAAGTTCTTGAACTGCGGCCTTTACAGATATACCTTCCTCAAATTTCTGGGATAATTCCATATGACCTAAGTCATATTGTAAAGAACCAAGAAAAACAAACAATATTTCCATGTAATATCAGTCCACTCGAGATTAAATGCGCCGACCGGGAATTTCAGAATATCTCGACAGAGAAACCCATTTGAACCCGGGCTATCACCTTGGGAGGGTGAAGTCCTACCAGACTAGACTATCGGCGCTTATGTTAACACGGTAGGATGTAACTAACGTCTGAGGAATAGCATTCCCCTTATTGTTTTTTATTTATCGGAAGACATCTTTTGTTGGTTCGCGTATCAATTCTCGTGCAGACTCATTGCTGATTGAATATTCAACCCCTCTTACTATAATAATCGGTGTTCCTTCATCAGCTTGCCCCATAACTATACCCGCAGCTGCAGCCACCTCATCAACCCTTGCTATAATTGTTGATTTTAATTCATAACCAAATAGATCTTTTTTACCCCGAATGTCTTCTAAAGGGGCGATCCCAGCTAATCCTATAGCAAAATTAACAGTGCCTACTCTTAAAGGGCGACCGAAGGTATCAGAGATTATTATAGCAACATCCTTCTCTAATTTTTTCTTAATAACCTCCCTTATTTGTCTAGCAGAAGAATCAGGATCATCAGGAAGAGAGATTACCGTTTCTCCAGGTGTATTAGATTTATCTATTCCACTATTAGCACAGATAAATCCATGGTGGGTTGCTGTTATCAGAACATTATCATTCATACGAATGATTTCGCTACTTTCACGTAAAATCACTTCGATTTTACGTGGATCCTTTTCCTGCCTTTTACCGATCTCTAACGCAAACGGACTTGGAGTTATTGTTTCTAAATCAAAAACTTTATTCTCTGCTTTTGAAACAATAGTATGCGCAATTACAATGATATCTCTATCCTTCAGGTCCATCTTTCGTAGTTCATCCACAATAATATCTGCTAGTGGATCACCAGGATTAATAAGAGGAAAATCCCTTAGAGGAAATATACTGATGTTCACTGTAGCTTGGCTCCAGTTTAAAAGGAAAATAGCCTCAGACCGCTCATCGCTCTTCATATTGGTAATCTGTGCCTTTTAACAAATCATCACAGGCTAAATTATTTGTTTTTTGTTACACTCCAAATTCAGATGGACGAATCTTTACTTGTTCTGTTAGGTCTTCTAATAAGAGTTTTACTTTCTCGGTTTGAGATGTGCTTCCAACCTTGACATACTTCTCGTGGGCTTGTACTAGTAAATCAATGGCTTCTTTCATGTTTTCACGAGCACTAATAAGAGATTTGGCTTTACTATATAATGCAAGTGCCTCATATCGAGTAGCATCTTCCCTACCTTTCTTGAATTCCTCAACGGCTCGTTCTAAATAATATGCTTTGTCAAAATCTGATTCCATTGCAGCAGCTCGTTGAACAAAGGAACGCGCACGAGCTTTGGCTGCCTCCATCTCTAACCCTGTGGTTGAATATAATGCCCCCGCAGATTCATATAATCTGGCGGATTCAATGAAATCCCCATTCTGAGCCTTAGATTTAGCTAATTCTCCTTGAGTTTGTGCTTGAACCGTTCTTGCGTGTTTAGCTTCATCTAAAAAACCTTCAGTTGAGAATATTACATTTGCTTTGCCAAAAGAACGAATTGCCTCTAAGAAATTCATCTGGATCATATCGGTATAGCCATAGGCGCAAAGTTTGAATGCTTCAGCTCTTTTACTCAACTTTTTCTCATCACCATCATTAAAGAGTTTTGCAGACCGTTTAAATTTCTCCACGGCCTCATCATATCGTTGAGTTTCATAATAAGCCATGCCTTGATCGAACTCTTCCTGACCTTTCTTAACTTTACTTCCCTTGAATAAAACCATTAAGAATGACTCCGCAAATAGAGTAAAACCCACATCATATATAAATATTCGAATTGCTGGTATTACTTAACAATAAGATAACTTCTAATTCTATTACTAATATATAACGATAAATATTTCTAAGTATTGATTCCTAAGAATTGTCTGATTTACACACTATTAAATCTACTGAGGAAGATTTTTCCGTGAAAATATAAGTAGTTAAGTTTAACTTATAGAAACAGAATTTTAAATATGGAGATATTTTAGATCTTCTAGCAGGTCACAATACCGTAGCTTTACAGGATTTATATCAGGAAATAAACTCAATTTTTCTTTTATACTGGCACAGAGTAAGATTTCGTGTAAAAAAGTCACGAGAAAGAACCTATAGTAATATTTTACAATAGAAACTTCTCAACCGAATTAGGCAACATTAATTAATACAGGATTACATAAAACGACTATACGGAGAGTTTCTTCACTACTGGCTCAAATTTAATGATAGTGAACACTCCGACGTTTATCTTGGTTCTAATCCATTCTCTGTTTGGTGAATTGAATTTGTCAGCAAAACTAAAAGGTTTATCGTCGTTATACTCGTTTTTACTAATCGTTCCTCTCTTAACTATGTCTTCCCTCCTTTTACCCTTTCTTGGATATAATCTTCCTCAGGAGGATCAATCAACGAATCAATCTTTAACTTCTTTACGTGAACCTTTTTCATACACTCCCTCTGTTCCCCAATCAGGGATCTATCGCAATAAGGATTCGCTAAACTCTCCCTATTACTCAATAACATCAATTGATCCTGATAAAGCCATTTATTTCCCAGGAGAAACTATCAGTGTCACTAATCGATTTAATAGTTCACAAACAGGACCTTTAGCAATTGTTTCTCAGGTTATTAGTATTTATTTGCATAAACATGATTATGGTGATCTTACAGACGCAAATCACTTAATTACAACGGCAAAAACGAATGGTACACCCACTGTTCCATCAATCTCTTTTGATTTAACTGAAGGAATTATCGATGTATCATTTGCTATACCTGATATGTCTGAATTAACCAATACCTATGGGATTTCACCTGGAGATAATGTTTCTATCTACCAATATTATCCTGGAGGGAGTTCGAATGTAACAGCGGAGATCGAGAATGTAAACGCATTCGCCAAAGTTGATTATTTCATTGTTAGTGGTTTTTCTACCCTTGCAGAAACAAGTCCAGGATTTGTAAATACTGCCAGCAGCGATAGTACTTTTCGTCAGGGAGAGGAAGCAACTGTAGTACTCAAAGCTCAATCAGGTACAACACCCATCTCGGGCTTAACTGTTGATGTAGAGCTCCGTAATGGTGCTACACACACTCTTATACCTAATGGAGGACAGGGAATAAACTACAATCTCTTAGATATGACCACCAGCTTACCAAGTACGACAACTGACACGAACGGTGAGCTACGGTTAAATGTTACAACTACTTATCCAACAACTCCAGAAAATGATTATTACTTCATTCTTAACACCACAATAGATCCAGTCTCTGGTTATTTTACAGAAAATTATGATGGATCAGATCCTACAACCAACTGGGTATCCAGTACTTCCAATTTTACAGTTCAAAATGAAATGGATATCGCTAGCTTGGAGCTTGTATCTGCTGTACCCTCATCCTCGATCGATCCCCCAAATGTAAACTCGACGTTGGTAACATTTCGAGTGAATATTGATTACGTATACACTAGTGATGTGTACCAAGTTGCAGGAATCCCGATAAATGCGTCTCTAGATTCGTATCCAACGGGAGTTGATCTCCAATTTGGCACTGGATTTCTCGATAATGGAACAGGATGGGCACAAACAAATGGAAGCGGAATGGTTCAATTTGTTGTCACAGCCGGTTTTCCAATCCCATACCAATCTAAAACACCAATAATAACCGCATTTGCAGATTTACGCAATTCTGACTTCCCTGGAGGAGCTTATCCCAGTAGTTATCCAAATAACTTCCATATGTACATAAGAAGTTCTGGTGGAGCCCTTGATGTATCATCGGGGGGTGATATGATCAGTATCGATCCTGAATTCTGGATAGGCGATATTCATCTAAATTCTATCACAGCATCAAGTATTCGTCCAGGAGAATCATCCACACTCGTATTTGAGGTGAATTCTACTTCAACACTAGACGATTTCTCAGGTGTTCCAGTGAAGATTGAATTAAATCAAGTCACTCCAGGTGTTTCTTTATCATTTAATGCTCTGCGAAATCCCCTTTATGCAAACGGTTACCGGTATACTGATTCAAGTGGAATGATAGAAGTTACAGTAAATTCAATTTACCTTACTACTCCTGAAATATTGAAAACGATTATATTAGACCTTACAGTTGATTTTGAAAATGATTCACAAGTCCGTTGGATTGGTGATCAACATCAAGGAACAGCTACATTTGCCCAATGGAATAAATCTTGGAGAACTAAACAAGACACGAATCTAAACATCGATCCAAATTTCACAACCTATGAGATCATTCTGGCAACAACAAATGAGTCTGGAGATACAACGATACGTTCTGGAGATGTTCTTGAGATAGACTTTAGAGTTCAGCAGGAAGGAGGAGGAGCAGGACTCGCAGGAGTAGATGTAAGCGTTGTTTTTGGAGGAGTCTATGCGGGTGTATCCTTCGTCTATGTAGGAGGCTCTACGACAAATGGTTCAGGCTATGTTACGATACAATTAACCACAACTTTTCTTACAACCCCGAAAATCCTTGATATAGTAATTAATGCAACAGCTGACTTAACTTCAGACCCTGGCGTCTGGTTGGTAGGACAAAAAGCAACCAATCCCAGCTTCTATTCTAGTACCTCATACTCAGATGTCGAAGAAACAGTAACAGTTAATCCCCAATATTTCTTTGGCGAAATTACTGCCTATCCGGCCGATAATCCCGTTACTCGAATTGGCCAGACTGAATGGATAAATATTGAATTTACACTTTATTTGAGTGGAGCAGGAACAGTTTTTCCGAATATTGATGATGTTAATATTTCCATCCAAGTAGATGGTAAACTTCCAGGAGATCCCACCATCAATATGAATGTCATTCCAGTTGGAAGCTACCAAGATTCAGCTGTTAGTAAAGCAATATTCTCTCTTCAGCCAACAGGAACTACTCCCGAAAAATGGTATACAGTGAATGCTACTGCTCATTTTGGCGATGCACAAGGATTAACTTACAATATATCTCATTCCTCTGTGCCCTCTGGAGAGCTATCAGGAGTTTGGGTTAATGGTTCACACACAAATACCATCTCATCAGCGACATTTAATTTTGAAGTAAAAAATGTCGATCGAATTCAAGTTCTAATTCAAGATCCAATTAACGATATTACTGACGGAACTCATCCAGATGCAGGTTTAAATGCAACAACTGGTTATTACGAGGTATATCGGGGGACAACCTCAGTCAATATTTCAGGTAGCTATTATGATCCAGTAGCGAGTATGGGTGTTCCCTTTACAACGGTACGCCTTGCTTATAATATCACGATTCCTTCCTCACAAACGATAACACTAACTAATGTTGTTACTGATGCTAATGGGGAATTTTCAGCTATCATTACGATTCCAGGATCTACTCAATTGCAGGATATTCAAATCTATGGTTGGGATCCGGCAACTCCTACTCCCCAAGAGAACCGTAATCCGATCACAAATGTTAGGTTAATATCATGGTTATCTATATCTGGTCATACCTTAAGCGGATATGATGGAAATTCAGTCTTTGTTGGAGAGAGTGTGATTTCCTCTGGAACCATCCGTGACGACCAAAATTCAATTGTTGATTCATCTCAATTTATCGGTTTAATGCGTAATATTGGTTATGACGGTTCACAAGAAGTAGGAAGTCCAAGCTTTGGAAGTCTGACCTCTGGAAGTTTCACATTATCTTATCAAATACCAACTACCTATCCATTAAATGGAATTTCTATTAGATCCAAGGTCGTTTGGGGACCTGGACTCATTCATTATCGCCCCCGATTTTTTGCACAACCATTAAACGTATACAATGCCATTAGTATTTCCTCGTTTGAGATTTATCTCCCTGCAAACGGTTCTACAATTCCAATTGCGAATGGTGGTACCTACTATATTGTGGGTGATTCTCATCGGCAAATCAATATTCTTGGAGATTTTGTAGATCAGATCAATCGAGGATTAGTGGGGAAAGAGCTTAATGACGATTGGAATGGTAGTTTTCCGTCAGTAGATGCCGGAAGTGGTGGAGCATTTAATTTTGATCACACTTTTACTGGGTTTACTAGTGTCTCATGGATTTGGAGTCTCTCACATAGATTAGATAATGGAACAACCCTCTCAACAACCTTTATAGTTACTTTTAACTGGATTGCTATAGACGATACGGCACCTAGTATCACTCTAATGGGTCCTTCAAACATAGAAACTATCGCACAGCCGAATAATCCTATAACACAAATTTTCGCTGATATTTTTGATCCAGATAGGGATACTGGTATAGGTTATGTTTCCCTTGGAATGAATTATAGCTCGATTATGATTACTATTGATGGGGCGAGCTTTTCAATGACCAATATCACAAATACCAGATTCACTTTTGACTGGGATACATCTAGTGCAGTTGATCAAACGTACTTTATCTCAATAACTGCATATGATAACGCCAGAAATCTTCGTAATGTTTCCTTTTATGCCGTAATTGACGTTGTTGATCCGATGGCTACAATTAGTGCTTCCTCCATAACTTCAGATAGTACCGTATACGCTACCATGAATTCCAACGGTGATATATTAATTTCTGGAACGATTTCCGATTCAAGTTCAAGTACGGGACGTGATTCTGGTGTAAATAATCCAAGTGTGAGTTTAGACATTCAACCTCAAGGTGATGTGCCAGTATTAAGCTTGAACAATGTTGCACTAAATGTAAGTGGTAATTCCTTTAATTATAACTGGAATATCTTTGATACCACCTTTTTAATCAGAAATTCCACATTCGACTTACTCCAAACTACTTGGGAATTAATAGTAACTGTTTCGGACACAGCAGGAAATGCTAATGAAACAGTTTTAACAATCGAATTAGAAGATGAAGTTCCAGCATTATTGATTGAAGCAGATCCACCTCCAACTATTGCTGAAGGAACATTTGAGATTGGAGTTTCATTTTATGATCTCAAAAGTGGGATAAATGTGGATTTCATACGGTTTACTCTATTCAATGCTGATGATAACACAGAACTTCAAACTTACGATCCTACTGACACAGAAGTGTCCTTAATCGCAGATACAAATGCAAGTCTAACTTTAAATGCCGATATTTTGAATAATGGAAACTATATGGTAGTAATCACTGTATTTGACAACACAGGCAACAGTCGTTCAGTTGATTCAGATAATTTTGTCATACTGCACCCAGTGACTACAACTGACGTTCCTTCAACAACAACAGAACCCCCTTCTGGCGGTCCTGGTGTATTACGCCCAATAGACCTAATTCAGTTTATCTTACTAGATATTATTGCCCTAGGCAGTGGAATTGGAATTGCAGTGATCTTTGAGCGTGTAAAAGCTCGACGAAAAGGATAGAAATGATCTATAGTTATGAAAAATAAATAATTGATTTCAGAACAATTATAAGAAAAAAATATTATGAGGTAAAATTAACATATCTCTCTACCAATACAATATTAACATATTAAGATTTATAAAAATTAGAACCCAATAACAAAAAAGATTAGTGATAAGAATGAAAGGATTAAATTTCTTTGCTCAGATTGGCCCGGAACTCTACATCTTAGCTTTTGTTGTGTTAATAGTCGCCAGTGCTTTAGTCTATTACTTTCGTGAACGAATTATAGACGCGTTAGGAATTACCGCAGCTAAAAAGACGATTCTCGAACAAGAAATTGAACAAAGACTTGTACAAATTAGACAATTGGCACGACAACAGATGTTTAAGGATGCAGCTGTTCTAATGTGGCAAACAATGACTTTAGCTTCCGAAGGATTTCTCGGTGTAGGTCGTGCACCCAATGAATCTGCAAGACAGCTTGGTGTTAAGCTTATGAACAGAGGTGATCTTGATCCTAGTGCAATTAATGCTATAATTATTGCATTTGAAAAAGCACGATATGGTCAAACTCCTTTAACCAATCAAGAATTCAAGGATGGCTTATCAGGGCTTCATCAATTCCTCCAAATGGCAACTTCAATTGGAGAAATTCCTATGTCAGAATAACGGATAAAAACGGTGCAAATACTTTAATTCAAGTGAGATTCCATGGCTGAAATTAATAGAACGACAAGTGCTCTTATTATTCTAGCCATATTCATATCTTATCCATTTGCTTCTGCATCAATGCTTGGATTTTTATTTACTAACAACACAACACATTTTTCAATATATAATACCAGTTGGAACGGTGCAAGTACTTTCAAAGACCTTTTCGTCGAGGAAGGGGCCGAGATATCAACAATTGTTGGAAGCAGTAACGTCCTTAATCGATTAAATCAAACAGAGCTTGGAGGGAATCAAGGCTCGTTAATAATTCTTGGACCATCTGTTCATTACGATTTTTCAGAATCCTTAGCTATACTTATGTATGCTATTAATGGCGGTAGAGTGATTATTGCAGATGATTTTGGGACAGGAAATGATATCCTCAGTGTTTTATCAATCTTTTTAGGATTTATCTCTCAATTAGATATGAGTTCAATGGGATTTGGTGATACGGGGGGTACTAATCCTCTCGGTATGAACACCAGCACATCTGGTCAAAATACTTCGATTCCATTTCCCATAGCAGGAATTGCATTTAATGGGAGTTTACTAGCGGATCAAGGGAGTTACGATGGTACCCCACTTACTCCAATCTTTCAATCTCCCAGTACTTCTCAAGAAGGAACAACTTATAAGATGCCTGCTCCTTGGGTTACTGATTTCACCACAGGTCTAAGTGGAACTGGAGTAATCGGAAATTTTGCTTCTATCATAACCATGAAAGTTCGCTATCCCGATCCAAACAATACTCAGTCAAATCTTAATGACACTGAGTATATTACGAAATGGGTTCCAATGGGAGAATTTCCAGCTTCGGCGTCTTCAGCTTATGATAGTTTAGGTGAACAATTTCCAGGAGTTGAGCTCCCTGATATGTCTATTAGTCTTCAAATTGCTGTTCTCTATAGTAGTACCGAAGCATGGATGGAATCGGATATTTCTGGTGCAAAAGCTGATGTCAACAATATCGAGCCAAATCTCAATGAATGGGGAAATCCGAACATAGGGTTCCCAGTATTTGTTTACTTTCCCTTCCCATTAGGTGGTCAAATTATTCTATGTTCTGATCCTTCAATCTTTATTAACCAATACATTGATTCTGATAACGCAGATTATCCTCTGGCGAGTCGTTATGACAACCGTGCATTTGCAGATAATGTAATACGAATTATGATGAAAGAGCGGCCAGGACAGACCATTATTTTTGATGAGGGACACTTAGCAAATAATCCATTAACCCCGATTTTCCCCTTAAGTCTTTATCTTAAATTCTTGGATATGATAACAATGTTTCCCCTATTCGCAATTTTTCTTGTACCAATTGCACTAATATTATCACGTAGATTCATACCAAGAAAAACACAAGCAAAACCATTACTATTAACACGAGTCGAACGTTATTACGGAAGGAGCTTCTTTGCTGTAAAAATGAGGTGGTTCCTTGAATACAGGCAATATTCTAGGGGCCTTGAACTCATATTTAGAAGACTGAAGCGAAATATCATCAAACGTTATAGTCCAGAGGAGGATTTGACTCCTGATGTTATCGCGACCTATTTAATAAATGAGTTTCCAGAGAATTTTTCCTATAAAAATCTCGCAGAAAACTTTACACTAATTGAAAATATAATCGATACCCGATCATTAATAACTGAGGAGGAATTCCTCGATCACTACTTTTTCCTTAAGAATATTGGATCTATAATAAGTTAATAAAAAATATACTGTAATACATGCTAATAAATAAGAAGTGGAAGAAATGAGTAACACCAGTGCAAAGGGTAAGGATTTCACAAGTGATGAAATCACCTATGAAATGCTCGATGTGAGTGATATTGCACGAGCGTATCAACAAATCATGGGAGAAATCCGGAAAGTCTACATTGGAAGAACAGAAATATTCGAAATGCTTTGGATAGCAATGCTAACAGGCAAGCATGTTTATTTAGAAGGAGTTCCAGGTATTGGAAAGACCTATATGGCCAATTCATTTTCACAATGTCTTGGTACCGAATTTAGTCGTATCCAGTTTACTCCTGATATGCTACCATCGGATATTGTTGGTACTAACATCTTTAATCCAAAAACAGGGACATTTCGTCTGAAGAAAGGGCCTATTTTTGGCAATGTTATCCTAGCTGACGAAGTTAACCGAGCTCCTCCAAAAACACAATCTGCTATGCTTGAAGCTATGGGTGAAGGCCAAGTTTCAATTGAAGGAGAAACACATAGATTAGAAAAGCCATTTGTGGTCTTAGCAACAGCAAACCCAGTTGAACAGGAAGGAACATATCCCCTACCTGAAGCTCAGCTTGACCGATTTATGATAAAGGTGATTATTCATCACTCATCACCTGATGATGAGCTAAGAATAATTAAATTCAAAAATGAACCTGTTCCTGCTAAAATCAGGCAAGTTGTCTCTCCTCAAACCATTGTAGCAATGATGGATGTTGTTAAACGTGTGTATGTATGTCCTGAAATATTAGAAATGATCCGTGACATCACAGTTGCAACGCGAACTGATCCACGGTTAATTCTTGGATGTTCACCACGAGGAAGCGAAAGTCTATTACTTTCTGGAAAATCACGTGCAGCGATACATGGACGCGATTTCGTAATTCCAGACGATATAATTCTCATGATACCTCATATTGTCCATCATCGTCTAATCCTCAAACCTGAAGCTGAACTAGAAGGAATAACCCAAATTCGGATTTCAGAGGATATCAGAGATAGTCTATCCATCCCTGTTGATCCTGTTGAAGAAGAAATGGTGTATGAAGAGTACATTGAAGAAATTGATGATGAGGATTAACAAGGAATTTCTTTAAATTAAATGGAGTGTAAAGGTGTAGCCTTGAATGCTTTCGTCTCGTGGTGCGTTTATTGCAATTGGAGGAATCTTACTTCTTTCAATTGGATTAAGTGCTAAGGGAATTGGAACAGTTACTACAATGGTTCCTATTCTCTTTAGTGGAGAGGGGTTAATTCAACAGTCTACAAATCAAACAGCTGGTCTTCCTGAAGGAATGGAGTTTCTAGAAGCATTTGAAATTCTGAATAGTTCACCTATTGTTGACTACAGTATGTTTTTAGGTACTTTACTAATCCTAGCTAGTGTTATCGGATTACCATTCTTTAGAGCATCAGCTAATGCATCACTAATCCGTGTTACACGATTGGTAGATCGAGAAAAAGCTTTCGCTGGTGAATACGTTCACGTTACCGTTAGAGTGGAAAATACGGGCAGAAAACGGATAGATTTTCTTGAAATTTATGATGCTATTCCTGATATGTTTGAAATTGTCCTCGGTGAAAACTTCATTATCACACAACTAGCTGGTCATGAAACAAAGGAATTTTCTTACATTGTACAAGTTAGCACACGGGGTGTATATCAGATCGGCCCAGTTAAGGTCATCATTCATGATAGATTAGGTTTTTACTTTGAGGAAGATGTGAGACACTTCTATACTGAAGTATTGTGTTACCCTTCTTACGAAGATATTCGAAGAATGGAAGCCTTGAGTAAACGAAGACAACAAGGAAAAATGTTTGGTGCACATAAAACTCGACAAAAAGGTATGGGGGACGATTTTCATGCACTGGCACGTTACTATCCTGGAGCACCGTTCAAATCCTTGGACTGGAAGGCTTTTAGTCGCACAGGGGAATTAATGGTTCGGGAGTTTGAAGCCGAGAAGAATATTCGAATTGTTCTCTTTCTTGACCATAGTGGAAGTATGGGGGCCGGTATTCCGTATAATACTAAACTCGATTTTGCCATACGTTCAGTAATGCTAGTTATGAAAATGGCTGAGGAACGACAGGATCTTTTTGGGCTTCTTACTTATGCGGATAGACCAACATCATATCTACCTCCTGGAGGAAGCAAATCTATGTTCCATCAACTTTTAGAGATCCTTGCATTGGTGGAACCTGAAGGACGTTCAGACCCTCTTGCTGCAGTGGATTATGTCATGCAGAGATTGCCAAGAGCATCCTTTTACGTATTCCTAACTGATCTGGAATCATCTGATTCTGAGATCTTTACAGAGGCAGCTAAACGTGCACGTTCTACAAAAAATCGAATAACAGTAATTTCCCCCTTTGGACCATTATTCGAAGCAAAATTAACTGATTTATCGACTACTGAAAGAGCGATTGCAGAAGCAATCTTTGAGGAGTATTTAGGTTATCGTAAACAAGTTGAGGATAGTCTAAGAGGACTTGGAGTTGAGATCATCAATGTTGGTCCCGATGATATTCTTCCCAATGTAATTAAAACCTATATGAAAGGAAAACAAGTTGGAAAAGGTTCGGTGTAATCAATATGGCAACAAGTCAAAGTGCGGCATACTTCTTCCGAGTAGTCTATATTATCTTATTTATTTTCTCTGGATTCCTTGTCTTATCAAGCATTGATCCAGCAATGTTTGACTTCACCAAAGTATTTGAAATTTTAAATTATCTATTACTAATTGTTCAAGGGCTTGTCAGTGCTCTAGGTGGAGTAGCAAAGATTATTACAAATATTATTCTTTCTGGTAAGACAGCTATTCCTTTTCTTGGAGATCCTAGTTTAGGAACAATTAATGTTACTGACATTGAACAGATGCTTGTAAGTATTTTTAATCCGGCTAATGGGTTTTTCCCTCATTCTACACTAGATCTTGCTCAGGCTGATATCATCACAGACGTTTCAGTATTTATTGGTGCAACTATCATTTTAGTATTGCTTCCAATTGCTTTCTTCTCTGGTATCGGATTTCTGAGAGAAGGAGATACTAAATTAGCGATCTATTCGTTTTTAGGTTTTCAAATGATATTAATTGTAGCGATTTTTACTCAGAAAATTAAGATTTCAACCCAGATCGATACTAGCTCGTTACCTTCAATGATTCTAAGCCCGATCTTTACTTTAGGCTTTCTCTTATATTTACTCCTCGAGGTAGCTTTCCAAACTTCGTATACTCTGAATATCATTGAACCTATGGCTGAACGTGAAAAACGGATACAGGAACACCTTAAGCGCATTCGTACATTTGTCCCAACAGAAGAAGGAATAGCAACTACTGATCAATCAATACAAAGTATGCAATCAAAAAAGTTCGGCCTCTTAGCTTCAAGCTATCTTCGTGAAATGGTAGAACGACGAGTATTTAGAAGAGGGGACACTGTTCGTGATTCAAAGTCTATGATGAGATTACAATCTTACCTTGCTAATCTTCAACAAAGTGATCCTAGAACAGAATCAAAGTTAGCAGCACAAACAGCCCAACCCGACACCTCCTCATTAATCAGATATTTTGTTCCCGCAATGTTATTTCGATTGTTTGCCGTAATCTTACTTTCATACTTTGTCATGGCACCCGAGGGGATGTTAAATCTTGAAATTCCAATCTTAAATATTAAAATCTTCATCTTCCCAGCATTATTGGACAGTTTAGAGTTATCACAACCTGAATTTCAAACAATTGCAATACTAAATATGGCACTCATCCTAATTCTTATTGGAGCAGTTCTCAACTATCTATCAAGCGGGAAAACCAGAACAGTAATGCAACGTGTTGTACAAAGAATTGATACTCTAGTCGATTTTGACCGTTCAAGTCCTCAACCAACTGCAGTAAGTGATGTTTCTGAATCAGAAGATACTGAAGAAGAGGAGCTATTAGAAGAGGAGGAACTCTAATCTTTATCTCGAGTGTGAAACCATGCCAAAACTAGACCCAGAAAGTAGTGATGCACGTAAAAAGCTCAATAATAAAATTCCTGGATATGCGTGTTACGAAAAACAATCAGATAGAAAAAATTCAGATATATCCATTAGAGGATACTTAGAAAGCAGATTATCAACCTCTTCTGACGATGTCAAAAAAATCCAAGAAGCAGCTTTAATGAGTCAAATGATTACAACCTGGTCAGATCTAGATAGATTGGTTTCCAGTTTTACAGAAGCACGATATTTAATTAGAGGA
Organism: Candidatus Hodarchaeota archaeon; assembly: GCA_016840035.1. Classification (GTDB taxonomy): domain Archaea; phylum Asgardarchaeota; class Heimdallarchaeia; order Hodarchaeales; family Hodarchaeaceae; genus Hodarchaeum. The sequence continues at coordinate 79,063 of JAEOTC010000086.1, read as the reverse complement.
TCTAAATATGGGATTAGCACTTTTTTCGACTCAAGATTGATCAAAGATTTTGATTTAGGTTATCTCTACACCTTGGAAAAAACTATTATTGATGTTATAGATCGATTAGATGAAAAAATTCAACAATTCGATGATTCTATTGAAAGTGGAATGCTCTCCGACAGTAGTAGATTAACAAATGAAATTTTAGAAGATCTTGGTGCTATTCAAGATGCCTGGCTTGAGAGACAGAAACTAATTGCTGATTTTCAGAAACTAGGTCTTGTGTAAAAAAAAATGGAGAGAAAAAGATTCTCTCGAAATTTATTTTCGATTTAAGTACTCTGCAATTCCAGCTAATGCAACAGCAAGTATTGCTCCCACTGCACACACTAGAAATGCTGGCGCGTATGAGGATCCAGTAATTGCCGTACCGCTTCCTTTAATGGCATCAATCACAACTGCGGGAATGATTGCTCCAAGGATTCCAGCAACTCCATATGCTGAAAAAACGAAACCGTAGTTATTCCCAACATTCTTTGTACCAAAAAAATCAGCTGTAGTTGAAGGAAATAACGCAAAGTTCCCTCCAAAACATAATCCAATGATACAGGCAATTACTGTCAAAAGGAGGACATCAGTTTGGAAACCAAATGTGAACATAGCTAATGCAAGTAAAGCGAACATTACAATCATTGTTGGGGCACGATTAATTCTATCAGATGTATATCCCCAGAAAATTCGTCCACCAGCATTAAACAACGCTAAAATTCCTACAATGGATGCGGCAAGATTATCATCTATTGAACTATTTGCTGCTTGAAGAAATGTTTTCAGAATACCCAATGTCATCAATCCTGCTGTAGCTGCAAGAACGAACATACTCCAAAGTAGCCAAAACTGTGGAACCTTGAGCATCTCGCGCCATTCATAGTCTCGACCTAAACCTGTAGATTTAGGTTCAGGAGGTTGCCAGCCTTCAGGAATCCATCCCTTTGGGGGATTTCTCAATAGTTGTGCACCAAGTACTACAGCAATAAGATAGATAATTCCACAGATTAATAATGCAGGAGCAATATCACTTTCTAAAATTTTTCCATCTAGATCACGAGAAATAACATTGATAAACGCAGTCTCAACTCGTGCGAAAATTAAGGCACCTGCACCAAATCCAGCTACAGCAATACCAGTTATTAGGCCTTTTTTGTCGGGAAACCATTTAACAAGAGCTGCAATTGGACAAACATATGCTAATCCTATACCAGCTCCACCAATAAGACCATAGGTGACCACAAGCCAAATCAAAGTTAAATTAGGATCAGTTTCAAAAAAAGATACACCTGTTCCCAGAATGTATCCTAATCCAAGTAAGATTCCTCCTGTCGTTGCTACACGACGCGGACCAACCTTATCCTGCCACTTTCCAGCAAATATCATTACAACGGCGAAAGTTGCTAATCCAATGGCAAAAGGCAATAAGCTTTCGAACGTACCCAAATTGTAAGGTGCTTTCTTCAATGAAGTCTGGAAAATTGACCAGGCATATATCGAGCCTAGACATAATTGAACAATAAGAGCACCTATAACAACAAGATACCGATTATACAATGTCTCGGAAGTCTCTGTCAGTTTACTCACCAGTAATTTTTCAATTTTGAATATGAATCGTTCTATATTCTAAATATGATCTGAATGTCGAAAATTTTTCGAACTATAAATATTTAAAGTGACATAAGTTAAATTAATAGTGGATACAATAAAGTCGTATTTTAACTTAGATTTTACTATCAGGAAGGAGACAAAAAAAAAAATCCAATGCAAAGCCAACTGTAATCTGTTATTTATAATAACAGCTAGGGAAATTATCCGAAAGAATGTAATTCTACAAGTTATTCTCAATTTCGGTCACAAAGTATTCATCTGTTATATATTAATTACAATACAAGAAATAAACTTCTTAATCTTAAGACGAACTAATTTGAATTGGATTATAGAGTTAATCAATACTCTGTAACACCACCTTGACAATATTTGTTATTTGTCAATGGCATCATTCATACAGGATTTTAATTAAAGAAATTTCTGGGCGATATTATGTCTGAGCTGACTGAGACAGAAAAAGAAAAAGCAAAAAAATATTATCCTTTGCCAGCATTGGCAGAGAAAGCCCGTATTCAAAATATGGACGCATACTTCGAGAAATGGAAGTATTCAGTTGAAAACTTTGAAGAATTTTGGGCTGAAGAAGCAAAAATGATCGATTGGTTTACCCCCTATCAGAAGGTGTGGCAACCTCCACAAGGTGAACAGGACGAATTTGTAGGAAAATGGTTCGTTGGGGGCAAACTTAATGTTACCTATAATTGTTTGGATCGTTGGATAGAAAAAGGCTATGGTGACGAAACAGCACTTATTTGGATGGGTGAAGACGATTCTGTAAAAAAATTTACCTATAAATCTCTAACAGACGAAGTTAACAAAGCTGCTAATGCATTAAAGTCATTAGGTGTGAAAAAGGGCGATCGTGTTTGTCTTTGGCTTCCTATGATTGAAAATCTAGCAATTGTTATGCTGGCTTGTGCCCGAATTGGGGCAATTCATTCGATCGTGTTTGGAGGATTTTCTGCTGAATCTGTAAAAGATAGAATCGATGATTCAGAATGTACAATTCTTGTTGTCGCTGACGAAGTACGAAGAGCAGGTAAGAATAGACCAATGAAAGATAATCTTAAGGGGATTATTGACACCTGTGACTCAATTGAACATGTTGCAGTTATCAAGCTTACTGGCGGTGATGTGTATGAATACGAAAAGGATGTTGACTTTTTAGCTCTTATGGAAGAACAGTCTACCACCTGTGAAAGTGAACCGATGGATGCAGAAGATCCATTATTCATCTTATACACTTCTGGTACAACTGGTAAACCCAAAGGAGTTGTTCATACAACTGCTGGATATTTAGTGTTTGGAGTTTCCACAAATTATTATGTTTGGGATTATTCCTGTCTACTTGATCTCAAAGGTGATACTCCTGCAAACCGAGATGTGTGGTATTGTACAGCCGATATTGGATGGATTACAGGTCATACTCAAATTATTTATTCCCCAATGGCTCTTGGAGCCGTTACGATTATGTACGAAGGTGTTCCAACCTGGCCTCATGGTGGTCGCTTCTGGGAAATTTGTGAAAAGTTTGGAGTAACTCACTTTTATACCGCTCCTACTGCCATCCGTGCACTAATGAAACTAGGTGACGAAAATGTCACAAAGTGGAATTTAGAAAAATTAAAGATGATAGGTACAGTAGGAGAAGTATGTAACTGGCCAGAATGGAAATGGTACTGGGATGTGGTAGGAAAAGGATCAAGTGGAGAAAAACCCATTGGTCGTCCCATTGTTGATAGCTACTGGCAAACTGAAACAGGCTCGTATATGATGGTTAATTTAGGAGCTGTAACACCAATGAAACCTGGTAGTTGTACTTTCCCCTATCTCGGAATCAATCCAGTCTTATTAGATGAAGCTGGAAGTAAGGTTGAAACACCAAACACTCAAGCATATTTCGCGTATGATAAGCCATGGCCTGGCCTTATGCGAACAGTCTGGGGTGATCATGAGCGATTTGTAAATACATATCTTGCACAATTTCCTGGCCATTACTTTACAGGAGATTATGCCCAAATTGATGATGAAGGATACTACTTCATTCTAGGTCGTTCAGATGATGTAATTAAAGTTTCTGGACATCGTCTTGGTTCAGCAGAAGTTGAAGCCGCTATAAACTCACATCCAAAGGTAGCTGAAAGCGCTGTTATTCCCTATCCTCATCCTGTAAAGGGATCGACAATCTTCGCATATATTACGTTAATGAATGATGAAGATGCCTCTGATGAAATGAAAAAGGTTATCCAAAAGCATGTGCGCTCTGTAGCTGGACCCGCTGTCTATCCTGAAATCATTATGTTCGCTACAGCTGTTCCCAAAACTAGATCAGGGAAAATTATGCGTCGTATTTTAAAAGCAGTTGCAGAACAGAAAGACATTGGGAATACAATGACTTTAGCAAACCCTGAAGTAGTTGAAGGATTAATTACTCGTCGTCAGATGATGGGTGAAATTCAGTTCTAAACTTGAATTTCTTTCCTTCTTTTCTTTTTTTTTAACCTAAAATCTCTAAAACTCGTTTTGGGTTAATATCAGATATTTTTAAGGTTTTAATCGATGAATTATGACCAGCTTCCATAGATACGGGATTACCAAACTGCTTCCGCATCATATTTACTACTCTTTTATTCGCACGATTTTTTACTGGTGGTTCTTTAACAAAGATGATGATTTCCTCCTCTTCTCGAAAAATTAATTCCTCTGATTGACGCGTCTTTACTTTGATTGTTACTAAGGTATCATTTCCAATCTGTTTTAGGCATTTCATCTGCAGAATAACCCTTCCTCTGTAATTGAATCAAATTCCGAAAAAGAGATTAGCTTTAAGGCGAATTTTGCTTCAATTTCAGCCATAGTATTTGGTAGCAAGTTAAATTCCTCTCTCATTGGAAAAATAAAATTTAGGTAATATACTGCCAGATTATTTGGCCACAAGCTTTCATTTTCTGGAACAGCGAGAGCTAATGAAATTCGCTTACGAAATCGATCCACATGTTGATGAGAATGTTTTCTCCCAACTTGTTGAACCAGTTGATCAGCCGAAAGTGGAGAATATAGCACAAAAAGCTGATTATCTTCAACTTTAAATCCATAAATTGTTCCAAAATGAGTATCATTCTTATACAGAGATTTTCCTATTAAGAAACGCAAAGATTCGGAAATTGAATTGAAGTAAATGCCAATTTTTGCTCTGAGTACAGGTGCCATAAAAAATGCACAAGAGGGGACAATTGAATAATATGATATGGCAATCTCATGAGGTGAACGTAATAGTCTCTCTTGAAAGTTAATTTTCCATAAATTATCGGGAGAAAAAACTTCTCCTTCGCCAACTTTCAATTGTTTAGCCAAATAGAATCGAAGTTCGGCTAAATTTTGTTTCCCTAATCCCTGTATAAATATATCCAATAAACTCGAGGGAGGGATGTCCCGTTCAACCAACAATGAATGACCGAAGGGTGTTTCACTTAATATTCCCGAAATTTCACCAAAATAGGTCCCTGCTATACCTTTAATTATCATACCCTTTGAGACAGGAAAAGAAGGATGAGGGCTAGAGGCTGGTATCCAAGCAGGTAAAGTAATTTTTTCTAAATCTGCATCATCAATAATTATCAAATTTTCTGATGTTATATGCACTGTGTTCGTCTTGTAAAACCAAACGTTAGCAATTTTTGGTTTAAGTGGCATTAAGTCAGGTGATAAGAGGTTTAACCATTCATTGAAAAATGATGGCTGAAAAGAAAGCTGTAGGGGGATTTTCAACGCTGTAGCAATTCTCTTTTGGATTTTTTCTGTGGAAGTCGTATTTAGATCTATCCCCAAATCATATAGGGATGAAAGATACCTTGATTTAATATCCATGAAAGAAAGTGATTCCTCTAACACAATTGGTAAGTATTGTACATTTCGTACCTGGATTGGAGCTCGAATTAATCCTATTGGCTTATTCTCAGTATTGAATGCGAGAAGTCCGACTGATCTCCACAGATTTGAGTCACCAGGGGGAATTTGGGAAGAAGGTGACTCTGTTTGCATCGATTCTTCAGGTTTTATACTCTGTTCTACAGGGGCTCGAAATAATGGTTTTTGATCAATGATTTCTGGGAAGGGTTTGATAATATCCTCTAAATGAAATTTTACTTGATTTTCTTCAGAAATTGGTAATATGAATGCTTTTAAGATGTCTGACTCTATAATTTCGCTTACTAAAAGATTATCTGAAGATTTTTTAGGATCATAGTCAGCGACTTGATGTTTCATCCAAATTTCTAAGAAAGTGTTCTTTACTTCTGGTTCTATTCCTAAAGCGTTTTCATCGTATTCAGAAAAAAAGAAATCATGAAAAGATTGACCAGAATCTTTGATAATGGATGTAAGAAAATTTAATCGTTCCATAACAAATTTATTTAAACCCTCTCTCTGTAAACCATAAAACTGTTTTAATTCCACAAGAGAAGAGATTTTACCACGTGCCTCGTCATCTGATATTCTGTTACTCTCCCAAGAAGATATTATACTTTCAATCTTTCCTTCTAGTTCTTCCATTTTTGCATTTAATTCTGTTATTAGCTGATTTTGGTCAACAGTCTGCAAAACTGCTAATAAGGGAGGTGAAGGTAATGCTATATTCTGCTTGGTTATTTTTTCAAATTTCTCGAGCTGTGATAGTAGAACTTTTTCTTCTATCAGCTTATCTGTTCGAAGTTTCATCAAAATTTGGCGTAAATTCTTCTCCAAATCCAAGTATTCTTACATCCTCGGAATTATCCTTTTCTTTTGTTTAAGTACTAAACTAGAAGAGGAATAAAAAAAGGTTATTGAATCTAGTAGATTCAAAAATTAGTAAATTTTAGTGAAATTATCCTCTATCGAATGATGAATAATACAGAGTCAAAATAAACAGTTTTTCAGGGAGCAGATTTCGCTATTCCTCTTCAGAAGATTTGGAATTGTTATCAGTTCCATTTTCTGTCAATGATTCTGGAACTTCAAACTTAAATGGTGGTTTCGTTGTGATAATTACACCATCGTTTTCAGTAATTACAAAAGTATGTTCATACTGTGCAACGTAACTTCCTTTTTCATCTGCAAGAGTTGGGTATACAATAGCTCCACCATTATTGAGTAATTCACGTAGGGCGAAGCGAACTCTCGCAGGATTAAATTGGTCATATGAACTGAGCCATCTTTCCGCGAAAGGAAGTGTTTTATACTTTTTGTATATCGTAGAGTATATTTTTCTCGAGACGGGATTTCGGATCGCAATTCGTCGTGGAAGGAGCATATAGATGTATCTTGAACCTTTTATTTCATGAATACTCCCTGAACCCGTAGTTGCAAAAGTTTCCAGTGCATAAGCTTCTCCTACCTCTAAGGATGCTTCTGCAGGGTCAAATGGAGCACTTACACTTGGTAATCTTTTGTCCCCATGCAGCTCATATCGTCCTAATTTGTGACCAGTTAATTCTTTAATTGGTCTATATCCATACCCGGTAATGGTTTCTTCAATCCTTCCACCTACCATTGAGGGAAGTGTTCCAGCCTGGATGATTTCCATACCAGCAGAAAATCCTTCTTCAGCTGCTTTTTTTAGATCCTTTAATTCATCAGAGAGAATTACCGTTACTGCTGTATCTGCAATATAACCGTTCACATGAACTCCAAGATCAAGTTTTATACTCCCTGACTCAGGAATTAAACTCTCATCCCCAAAAGGACTGGTATAATGTGCTGCAATATTATCAATAGAAACATTTGTTGGAAAACCGAAACCTTCAGCTCCTTTATCCATGATCAATTTTTCTGCAGTTTCACAAATTTCAATGATAGGAACTCCGGGTTTAATCATGTCCTTGACCGAATTTAATACCTCATATCCTATCTGTCCAGCCTTACGGTAATAATAAATTTTCTCTTCATCAGAAATACCTTCTTCAGATGTCCAATCAGTCATTTCTTGCACCTATACCAGTTGTTTAGTTGCTATCTTATATTAGAGAGGATTTAAAGAAAATATCAAAATGTTTTTTATCGTTGAATTCTCTTACTCCACCAGAACGTTGATATGTTCAGTTGACTCTTTTCCAGAATAGACTTGTGCATATTTTAACTGTCAGTGTGGATCGATATATGAGTGAAAAAATTGCTATGACGAAATTAAAAGAGATCTTTACTCAGGACTATCAAATTTCAGCAGATAGAATTGCTGAATTAGTTCAGATATGTGACGAATTGAATGAGACTTTAAGCTCGCAAGAAAGTCCAGAAATCGATTTCTATCTTCATCTTTTACAGAACTTACGTTTATTCTTTAATAGCGAATTTTTATTTCTCAGTAATCGAATTTCTAAAGCAATAAATAATTACCAGAAGGTTCAAGAAGGAATTTCGACCATTCAGAAAGATTTTCCAGAAGTCTATTCTAGATGGCAATATGATATCGATCGATTATTGCTAAGAACTGATGCTCGGGTCCAAAACATTCGTGCACAGACCAGTTTTGAAGAGAATGATCTAGCACAAGCCGAGATCCTATATACTGAAGCGATCAAACGGTACTCAAATGAATTGGAATTTGAACAGAAATCTCAGGATTACTTTCATTATTTTGATTCATTACGAAATATCTATTATGTGACGGGTCTCTTATACAATTTACGAGGAATTTCTTCCTCAAATTCGAGTGAAATGTACCAAGCTTTACGTTTCTTTCGCAAAGCTCGTTTCTTAGGACAAGAAACTAGTAATAAAGATTTTGACAAAACCCGTGTTCAAATTATAAGTTTAGGTATTCAAAAATTGGAAAAACAAGCAGAAAAATTCTTTTCCACAGGCATTATTCAATCTGAGAACGAAATCTATGACAAAGCCTCCAAGGAGTATAGTAAATCAGCCCAGCTCTACAGATCTTTAAGTAAAATTCAAAGTAATATTGAATATGAACTCCAGGAATTGATTCAGATGTCATCGTATTACGAGGCATTAGCAAAAGACCATATGTCAAAAGATAATAATGAATTGGCTGCTGTTAACTTTACCAATGCGCGTAAAACTCTGGATGGCATGCTTTCGAAGCTACCAAGTGAAGAACTCTCTGCATCATTTCAACCCCAAATTTATTATTTCGATGCAATGACTAAGTTTTGTAATGCGGTCGTTGAATACGATCAGCTAATGCCTGAAGCTATAGCGCATTTTAATGAAGCTACAACTTTACTCGAGGGCGCAAAACAAAAAGCTGAAGAATCAAACAATACACCTTTAATTGAAGGGTGTACTGAGGCCATAAACAAACTTAATTCTTACCAAAACATTGCAGAAATAATGTTTCAAACCGATGGTCTTTCTGAAGAATAGGTTTGTTGAAGATTCTCCAGAATGTAGTATGCTTCTAATAAAGGTATGTTCAATTCGCTAGCTAGATCGCTGGGGGTAATATTTGGATTCTTTGGAAGAAGTTTTTGTCTAGTCCAAGCTAAATTTGAAAAAAAACCTGGAATGAGAGGGAAAATCTGTTCCAATAATTCTAGTAAATCCTCCTTCGATAAATCGTTGAGTCCTTTGGGGAGTTTATTCCGGGTGAAAAGGATAGGCTTTTTTTTCTTAAGAGTTTCTTTGGATTTTGGTTTTACCCCAATTTCCTGTGAAAAAAACCGATTTAGATTTGACATCCATGCATCACGTTTTATTTATTCTTCTCCTAAGGTTTAAAAACCTTTTTCGTTGAGTAATACTCACAGTATTCTATTCTAATAGGAAAAAAATTTAGGTGTCACAGAGGTCATGTCTGACAAAACTGATTCGAAGGGTGGAAGCAGTACTTCAAAGGTCGGCGGTGTGCGTCGTCTGGTGCTAGATGTTCTAAAACTTCATGATCCGTCTCTTGTTTCTTTTGCAACCGCACTAGAACAAGTTGATGGAGTAAATGCCGTAAATTGCACTCTGGTGGAAATAGATGCAAAAACAGAGAATTTAAAAGTGGTTCTCGAAGGATCGAATATGGATTACGAATTGATTTCAAAGGCAATTAATGACTTACACGGTTCGATTCATTCAATTGACCAAGTCATTTCTGGCAAGCACTTAGTTGAGGCAATTGAAACACCTCAAGATTGAGCGTCCTAGCGAAAAGTAACAAGGAATAAGAATTCATTCTGAATCTCACCTTTCGAAAAGGTGAAGATTACTTTTTTTCTATATCCTTCAATACTGTAAGGGCCTTAAATATTCTTTTACGTAAAGAAGATCTCTTTGAAAAGAATTCAGAGGTAGAGAAATCTACAGAATTAATCTCGTAGTTCAATAGAAGATTCAGGAAAACCCTCTTTCACCAAGATAGGCGCAACTAATCGCATGAAATTACCTTGAAGTTCGATACGTCCCTCTTTTGTCGTACCACCCGTTGCAAGTTTTTTCTTCAGGCGTTTAGTTAAAGGTTTCAAGTCGATGTCTTTTGATAGACCCGCTATCACCGTTACCTCTCTTCCCCATTTTCTTCTTTCGATATAAACACGAATACTCGTCTGTTCTTCCCGTGCAATATCCGAACAAGCACAGAGCTCTGTCGGTAAACCACAGGTTTTACAAATTTCACCCATTTTTTTAATTAGACCTCAAATTTCTGGTTGAATCAGCTGACATTCACTAATTTATGCGAGAATATAAATTTATCTAGAGATTTCAGTCGTCCGACACTGATTAATCCGTTTTCAATCGTTTGATAATTGGGGGTCGTTTTTTCAAAAGAATTCTATGACCACAAATAATACATCTAATCCCTGGTAATGTTTCCAACTCGGCGGGATCAATCTCTTGATGGCATTTTTGACATAAATAGGACGTCATGTTTTAACCCAATATTGTAGGATTATGGAAATCAATATCACAGTTATATGGTACGTTTAAGATTTGATCTGATAAAATTTGTTATGTCATCAGTATCCGCACCGGGACCAAAAATACCCTTGATACCGATTTTCTCGAGCTTTGGAATGTCTGCATCAGGAATAATTCCTCCAGCAATGACAAGAGTATCTTCAGCCATTTCTCTTTCCGAGAGTAACTTCATTATCTGAGTAAAAAGTGCCAAATGAGCACCACTTAAACTAGACAGGCCAATGACATCTACATCCTCCTGTAATGCAGCCTCAATAATTACCTCCGGACTCTTATGCAAGCCTGTGTAGATAACTTCCATTCCAGCATCCCGAAGCGCTCTTGCGACAACTTTCACGCCACGGTCATGACCATCTAGCCCCGGTTTTGCTAATAAGACACGTATCTTCTGGTTTGTACTCATAATATTCCTTCCTTATTTAGAATAACAAATCTCCCTTCCATTCTCCAAATACTTCTCTTAGGACATCACAGATTTCTCCAATAGATGCATAGGATTTAACAGCTTCCAAAATTAGGGGAAATAGATTTTCGTCCCCTTTCGCAGCTTCACGAATTCTGGCTAATGTGTTAACAACTGATTCTGAATCTCTTTCTTGTTTAACTTTCTCTAATCGTTTCTTTTGACGTTCTGCAATCTCCTCACCAATTTGTAAAATTGGTATCTTGATCTGTTCATCCTTTGCGAAATCATTCACTCCAACAATAGTTCTCTCGTTTGCTTCAATTTCTTTTTGGTACTGATAAGCGGCATTCGCAATCTCCTGTTGGAAAAATCCTTTCTCTATTGCAGGAATCACTCCTCCTAATTGATCCACTTTTCGAATATATTCCTCTACTTCCTCTTCCATCTTGTTTGTCAGACTTTCCACAAAGTAGCTCCCCGCCAGGGGATCAATTGTATTTGTGAGTCCGCTCTCATGAGCAATTATTTGCTGGGTTCGGAGTGCAATTTCTACAGCATCTTCACTTGGTAAAGCTAACGCCTCATCCAGCGAATTTGTATGCAAAGATTGTGTACCACCAATTACAGCAGCCATAGATTGAACTGTGGTTCTAACAACATTATTATACGGTTGTTGGGCAGTTAATGAACATCCTGCAGTTTGAGTATGGAATCTAAGCCAAAGAGAACGCTCATTCTTAGGGGAATATTCTTTCATTTTTCTAGCCCAAATTCTGCGAGCTGCTCTAAACTTTGCAATTTCTTCAAAAAAATCATTATGTGAATTGAAAAAGAACGAAAGCCTTGGAGCAAACTCATCTATGTCCATCCCGGATTTTACAGCCCATCTCACATATTCAAACCCGTTAATAAGGGTGAAAGCTAGTTCTTGAGCTGCTGTTGATCCAGCTTCACGAATATGATAACCAGAAATTGAAATAGTATTCCATCTCGGGACCTTTTTGGAACAGTATTTTATCGTATCTACGATGAGACGCATAGATGGTTTTGGTGGGAAAATATAAGATTTTTGGGCCATATATTCCTTAAGAATATCGTTTTGAATTGTACCGCCGATCTTATCTGACGAAATCCCCTGTTGCTCAGCTACTGCAATATACATAGCAAGTAAGATAGCCGCTGGTGCATTTATAGTCATTGAAGTAGTAACTTGATCAAGTGGGATCCCATCGAAGAGAATTTCCATATCCCTTAACGTATCGATTGCTACTCCCAGCTTTCCCACTTCTCCTAGAGACATAAGATGAGTTGATTCACGTCCATATAGAGTAGGAAGATGAAAGGCAACACTTAAACCAGTCATACCATTAGCTAACAAGAATTTAAACCTTTCATTCGTCTCTTCTGCCCCTCCAAAACCAGCAAATTGGCGCATTGTCCATAAACGCCCTCTGTACATCGTTTGTTGTACCCCGCGAGTAAAAGGAAATTCTCCAGGATGACCTAAATCCTCAAGATAATTCCATGTCATAGGTATATCGGTAGGCCCATAGAGACGGTTGATCGAGACGCTTGATGTTGTCACGAAACTGGGTAGCCTTTCAGGCTTCTTTTTCACCAATTTTTCATATTTTTCCTCCCACTCTTTTCGTTTTTGAAGTAGTTCAGTGTGTTTGGAAGAAGTCTTGCGTTCAGAGGTCTTTTTGGGTTTATTCGGAGAAGCTGTCAAAATTCTACACCTTTTCGAGCAATAATTCCTTGTTGATACGGATGTTTTATGGAATCTACTTTAGTATAATAATCACAAAGGTCAATAATGGCCTTTCGAGCATATCTACCAGTCAAAATAACCTCGAGATTTTTAGGTTTTGTTCTGAGAAGAATAATGATCTCCTGCTCAGGAATTAGTTGATAGTCAATTACTACATTAATTTCGTCTAAAATGATAATATCCCACGATTTGTCTATTTCATCCTTAAAAAAATTTAATCCGGCCCGTGCTTCCTGAAAATCGATTTCCAAGGGATTATTTTTGTCAACAAAGTCAGGAGTTCCGAATTGGACTATTTTGAAATTTGGAACTAATTCTACTGCCTTCAATTCTCCATAATTCCACCCTTTTTTCATGAATTGAATCATCAATATTTTAAATCCATGGCCTGCTGCTCTTAGCGCAATACCTAATGCAGACGTAGTTTTTCCTTTACCATCTCCTGTAATCATGTGTAAGCACCCAAGAGATGAAGAAGTAGTACCTTTAGAATCTTTTATCATTTGTTTATTTCCTAGGTTCAATAGAAAAATTATCCTGTCATCCATCTATACCAAGGATTTTTAGATAAAATAAAGGAGTCCATAAGGATAAATCATAAATGGATTACGAATGGAGAATGATCTACAAAGTAGTTGGTAAAAATAAAGAAATTACCTGATTAAAACTAATTTCCAATGCTCTGGCCGGTGTAGGATAATGGTAGTCTTGATCTGGGGTTACTTCGGAAACTCTAGATTACTATAATCGGTGGTTGTGGCCCACCATGTCGGGGTTCGATTCCCCGCACCGGCCCTCTTTCTCTTTCTCTGATGAAAATAACAATTCAGTTCAAAATTTCTTCTAGAATTTCATTTTCCTCAAATATCTATTAATTCTTCATTTTCAGAGACCTGTCTCTCCATTTACCTTTTCAGGGTAAAGTGATCAAGTCAGAATAGATGTATCCAGATTTAATATCTAACTTGTTGGAATATGACCAGAAATACCTTCAATCATTAAGAAAATTGAATCAAACACACATTGGGATATTGATTCTCTCTCAGACAAGATCCAAAATATTACTCCTAAACGGGCAAAAATCATTATTTCTGGTAGTGTATAGAGGATGGGATTAGCAGGAATCCTGTTGGCTATTAATAACTCAATAGGTCTTGAATCCAATGGGATGACAAAATACTTGTCTACTTTGGATAATTTAGGAATTGATACACGATTATGGTACATATTTGAACAGTCTAATTTTAAGGTTGAAGCTTTAATTTTCGAGATGGGAAGGATTGGAAAAATATACTTCGATTTTAATGAACAGTATTTCTTAAGTGCTTTAACTGTTATATTTAGTAAAATTAAAGTTGCAGTAGTTGTGAATGGAAATAATGAGAAAACAGGCTCAAGATATGTTAAGAATCAAATTGAGAATTCTTCTTTTGACATAGTGTTCCATAGTATTAAATTGAAAAATATCAATGTTCTGAAATTGTCAGCCATTTGCGCCCAAGGTAACTTTTATCATGGATATAAAACATGTATATCATTATTTGTTAAAGCCGTTGTCGATCTTAAAAAAAATCCAAGAATAGTGCGATTAGTTAAGACTGATAAGTTTTTACATCCATCCTGTGAACTTATTGCCCTGAAAATGGGATACCATAATGTTTCTTATTTCATGAAGAACATACCATCATGCTGTTCGATTTTGCAAATGGAAAACGCTTTCAACTGGTTGTTAACATTGGAATTTGAGATATCTGATGAATGTATTACTTTCTCAAAGAAAACACGTGAGGTAATGGGAAATTTGATTTTAAATAGGCCTCTCTTGTTGAAATTTAAAACAGATGGAATTTATGAAGTAGAGATAAAATTTAACTTTCAATTTTCAGATCAGGATTATAAAAAGAGTCGACAAATTAAATTAAAAAGTGGAAGAGAACGTACATGGATGGGAGGAAACAAGAAATTATCTTTATACGAATTGATTTACACCTACTTAAATCTGGTAACAGGAAAGTGGAAAGTGGAAAATAAAGAGGATTGTAATAATTCATTTCTATTTAATAATAGAATAGTTACCTCCTGTGTAAATCTTTCAGGCAGAGGTAACACTGGCCGTAAAATCGAGATTAAGAGATTAATAAGAGAATGGATTGTCTATTCTGTCATTAGAAGGATGTACTGTGATAATGAAAGCAACTTCACCGGTATTTCAGGAATAAGGACTTTACAGAGCACTAAAATTCATAAAACTGTTGTGAAGATACTTTCTAATTTAGATTTACCTACAAATAAAATTAAAATCTTTGAACATCTACAGAACTTAGAATCATTAGGTATTCTAAATTATAGAGGGTCAAGACTTGGTTTTACAATAACAGATTTTCAATTCTCTTTTGACAATGTTGATATCCTAGAGCACTATAAACAATCAATAATAAAACTATATTCTCTAATTCGGGAAAGAAGTCCTTCAAATTTTCCATCATATTTCAGAATCTATGAAGAAGCTCTCACAAAGTTGAAAGTTCTCAAGGGACCTCTAAAACATAATTCGACAAAGGAATTAGAGATTATTTTTGCACATGATAAAAATGGCTTTGTTGTTAAACGACTAAAGCAGATGAAAAAACAGAATATTCTACCTGGGAATAAGAATGTAATTGATCAGTTGTTAAAGGTAATTTATCATGATCTAAATCAATCAAATCATAGAATTAACACAATCACAAATATAAAACTTAAGGAGATTTGGGAAAAAATGAGGGGGAAATATTCACTAGTGCATGAACATAAAAAACACGCAAAAAAACTTTTCACTCAAGCAGATGCACTTGTTTATTTAATTAATGAGATAAAAAGGGAAGAATTCAAAATATCTGCTTATTTTAAAGATATTCAGATAACCAAAAACGATTCAGGACCATTTAGAGAATTTGCTGCGAATTCTCCTAACCTTGGTTATGATTTAAGGAGTACAATCCAATCTCCTAGATCATTCTCAGGCCATGGAAAAGGAATTTCAAGCATCAAGAATATCTATTTCAGTGTAATATTGGATCTGGCTTGTCTTATTCTTGATCATCCAGATAAGATGAGAATGTTTTACTGGTCCCAAATAGATCGAATGAAAAATATAACTCGTCTATATATGCTTGTTTTTTCAGGTGAAGAGTTTGCAACCAAAGTTAATGGCAAATTAACTAATTTAATAGATCAAAAGGACAGATCTCTTAGTACAATCATGAAATTATTTCGGTTACTAACTAAAAAAACTAGATACTACTTGAAACCGAAACAACGGATAATTTCAGGAAAAATTGATTCACGGGTGATTCACACTATTGAAAATAGGGTATTAAATACTGATAACTTCAAAGAATTATATGTAAGCCTAGAAGAAGAAGATATACTTGAACTTTTGAATTATTATAGGAAAAAGTGGAATCTTCTTTGCCATTATCTGGAAATCAAAAGCTCGGTTAAAACCTATAATGATCTACTAAATGATTTAATCACGCTTCTTTATGACCTCTACTATAAATGTCTTAATCGACCTGATATATATTGATTTTAAATTTAATTTAAGGAAATATCAAATTTCTAACTGAATGTGCTGAATCTATAGGTTTATACCTTTATTTGTTGGTTAATTAAAAATATAGTCCTGAATTAGCAGTAATGGCATAATAAAAGTAATAATGGCGTCGGGAGGGGGATTTGAACCCCCGAGCTACGGGAGAGCACCAACTTAGCAGGCTGGCTCCATTCTGGTCAAGCATGGTCATCATGGATGATTACCAGGCTTGGATATCCCGACTTGTTGTATTTTCTACGATCTTATCCCTTTCTAATTAACCTTCGTATCCTTTTAATGGGAGTGGGGATTGAAATTTAATTCAATTTTGCGAGGATTAATGAGAGTAAGGTTATTCTAGTCAGTCAGACCTGTGTAATATTAATAGAGACGGTTTACTTTACCGTCTTTTCAGAAAGAAAGTTTAAATGGAAGTAAATAACCATGTCTACCCAGAATTTACTCATTACCCTCCATAATACTCATAGTTCTAATACCGTTAAACTATTCGCAAATACAGTTGTTAATTTTCCCCATTTATGCAAGAATTTAATTTTTAGTAAAATTACTTCATCTGCAGCATCAATGGGGATTCCTGATGCCCAGAAGATTATCCTTGGCTCAGAGAACCCTGGGAGTTTGTTCTTCTTTTCAGATATTCAGGACATTATTGAAGCTCTTAACCCCGATAAGATATATTTACTTGCTCCTAAACGATTTGGTCAAAAGCTAGTTCTTTTTTCGGACATAATACAAGAGATTAAGGAGCAAAAGGTTTTAGTTGTCGTCGGAGGTTCACCTTCTGGATTAACACGCAAAGAACTGGATTTAGGTGAGTGTATATTCCTGGAAGAATCCATTAAAGACCTCAATCCCGTCGCTTCAACTGCTATTTTTCTTTATGGGCTTTCAAAGCAAATTTCTGAATAACGTTGAAACCTCTAACTATCGTTGACCTTTATTGTGGAGCTGGAGGATTCTCTCTAGGTTTTCATTTAGCTTCCCCTCATCACCAATTATCATTAGCAATAGACAATAATAATTGGGCTCTCAGAACCTATGAAACAAATTTCCCCTCTGCAATTACCCTCAATCGCGATGTTACCTATCTTCACTCAATGGAGATATTAAAAGAGTTAAATGGAAAACAAGTGGATATAATCCTTGCAGGTCCTCCTTGTGAAGCTTTTTCGTCCGCAAATGTAAATAGAAAAAGGACTGATTATGATCGTCTATATTCAGATGCCACGGGAAGAAATATGCTTCATACCATTCGTTTAATTAGTGACCTGAATCCAAGTTACTTTATCATTGAAAATGTTCAACAAGTAGCTAGTAAAAACATGCAGACGTATATTCGCAGGGAATTTTCAAAATCTGGCTATTCTAAAATTCATTTCAATATGTTAGAGGCGTTAAACGTGGGGGTGGCTAGTGCTAGAAGGAGAGTTTTTATTTCAAATGTTGAATTTCCTCCTATACAGGAAGAAAAGGAAATTACTACTGTTCAGCATGTACTGAGTGGACTCTCAGAATCTCAAAGCTCATTTAATTGTTTAAACCACGAAGAAGTTCCTCTTCCACATAAGCTCGCTAAGAAAATTCCAAGAACACCTCCAAACGGAGCTCTTATCTATTTTCCAGGTAGTGGAAGAAGAACTTTCAGAAATTATATTCGACTGGACTCTCAAACCAACGCACCTACAGTTATGGGGAAAAGTCGTTTCATTCATCCATTTCTCCATCGATTGTGTACGGTTAGAGAGCATGCACGCTTAATGTCTTTTCCAGACTCATTTTCGTTTGCTGGTCCTATTGTCAGCCAATTTAATCAAGTTGGAGAAAGTGTTCCCCCACAATTAAGCAAATGGATTGCGAATTACCTAACTAAAAAAACTCATTAGTATAAAAGAAAGTATTTGAACCTATGGTAGAAAGGATTCGTTGTTAAAACAATCACTTCTGGAGCGAAAAATTCAATTGCAGGCTAAAGTCGTTCGAAAAGAAGAATCATTACTAGAATTTGAAGTCGCAGGAGAAAATCATACTTTTCTAAATCTACTAAGAGAGGCTTTAAAGGATCAAGATGGTGTATTATTCGCAGCATATCGATTTCCACATCCCCTCCTTGAAAATCCGATATTCTATCTTCGCACTGAAGGGATAAACCCAATTGAAGCACTAGCGATTGCTGCAGAAACCATTAATAAACAATGTGATGAATTAACCAAGATTGTCGAATCGAGCATAGAATGAGTAATTAGTTATAGCCCTTGAATTTTGGGTTTAAGTGTGTCTTTTATTCAAGATCAGTATAAAACTACCTTAGAGGGAAAGGATACTCAACAGGTCATTCGTGATTTCACTTTTAACAAAGGAAATGCAAAACTAGGCGACTCCTTTGTAAATTTCATATATTCTTTGGCTAAAAGCGGAGTTACTGAAGCCACAACTGGCACCAAGGTCTCAGATCATGTTTTAGCTAACGCTTACAGATCATCTCTATGGCCTAAGGCCGAATATTTAAGAATCAAGGGGAAAAAAGGGCAATTAGCTGATCAGGTTGAAGCCCTAATCCTATTTTTTTGGATACAAAGTATAGTATCATTGAATGACTTCGCAAAATGTCTAATAGAAAACTTAACAGCAAAAAAACTCCATCACCCACGAGAGGAAGAAGAAACTGCAATTGCTGCATTTACAGCAGTATTGAATCTATGCTACTCAAAATGGGATTCCGTAAAAAATGGATGAGGACTGCCCCTCAACCATAGATCGAGTGAAAATTAGGTATATTCATTTTGACTGGTAAGAATGTCTTTTTTCTTAGAAATTACCTTTCCAATTGCGGAGATAAAGTGATCAGACTTTACCATAGTGACCCTTTCTCTGATAGCAAACATGCCAGCCTCTTGGGTTATGGCACGGATATCCGCACCAGATGCTTCTACCATTTGGGTTGCAATTGATTCCAAATCCACTTTATTGTCGATATTCATGTGTCTTGTATGAATTTTAAGAATTTCTAATCTTTCTTCAAGATCTGGTAATGGAACTTCAATATGCCGATCAAATCTTCCAGGTCGCATCAAAGCAGGATCAAGAATATCAACCCGATTTGTAGCGCCAATAATCTTCACATCCCCTCGGGGAGAAAATCCATCTAATTCACTTAGCAATTGCATTAATGTTCGTTGAACCTCTCTATCTCCGCTTGTAGCGATATCAAGTCTTTTACTTCCAATAGCATCCAGTTCATCAATAAAGAGAATGCTTGGGGAGTTATCACGAGCATACGCAAACACTTCACGAACCAATCTAGCTCCTTCTCCGATATATTTCTGAACGAGTTCAGATCCAATTACTCGAATAAACGTAGCTTGTGTTTCGTGGGCGACTGCTTTCACCATGAGCGTTTTTCCTGAACCAGGAGGGCCATGAAGTAAAACTCCTTTGGGAGGTTCAATCCCAACTTTTTCAAATAATTCAGGCTGTAAAAGGGGGAGCTCAACAGTTTCACGAAGATCTAATAATTGATCTCGCAATCCACCAATATCACCATATGTTTCTGATGGTTTTGTATCAATCTCCATGCTTCGAACAAGGGGATCTGTACTCTGAGGGAGGATTTCCAGAATTGCAAAGTTTCTTTGATGAAGCGCAACTCGGCTGTTTGGAACAAGAATATCTTTGGGAATTGTTGAATCTATTACAACAACAAATGAAGGCCCAGTAGAACTCTTCACAATCGCTTTTCCATTTTCCAAAACTTCTAAAAGTGTACCTGTGAAGAGAGGAGGTTGTTTTAGCTTTTGTAATTCGAGTCTTAGATTATCTCTATCCTCTTCTAGCTTATTTCGCTGGACTTCTAATAATTGTTTCTCTGTTTCCAGTGTACGTATCCGACGTTCCATTGTACGAGTATAAGAATCAGTGAACTCATCGAACGTGGTTTTTTTATCATCCACACTTTCTGGCATATTAATACCTACTCTAGTGATTGAAAGTAATCTCCATTAATTCCTCCCTAAAGTTTCAAAGTGTTTGATTGAACGAACTTTAGGAACGAAAGAGGTTTTTTCCACTGATAGCTACAGACTGAATGATCCTTTATTTTTCTTTTCATACGGGTTACCGTATATAGGAATTTTCTTTGTTGGTTGAATGGATTAAAAAGTAATACAATTTTCTCCTTAGCTGCAGGAAAAATATTATACATTCTTCAATAACGATTTTTCATCTTAGCTGAATATTAATGGTTTGAACTAAGAGGTTATATAGAATTCAGGAATTCATATTATCTGTTGAGGAAGTCTTATTTTTGAGTAAAATACAGCAATGTGAAATGTGCGGATCTGAAGGTTTTATTTCACTTGTTGAAATTGACCATGTAGAACTTTATGCTTGTCCTAAATGTGCAAAGTTTGGGAAGCCAGTAGTAAAACGACCAAAACCTGATCAACGAGCAAGATATAGCAAACATCAGGCTAAGCCTCGAACTAAAGCAAAACCTGCTCCTAGGAAACCACCGAAGAAGGACTTTCTTCATGATAAGATACTTATCGATGGGTATGGATTTCTAATCCAAGAAGCTCGGAAAAAGCGTGGGTATGGACGTGCTCAGTTTGCTGGATTAATCAAAGAAAAAGAGACGCTATTGGCACGAATTGAATCAGAAAAAGTAATACCTACTGACAGAGTTGTAGCTAAGATAGAGCGAGAACTAGATATCGAACTTAAAACTGAAATCTCTGACGAAAGTTCCACTGTTGATGATATTATCCCCCGAGCAACAACTATCGGCTCAATTGCTAAGATCAAAAGAAAGCAAAAGTAGGGGTTATTCTTAGAACAGTAAATTCTTCCCTATTGGAGGCAGCAAACCTCAGATTTTTCTAAAGATCAAAAAATCTCCTCCTCCCTTCACGATAACCTTTAACTAGTGCGTTCATGGACGGTATAGATGGATGGTAAGGCAAAGTAGGTCTTTCTACCCCAATCATTCGGCTTAACTAGCCATTTTCATATGAAACAAACCAAAAAGAGAAGAAAAATATGGTTATGCATGACCCCCTAGCTAATGCGATGTCCACAATAGCAAATGCGGAAATTCTTGGTCGTAAAGAAGTTACGATTAGACCAGCGAGTAGAATTATTGCAAATGTTTTGCGTGTGATCCAAAAATATGGAACCATTGGCGAATTTGAAGTTATGGAAGATCTTTGGATAATCTCTGTACAGCTTTTAGGCCGAATCACAAAAATTGGAGTTATCAAACCGAGATATCCAGTTAAAGTTATAGATTATGTTGAATGGGAAAAAAGATTCCTTCCAGCTAGAGATATGGGAATACTTGTTGTTTCAACTTCAGAAGGTGTCATGTCTCATCACGAAGCTGCAGATAAAAATCTCGGCGGACGTTTATTAGCTTATGTATATTAAAAATGGAGTGGAAAAACCAATGACTCATTTTATTGTAGAAAAAACAGTTGAAATCCCTAAGGATATAAAAGTTAACATGAAACAGATCCGTGGGGGTTATACAGTCGAAATAGAAGGTCCTAAAGGAAAAATTGTAAAATCCTTCACTCGCTTAAATGTTCAAATCACTCTTGATGATAATAAATTTACAATTGCTAGTCACTTTGGTAAAAAAACCGATGCTGCAATGGTAGGGACAATCAGAGGTCATTTAAACAACATGATCAAGGGAGTTCAAGAATTATACACTTATCAGGTTCAAATTATAACTTCTCACTTTCCCGCCACGGTAGAAGTCCAAAAGTCTACAATTCTTATTAAGAATCTATACGGAAGAAGGGATCCCATTAAAGTTCCTTACGATCCCTCGGTTAATATCAAAGTTAAGGGGGAAATGGTTACTCTAACTGGTATTGACAAGGAAATAGTTTCCCAAGTTGCAGCACGTTTAGCTGAATCCTCAAGACTGCGAGGACGACGAAGCAAAGATCCAACAGTCTTTCAAGATGGACTTTATGTGGTAAACACATAAATATCAAATAGCTGAAATCACTTAAATAATGTGGTAACACCACAAAATAACATCTATTGGGCCTGTAGCTCAGTCTAGGGAGTTTAACGATATCCCCCTCTGAAATGGTTAGAGCGTCCGGCTCATAACCGGATGGTTCGTGGGTTCAAATCCCCCCAGGCCCAAATTCTTGGTAGAAAAGGCATCATAGCTCAGTTAGGATAAGGAATTATTCTTTATCTCTGAAGAGGTAGAGCGTTCGGCTGTTAATTGGCATCTTTCGGTAAGAAAGAAACACAGACACCGAGTGGTCGCAGGTTCAAAAATTAAAAACACTCAGTTTTTAACTGAAATTCCTGCTGGTGCCGCTTCCTCCTTTTCTTTTGTTAAGAGTTACTTGACCGTTTACGCGCAAATACTCTGAGATCTCCTCCTTAATTGTGAGGAGGGGGAGAATTTCCTTTTAATATGAGTTTTGGATCATTCTGCTTCCTCTGGGGGGACTCTTGCTTGAAGAAAAGCTGTAAGCATTACTTGAATCAGGAGATAAGGAATTCCTCGAGTCGCAATTAAACTACTAACATACAACAAGTTTAGATGTTCATCATCTTCTATTGGAAGCTGGAGTCCACCAAGTTGAATATTGATAAGTTGGGCGGTTAAAAATGGAAATTCCTCATCATCGACAGGTACAGTTTTCATTACGGTCTTTATATTCTGAATGAAGGATATTCCAAGATCAATGAAGAAATTAGTCAAAGGAATCTCAAAGAAATCAAAATTGTACATCAACTCTTCAATTTCATTCTGAGTAGGTTCGGTCTCTCCCTGGAAAATCGTATTTTGTGCGAAATTCTCTAGTAACAGAACCCATCTTTTCCGTTTAAACAAATCATCGGATCGTAAAAGTCTTTTTACCCCTAGACGGACGGTATGGTAATATTGATCATCGCATTCGTCTCCCAGATAGTTAATTGCCTGTAAGAGAGAAAGGATCGTTCGACTGAATACTTTGAACTTCAAATTCTCTCCAGAAAAAACATTTTCACGCAGATCTCGAGAAATGATCATGATTGATAACTTCATAAGATTTTCAAACATATGAGCTGGAGAGGTAGAATGTTCTGCTGAACTGTCAATAGCTTCCTCTAATTCTAAAAGTTCGTCTTTACTGATCGAATATTGCTCCAATTTCGAATTTAATTCTTCGATATTTCTTTTTTGAATTCCAACTAGGTGTTCCCGTCTATAAATGTAAGTAGCTTTTAAAATTGGGATCATGGCCATTGATTTTCTTTCTTCCGATTCTTCGGTAATGTAAAGTTCTTCTAGAAGTTCAGTGGCCTTAAATAAATGATAGAATAGAAAATCTTCTCCAAGTAAATACTCTAGTGCAAGGTTGAAGATGGCACCGTACCATTTTCGATGAAAGCTTTTAGAAAAGGAGAAGCTGGCGAGAAAGATATTTTCAATATGCCACATTTCTCGAGTTATGAAGGAAGGATTAATGTAGTATTCTTCAAAGATAAAGTGTTTTAATTTCCGTGAAGATTCATAATCTTTGGAGTCAGTTTCCAGAACCATGAATGGCAACCAAATAGGGATTAATGAAAGAGTATAGGTGAATGCATTAGCAAATGCATTCAGATCCATTACTTTAATGATTCCTTTTTCAAACTCCGTTTCATATTGAGGAGGAGAAATATTAATCTCTTCCCCAAATCCTACTTCATCCTGGTAGAAAATAACCAACCATTCAGCAAGACCTCTTTTTATCATTTCTACATTAACAAATATATCTTTCAATGCAAACAAGGCGACTTGAGATATTTGTTTCAGAAATGATATTATTTCTTCACGTTTATATTTCTCAGGAGGAATGACCTCTGCTAATTGAGTAAAAAAATCTAAGCTAAAATCTAATGAGTCTCGTAAACGGATCTCTAATCCTCTTTGACGCTGTACACCATGTAAAACTTCATGGATGACTAATCCAATCAATCCTTTCCTGTTCTTTTTCTGAAATAATTTTGTCCCTTTCTCCAGACGAATGAAAACAAATTCTTTATCCTGGAAACCCCACGAAAACGAAGATTGAAATGGACGATCAAAGACTATCAAAATATCTTTTAAATTTTCCTTTGGAATCTGTAAGGTTTTGAGATAACTCTTAAGCTCGTCAATATTGTTTATATCAGAAAAAATTATTGTCATGTCGCTTAAGGGTTCAAGAAATGTTTGTACTTCATCAGATTTGAGAGCTTCAAGAAGAATAGCCTTTTTTTTCTGAAAAAAATCGAAAAGTACAATCTTACAGTCATTTATATCCATTTCCATCATTAATCAGTCCAGTACATTATGAATTCTCAAAGATCTTAATATTTTACATCAACAAAAGCTTTGAGTATTCTAAAGATTTCTCTTCTTAAACAATATCCTTCATAATCAGGCCTAAAATAATCTTTGACCCTTCTGAATCTGTTCACCATAGAAATTAAGGACAATAGTCTTTAAAACGTCATAGACACGGCTATCACAAGTTTTATTTATTGTTAACGAAATAAATTAGAAAAGATTCATTTCATCGTCTTTCAGTGCCTATATAGACGTGCATAATATCAATATTTTAACAAAATTATCCGACTTAAATCCTCAATCTAGAAATAAAGTTATATAGTCATGTAGATATCAATTCTAAATGATATCATAAAGAACACATGTAGAAAATTAGGGTCCTAAAAATATGAAAAAATAGTCATGTCTGAGTAGTATCCTGTTAAGAAATACAGTTGATCCTAAAGTAAACTTAATTTAAGCCAACCTAATATAATGGGGTGAATTAACACAGTGCCACGAGGCAATGCTGATGAAACTGACCAAGAATTGATTCATAAACTCTCAAAATTCGAACGGCCAGTCACGATAAACGATTTGGTTGAGCGCTTAAATTGGAGTAGGGGAAAAATTGACGGTTCAGTCACACGACTAGTGGAAAAAAAAGCAATTGCAGTTGTCAATATTTCGAAACCAAAAGGACAACGGCAAAGATTTATCGGACTCCCAGAAAGAGCATATTGGGCATCGTTCTATGAGCAGTATATTATCGACCAACGAGCAATTTTAATTTATGATACTCTGGATGTGGTTCGGCCTTTTATAACAGAAGATACGGTTTCTATTAACCACACTCGTTCAAAGACACAAGATTTTTCAGAAGGAATTGACCCTCAAGTAGCAGATGTAATCAAATCAGAATTAATTCGAATCACAAAAATCGCCGAAGAGCGTGAAATTTCCTCTGCACAGTTTCTGAAAACTGGATTACAGCAAATTCTTGATCCAAACTTCGATTTTTTAGCTAGAATTGCACTAGTCGTTATTAATGAGAGTCAATCGGATATAAATCCAGATACACGGGCCGTTGCTCAGTTGTTTCTTGAACAGGCGAGTTCTCTAGATTAAGGTATGGAATCCCATTATGACAAAACAATTAAGATTATCTTCTTCTTTTGATCCTAACTCTTCATCACATATCAGGAAGAAGCCCTTTTATAACATTGAGAAAGCTCTTCAGCAATTGGGATCGATTAATGCCAAAGATTGGAACCCTAAGGATTCGATTTTTGTTCATAAACCCAAAATTTCTCGTGGCCCTAATTCTAACAAGTTAAAATTGAGTTCAAACGAGAAAAGAATTCAAATCGCGCTTTCTGAACTTGGAAGAATATTTACTATTTGTCAAAATTGTGGTCGAAGAACCTTAAATGATGAATTAATAAACGATGTCTGTTATATTTGTCACAACCAGAAAGAGCTAAAATTTGTTGAGAAGGAGTTAAAAGAATCTAAGACCGACAAACAATTAGTTGAATTGATAACCCGTCTTGGGGAATTAGAGACACAGATGAAGTCTCTCGAAAATAAACAACAAGAACTATCCTCGAAAGACTACCTATCGACAGTAATTGAAAATATAAGTGATTCAGTCCGAGATAGTATCTCTACGAATCTTGCTCAACTCAATGATGTAAAACCCCCAGCTTCATCTCACTCAAATTCTATAACAAGTAATCCACCTCCTCCACCTCCTCCTGGTGCAATAAGTGTTTCTACACACAATCCCACATCTTCAACGAATATCTCGCATATTAATTTCGCAGAATCGAGTTTAGATGAACTAACATCTTTTTCTCCGCAAATACTCAATTCTATGTCATTAGATCAACGAAACAAATATACTCTTCGATTGAAAGAACTACAACTGCTTGAAAATATGTCGCCTGCTGAACGTGAAGCATATCTTCAAGAAAAAGAAACTACCAGAAAACAACATACTGATCGACAAAGTGTCATCTCTAGTCTAGAGGATTTATCTAATCCTTTGTTCAAAAAGATGAAAGAACAAGCAGATAAAACTATATTAGCTGGTAAAGGTACTTTTGGTTTTTTTGCTGAAAAAAAGGTATTTGTGTACTGTCATCACTGTAATAATACGAATCAAATTATCGAGGGAAGTGAGGCCGTCTGTGAAGTTTGCAATTCCTCCCTGAGTGCCAGGTGAATCATATTGACTTTATGTCCGTCAACTATATTTTATTGACTTTTGAAATAACAAGCTTTTTAAGTTGACAACTAAGAAGTCAATTGAAAAAAGATTGATGCAATTGTTAGAGGAAAACAACCAAAACAAAATGCAGTAAAAGAGGTGAATCCAAACAGATGTACGTTGTTTTAACTTGTGATATTGTACATTCAAGAGAAATCACCAATAGATTAGAGGTACAGGAAACATTAAAATCTGTAATTAATCAAATAAACCTTGATTACTCGGAAAGAATTATTTCTCCCTTCGTTATTGTCTGGGGAGATTCATTTCAAGGAGTTTTAAAAGAGTTAAAGAATTTTTATTCGATTTTTGAGAGATTAGAAGAAGAATTACCCTTTAATTTCCGTTGTGGAATAGGGATAGGAACAATAAGCACTACCATATCGAAAAATTCCATGGAAATGGATGGGCCGGCGTTTTATCGATCAAGAGGAGCGCTAGAGATTGCACATAAGAACCAACGATCGGTCTGGATACAATCAAAGAATAAATCATTCGATCAATTGACAAATTCTTTACTTACTTTATTGAATATCTTGAAGGAACCATGGACAGATAGACAAAAAGAAGTGATTCACTACCGAAGACAAGGATTGACATATGAGAAGATTGGAAAAAGGATTAAAACGAAAAATAGTAACAACATTACTAAACAGGCTGTTTCAAATATTCTTAAAAGCGCTCATTGGGAGGAAATCAGAATTGCTATCGAAACATTAAATAATTTAACTTTTCCAGTATGTTAAACCTAGGAGGATACTAAGTGTTTCAGCTAGATTTATTTCTAATACTTGTGTTTCTATATCTGTTCGCATATTTATGGGCAATATTCGTAGGGGCATGGTTCGTGGGTCGATTCCTATCTCCCTATAAAGATCCAGATTCAACAAAGAAATCAATGGGTCTTTTAGGCGCGGGAAAAAAAATTGGACAGGTAGAACGGGCAATAATACTGACTCTAGCATTAATGGGAGAATTTGGTACAATATCGTTTGTATTCGTTGCTAAGTCGATGGCACGATTTGAACAGCTGAAAGAACGTCATTTTGCTGAATATTATTTGTTAGGTACATTACTAAGCATATTATTTGCATTAATTACGGCGATCTTAATTCAAGGAGTAATTACAATACTTACGGCAACATTAATTCCAGATCTGCAAAATCTATGGAACTCGTAGTAATAATGTGCAACTCCTTCACTGTTAACATCGAAGCTCGATAATGTGAGTTCCTCCTACAGATTTAAATAATCAATCAAAGATAAAACTTACCTGACGTTATCATTAAAACCAGCAGGTCATTTGAGGGAACAAGAAATGACACAATTTTCTCTGAAAGAATTTGGTTTAGAATTTATTAATGAGATGGCTAAAGATCGAAAAGTTTCCCAGCAAGAGATTGGCGTAGTAGTTTCAGGTACAAAAAGTACATTACTTTCTCAAGGACTTCCGAACTTCAGTTATCAAGATATTGACACATTAGTGAAAAGTATACGGAAAGAGACCGCTCGTATTGTAGATAGTGAATTAACTCGCATAACGATCAAATCCTTAGGTCGAATAAAAGAGGGATTATCTGAAGGTGGGTTTATAGTACAAGACGAGGCTTCTGTTGAACAGGAAAAAGAATTAGAGCAATTACGGGAGAGTAATATTGAGTTCAAATCTCAGATAAAAGAGAAGAATGCTGAACTTAAACAAATAGAGGATGAAAAAACCGATATACTTGCTCAATTAGCTGAAAATACTGATAAGCTGACCGCACTTGAGGCAGATGTGAAGCGAGTTCGAACACAACTCGAAAATCAACAAAAAGAGCTAATAACGCATCAAACTCAATCTAAAGTACTTATCAATGAAATTGAGATGAAAGAAGCTCTAATCGGTAAGTTAAAAGAAAAAGATTTGATCCATGAAAAAGATATTCAAGAAGCACTAGCTTCAGTGGCTGAAACTTACCAGATTCAAGAAAATTATTATCAACGGATGCTCGAAGATGGTATTCAATCTCGTACAAAAGAGATTCGGCAAGAGATGGAAATTGATCTGGAAGAAATGAAAACGAAGTTAGAAACCCAGAATAAAAGAATAGATGATATGTCAAGGCAACATAAAATTTCAGTAGAGCGCTTGGAAGAAGCTCTGACTCTGACTGAAGATGAATTAACAGATGCGAAATCTTCATTAGAAAAAGCAATAACAGAACGCCTTGAGAAAAATGTTCTTTTAGAATATACCCAGCGATTACTCTCTACTCATCCACTGTATGCATCAATTCTCATCCTATTGAATTTAGGCGGCGTATTAGATCTTCCTACCCTAGCTATGTCTGTAGGCGCGCATCCATTAAAGTTGAAACAGATGCTTGGTGATCTAGTAACTAAAGGGTTAATAACAATATCAGAGGATGATCCACCAACAATAGCTGCAGTTATGGTATAATGAGATTCAACTGATTAAACAATCAAAATTTTAATTCAAAGGAATTTTGGTTATAATTTTCTCGTAGCTGAATCTGTACGGGTTTATCTTTTAGTATATCAAAGGTTGAATGTCCTGAAACTTTAATTTCAATAGGATCAGTCTTAATCAGCGTAATGTTCTTATTAACTGAGACTAAACAACGTCTTTCGTCAGGTTTTGCTTTCAAAAGGGAAAGCATCTGGTTGTAAGTATCTTTGGAAACTCCCAATAAATTGGCAATTTTATATGGATCAAATTTCGAGTAGAACATGGTGAAAACACCTGCATTCGTCAACATAGGAAGATCTATTATTGGATCAGTTCCAATGAATACCATGGACACATCATATGCGCGTAATGTCCATGGACCCCGACCAATGATTGATTTTGGTGTCAATTGCTTGTAAGTTGTAGGAGGGAGAAGCTTATTGATTTCATCAAGGATTATTACGTTCTGGGGAAGCTTTTCCTCCTTAAATGGAGGACGAAATTTCCGAATAAAGTAATAGAGATACTGAAATATGACCTCTAGTAATAACTGTCTCCCATTTATGTCTTCCATGGCTTCAAATGCTGATAAATCTAAAATGACGTTTTGATCAAGAAATTGTGATATGTTAAACGAGCTGGAAGTAACTGTGAAGCACCTTCCAGTATTTCCGAAGAGTAATTTAGTGAAACGATTAATTGCTCCTGCAGATGTATTTTCTAAATAGGCTCCTCTAAGACCCAGGGCATTAGGTTTATTTAACCATTGCAGAAATAATTTAAAATCACCTTCTTCATTGATAGTCTGAATAGTCGCTAATTGGATTAAACGTCTCATTTGAGGGGAGAGAGAATCTGATTCATCAAGCACATTATCTAATAATGAAACAACAAATTGAATATGATCCTCACGAGATATTAGTGGCTTCCCTTGGGGGTCTAATGGTATCTCAAAGATATTAATTCCCCATGGAAATAAGTCAGAACCAGGTTTAATATATATGAAATCATTGCAGAATTGTTGAACTGGATAAATATACTCCCCTTTAGGATCAATTATCAAAAATTTTACTTTGTTTTGATGAAATTCCTGAATCAAATTAAAGATAAACCTGCTTTTTCCCTCTCCAGTCATTCCAAACACAGCCATATGACGTGATAAATCTTTTCCTGAAAGGCCCATTGGAGACGTTGCCGTTTTTCCACTTAGAATGGGAACTCCAATTCGAATCATGTCACTTGTGCTAAGATGCGGTCCTGTGGACGAAATCCCATATTTTTCCTTATGAGGGACAATTTGGTATCCAAGCAGGGAGTATTGGTTTGTTGGAAAAGTTAAAAATTTCATGAGTGTAAAACCATCCGTCAGGAGTGCAGGTTGGATTTTCCGATTTCTAAGATGAAATTTAAAACGTTTGAATGAACGGAGGAAAGACGGATATTTCCGTGTCTTCACCCCATGAGCTTTAAGAAAGACAGAAGCTCTTTCCAGCTTCGTTTTCAGCTGTTCCTCAGTTCTTTCGACAACTAATAACCGAACTGAAAATTGAAAGCATCCTGCTTCCTCCATAATATTCATGTTGAATTGTTGTGCACTTCGTTCAACTCTACCTTGATGAATATTAAACCTAATTTGGTTGTGATCATCAGGAGATTCAGAAGATCGAAATTCCTTGGGAATTTTACGAGCTTGAAAACATATTTGAAACAGTGTAAAGGTGGGATTTTCCGTGATTAGTTCAAGAAGACCATTGATAAACCCCTCATTTGTAATGGAAGAAATAGATTCGAGTTCTATTCCGAGAATCCCCCCACTATGTAGACAAGGTTCATCTGGATCAAGAAAAAACTTTGGTTTGATCATACTCAGGAGTTTCGGTATGGGATCTCTACCTGGCTTAATTAAATCCACATGAAGGCCGAGAGAAGTTATAAACTGATGAAGAGTTGCAACAGCAGAATGGGGCTTTGTAGGAATTATGATCCGTCGTTTAGGTTCAACATGTAAGCTAATATGAACCGTTTTTGGTTCAAAAATAGCATATTCTAACGTAAAAGTATGTGGAATATTTCTCAGTAACTTTATACTTGATTGATCAGTTCTTTCAGGAATAAACTCAAAATGGTATGATGTTGGATATGTATACAATGGATGTATCTCGTAAAGGATTCGCTGAAATCTATTTGTTCGAGGGTTCTGTACGTGGTGGCATCATACCATATTACGGAATTTTCGATTAATAAACACCCAAAAATATTTTGGACTTCAGTACCGACTCCAACTCAAACTTTATAGTTAGAAACCTCCATTTATTTAACCCAAGAGCGGTTTTTATTAATTTCTTCTTTATTCAGGAATGCATCGTCCAAATTAATATCATAACGATTCGCGATTGCACACAAGAAAATAAAAATATCCACTAATTCGTGAGAAATCAAAGTAGTGTCCGAATTTGGATCAATATTCAATCCCTCTTTCTTCCGAACGGCTTTAAAAAGCTCTCCTACCTCTTCTCCAAGCAATAAACATTTGTCAAGAACTGTTTGATCTTTAAAATCTCTTTCCTGTTCTAGCTCGGCAACATATTGTTGATAATTGGCTAAACTTGGATTTTCTTTCAAAGTGGGCATAGTAAGAATTTCTCCTGGTTTGAAAATGTCTTTTGAAGTAATTTAAGTCATTTATTCTCTCATAATCAGATCAGAATAAGAAAAATCAATTAGATCCTTGGAAGAAATTTGGAATAACTTACGATAATAATCACATTGCTTTTGTAATTTTTGAATACCAATAGAGCCATCAGAATCAATTGCTTCCACCTCTACAAAATAGCCTAAAGACTTAACACTATCAATATGAAACTTAACATTATCAATAAAGTAAATTTCACGTTCTTTGTCTACGATAGTCAATACTCCTAGAGTTTTTATCAGGATATCTTTTAGGGAAGAAGTGTTATCTGGTCTGGGATGATGAAGAAGTATTGTAGATTGTTTAACATCCGCGATGTCTGGTCTTTCGTAATGGATTAATGCATTTTCAATATTTCCTTCCCGAAGTTTTAAACGTCCAGACTCAACTTTGAAGTATGTATCGATTTGATGATCCTTCCCTTTATACACTGGATCTAAAGATAATAAAATTTTACGAAGAGAAGCAGGATTTTCACATTTCGCTTTAAACTCAATATTAATGTGAACCATCTACAATAATTCCCGAATTATTCCAAGTACGTTCTGGATAGACTCCTCGGATTCCTCCGTACTATTAAAGGGAAGTCGAATTACTTTCATTCCACGACTCCATGCAGGATAAGCAGATTCAATCTCTGATAAAAGTTCCAAATATCCTTGCTCTAATTCTTGGAGGTAGGCAAGAGGTACCAGATCCCCACGTTCTGCTTTTCGATCTCTATTTTGAATCCTCTGTTGTGCAATCTCAGGGGAAACCTCCATAAAGATTATGACACTTGGAGGGATTAGAGAATTCGTCATAACTTGATACGCACGCTCATAAATTGCCCACTCAATTCGATCCATTTTTCCAGCTTTATACAGCATTTTCGCAAAAACACGATCCCCAGGCAGTCCACGATCAATTACCACACCCTTACCTGTTATAGATTCAAATGAACCGAGTTTTTGTAACGCGTAGCGACGATGGAGTAAGTCAATCTGCATTGCAAAAGCCCAACGATCCTGATCCTTGTAGAACATCTCTAATAATTCTAAATTTACAGGTTCATATATAGCTCGAAAATCAAGCTTTCTTGAAATCGTTTTTGTTAGTGTGGTTTTACCACATCCAATTATACCTTCAATCCAGACAACAGGTTTTGGTGTCGCTTCAAAAAGCTTATCTAACTGAGTTTCCATGAATAAAAGCACCAGATATTATTATTTTTTACATTAAATTTTATCTTTCAGGTTTGGAACTGGAACCAAACCTTCAGATGACAAGGGAGAGCTCAATTCCAATATGAATATTCTTCAATAGTTATAGATTTTCGTATACGGGTGAATAAGAATTAAATTCTCCTTATTATTAAAAATACATCCATCTACTTTGCGAGTAGTACCCTGTCGATACAGATTGAGAGCTTTTTCACCTCTTTGATAGAAATACACCCTAAAAAGTGCTCATCACGAAATTTTCATCAAAATATTGAGATTCATTATACTAGGAGAGAATCTGTGTTAAGGTTTCATACATCAAAAAATACTGTTCCAAAGTTAGTACGTAAGATTATTGTGTTAGAACACCTCCGTGGTGTAGAAAGGTTTAAATCGGGTGTTTTTCAATAAAATAAATCATATTAGCGATTAATACAAGAAAGTTCTTGGGATTTGTTATACAGTATGCGGCGAAAACAGTTCTCCTTAATATTAATATCCTTATTCCTATTTTCTTTTATTATTCAGAACGCTATCCCAATTTTATCTATAGAGAATATCCTTTTAAGTCAAAAGGCCAATGATATGGACGATTCGGAAGATTCAAACCAGGAAATTCCTGATACGTTAAAAATGATATATGTTGTTGCTGGAAGATTCGCTCCTAGGTTTAATCCTATGACTGATGTGATTGCAGTGCTCTCTCTTCCTTTTGATACACTTATTGAAATACATCCAATGACCGGTGAAATACGCCCCTCAATTGCTAAGCAATGGATTGTTTCAAATAATAGTAAACACTATGTATTTTACCTTCACGAGAACATTATGTGCCATGATGGCTCAATTCTGAATGCACATGCTGTAAAAGCTACATATGATGCAATTATTAACGAGAGCAATGAGCGTTATAGAGCTAATGGGCAATTTAATTTTATTCCTCTCGAATCGATTGAGATATTGGATGATTACATCATAAAATTTAACTTTGAAACACCCTATTCAGCTTTTTTCAAAGTGATTGCTTCACACGTAAGAATTGAGGCAATCACCAGGACTCTCAATGAAAGTCAAATAAGTGAGTTTTCATATTATTGGCCAGTTGGGAGCGGGCCTTATGAACTTCAAAGTGTTACAGATGAGGGAACGTTTTTTAATTACACTTTCAAACGTTTTACTAATTATTTTCGTGGTTTACCCCCTTTCAAGCATCTACAGTATCTTTTATATACGAACCAAACCAATGCAGCTGAAGCAATAATAGCAGAAAAAGGAGATACAGCCCCCTATCTTTCTAGCGTTTTAAATTCTTCAGATATCAATGAAAATTACTGGCAATACTATTCATATCCAAGAAGTTTGCATTATGGATTTTTAAACCATAACTTTGTCGAATTATCCAATCACAAAGTGAGGAAAGCGCTCAATTATGCCATTGATAAAGAATCAATTATTGAACAGCTTGATACAGATAAATTCACAGAATTTTTTTACGCAAAAGACTTTATTCTCGATAACACCTTAAAAAACAATCACACAAACTCAGCATTTCCATATAATCCTGAGGAGGCCAATAAATTGTTGGATGAGGCCGGCTATCTCCGAAATCCAGATGGATATCGGTTTTCTCTGACAGTTAGAGGAGTTTATTGGATGGAGAGGTATATTTTATTAATCCTCCCTTATTTAGATGCTATCGGTATAAATTGTACATATGTTCCTACAACAGAGCATGACTGGTGGGGAGTATTTTATAGTGGTGATTTCGATATATTTTTCGTCGGTTTCTATTTTTATTGGGATTGGATATTCAGCGCATATGACCTATTCCATTCAGATGGGCTTTCTAATACAGCTGGAACTTCTGATGATATTATTGATTATTATATAACCAAAGGTCTTACAACACCTGTAAAACAAGAAAAGCAGCACTACGCTGAAGTAGTTGCTCATCTTTTATTCAGTTATACCCCATTAATACTTTTAACTGAGTCCACACATGGTTGTTTAAAAACGAATGCTGTTTCTTCGTATGTCTGGTTTGATCCAGTTCCATACGATGGAATATACTTCAACTACTCCACTCCCCAGACACATTTCCAATCACGATTTGAAAATATAGAAATTGATAGAGAATCTATCTATTTTCCATCAGCTGATGGATTAATTTCTACAGAAGATAAATTGACTGTAACCGTTGAACTTTCTCGGGAATTAAGTGCTTTTCTTCCTAATAAAAACGAAACAGGTAAATTCTATAGGATCTCTGTTTCCAATTCAACTTCTGAGTACACATTACGTTGTTATTACGATTACGAAGAACTTGAAGCCTTACATCCAGAAAACCTAACATTGAACCAATGGGATGAAAACAGAAATTCATGGAAAGGAATAGAATTAGTAGAAAGCAATATTGAACTTCAGTATGTTGAAGCAAAGTTACATGGCAATATAATAATACGTTTAGGGGAAGAAATGGAGGAATCAATCTATATTATAACCCATTATCTTCTTCCAGGGGTTACATTGATAATAGGTATACTCGTGATCATAGCTACTGCTAGTATTCTGTCCAATAACAAGTTCACAAAGTATTTTAAGGAGGAGTTCGACCTAAAATGAAATCGTCAAATGAAGGATTTTTAGGAAAGAGTTCAGAGGAGTTTTCTCTAACAACAAAGTATGGATCCGCGACCTTTCTTCAGAATATTTTGGACTCAGGTTCAGCAGCAATGTCTATTGATAATAAAAAACCAGTACATGATGATTTATTAAAAGGAAAAACTCTTCAAGTTTACTGGTGTCTTCTTACAAATGGAATGACTGGTGTACGAGAAATACAAAGATTACTCGAATTTTCTTCTCCAGGTATTGTATCATATCAACTGAACAAATTAATTAACGCAGGAATTGTTGCGAAAAATGAGGCCGAGGAAAAATATTTCATTACAGAAGAAGTCAGAACGGGAATTCTAGGCTTTTATATTCGATTTGGTTATCGAATTATCCCTCGTTTTACGATCTACCTGTGTTTATGTATTTTAGGGTTAATGCTGTTCTTCTTACTCGCACTATTTATGGGAGATGACTTTATCAAACATCCAGGAAGTATTTTGTTTTTTACCTCAATGGTTCTTGGAATAATTATTTTTGTATTGGAATCAAGAAGAATTAGAGCCTTAAATATGAAATAAATATTCAATCTATCTGTTTTTTATCATTTGAGAGAAAGAGAGAGCTCAAAATTTCAATTAAAGATGTTGAGTACAAAATAAAAGTCCGATTCACGAGATGTACTAACCTTAGAACGGTTAGATTCTTCATGTATTAACGTTAGAACAGCAAAAAATCATAGGAACGTTTATATCGGGCTTTATTTCATCTATATGAATATGTATAGGGTTTAAAAAGAAGAACTATACGTACAGAGGAAATAAAAATGAAAAAAATGGAAAAACTAATCACTATCGCAAGTCTATCTCTTTTAATAAGTACTTTCTTCATAGGGACGATGATTGTGCAAGGAAAATCATCACGTACAACAATTACATTCATGTACACGAATGTTCCGACAGATTTGGGTAATCCCGAACCATGGAATTCAGGAAACGTTTGGCATCTCCGAAATGTTGGGCATGTTGGTGACGCTTGGAGTGATTCGGCAGATTTTTACGGGTCTATCTCCTATGTAGGAAATCTAAATCTTTTTGATGATCTTTGGGCTTCCACAACAATGAATAGCGTGGGTTGGGGTGCTTTTAGCTTCAAAGGCTGGTATAATGGAGAATATGTAAGCTTTGAAGGTTTATTAGTAATAAAAATCAAAGAATCCTATGTAACAGGAATGTTTGTCTGCAAGGGCGGTGATGGATTCCAGGGAATGCAAATCAAGGGTTATACCGAGGGATTTATTGGATCAGAATATTTTGCTCAGTGTATTATTCATTAGAAAATCCGACTCTCCTCCTTTCTTTTTTCCAATACAAGATTCTCTTCAACAGTTTACCAATTATTTGAGTATTCTGTAGCGAGTTCAAAGTACTTTTTCGAAAGAGTTGTGTTGAGCTCTTTCTTTCCAAGATCTGCTTCAATTTTTGCTTGAAAACCGTATACTTTACCACGGACAAAGGCTCGGTAGCATTTAAAGAAATCTATATTTTCTTGTAGTAGAAAATCATCGCTAAAGTCAATATACATCTCAACGAAATATTCCGAGAGATCTTTTGCCCCTAAAAAATCTAGATCCATCGCTAAAAAACCAACATCCTCAGCTACATCACCATAACGAAGTAAGGGGTTAAATTCGATACAATCGAAGGTCACTACCTTATGATTAGGACAAACAAAAATATTTCGAGCTTGGAAATCTCCATGATTATCAGTTATCCGATTCTCATTAATTCGCTCCCGGAATAAACCCCGATTCCCTCGAAGAAAGCAGGTGATTTTCTCACGAAATGAATCATCAATGGTATGAAAAGTAACCGAAGTACGAAAATTTTCATCCCATTTCTCTCCAATATATTTCAAATCACCATATTCAGGAATTTTTTGTGTTCTGTCATGAAAATCAGCAAGAAATTTCGCGATCGCTTTTATTGATTCAGAACTTACTCTCTTGCTTTTGATAAGATTTACTAACAGATAATCCTCTGGTAAACGCTTCATTTTCACTCCATATTCAATGATTGCCCCTTCCCCATTGATTTTACCTTTCTTGTTTATGGTAAACGTATCAATATATAAATCTGGAGAAAATCTTGAATTTAATATAATTTCTTGTTCACAGAACTCCCTTCGTAACTCAAGAGAAGAGAAATCTAATATATCACCGAATTTGACTGGTTTCTTGACCTTATATGCAAAATCCCCACAAAGAAACACCCATGAGAAGGGTGTATCTCTCAATTTGATGGTTTCTGCGGAATGATTGTATGCAGAAGATTTGAGAAGCATTTCTGGTTCGAACTTTGTCACATAATCACTCCAAGTATTATTCCAATTATTATAGTGAATTGATTTTTCTTTTATCACCTTTTTTTAAGTGCTTTCTCAAGCACTGACAACTGAATGCCAGTAATTTGTTTAACTATGGTTGTTAAATAGGTTGTATATGTATGATAAGTGTCAAAAAACATCTTTTTTGTAAGTTCGGTCTCACCAGTGATATGGGGATGGACCAAGGCACTATAACAACGTAAAAGGTTATGCAAAACGGATAAAACCATAAAAAACTCAATATCTGTAACTTGTAATCTTGAAAATTCTTGATATAGGCTTGTAAATGTATCTAGAACATCTTCTCCCGCAGATGAAGTAGCCACAATAGCGAAAGCAAGATCGTGACGAAAATCACCTAGTTTAATATCAGCCCAGTCAATCACCACAAGTTTCTTCTTGGGTGTAATTATGATGTTATTCATGTGATAATCACCATGTAAAAGAGACAAATTCTCAGTTTTAACTTTGTTAGCTTCACACCACTTTACAAGAGGCTTTAAATCATTGATATTATGTTGAAATATCATCTCTTTAGGGAATCGGATGAGATTTTCTGTATAAATATATGGATTAGATTCAATATCTGGCTTGTTTATATGGAATCCACTATCTAAGTTTAGTTTCCAATCAAAAGAATGTATATCTACCAGTTGCTGAATGAATTGGTGAAAACCATGCATTCTCTGAAAAGTGGAAATTGATCTAAAGATGTAATCTGCAAGTAACTCCCCCGGGATTTTCTCCATTATTAAGAAACTGCGAGAGATAACACGTGATTGTTTTTTCCAAAGATAAGGCTTTGGAACAGATAAACCTACTTTTGAAAGCATTTCTAGTGTCCGAAATTCTCTTTCAGAACGATTGGAGATCTTCCTGTAGAGACGAAGAATTAGAGGAGTTGTTTTATCCCTCACAAAGTAAGTAAAACTGAACGTTTCTGTATCTGCACCCTCAAGTTTTTGGAAGTCACCAACCTTGGCACTATAGGAGGGAGAAAAAACAGAGTCTAGGCAATCAATAATTTCTTGTTCAAAATCCTTCTCGATTTCCATCTTAATCCAGCAGAATAGTCTATTGATAAAAATATTATGACAGTTAGGAAGAACGATTCAAGTGGATTTTTCTATACATTCAGAGATGAGATTCCGAATCAGGAAACCAAGAAGGATAAGTATATATACAGCTTTGGACCATAACTACGTGGAGGTAAAGAAAGCCAACATAAGAATAAGAAGAACAAAAGAGAAAAAACGAAAAACTGACAAAGTATTCCTTAAATCCAAAACTACCACCAGACTATTTAATAAACCTGCTTCTAAGTCCTTTTCAAAGGGAAAAAATCTACAATCTATCAATATATTTCTATATTCATACCCTTTTATGCAACGATATAAATCTAACTCGAATTATCTCACTTCTCCGTAGCTTTTAGGGAAAATCCAAAAATGAATAACTTGGATCACGACATACAGAGTATCCTCTCGAATTTATTTTGTCCCTGATCTCTCTGTAGACTTTCACATTGCCCCAAGCCTGCAGATAAGAGAACTAATTTCTTTGAGATTATCAGAAATTATCCATGTAACACGGAGCAAAAGGCACTGTAGTCAGAAGAAAAATGGCCTAGATACCATTGTTGTCATTTTCACTCACCTCTGTTGAGAAAACTGGGCAATGCAGTCTTCCAATGGACATGGTGGGGTGAAAAATCAATGGGCCCGTAAAATCTTGATCTCATTAATCTGAAAATTATTGTGCACCTCAAGCACCAATTTTCATCGGTGAAACACGGATCGAAATTATTCGTTTTACCAAGAAACAAAGGAAAAATACATTTATCCCATCTCTATCCAAAGAGTTAGAAAAAATCAATTTATCACAGCTCAATCCAAGGCACAAGAGAAGATTGTGAAATCCTTTTGGGAAGAGAATCCTAATTTTTGATATAATGAAATAGCAGGAGTGTTTTCTCTCTCAACAAACAGGGAAATTCTTTTCTTAGTTTTTAAAATTTTGTTACCAATAGTAGATACAAGATTTGTACCTATCGATTTACGACGATACTCTGGAAGGACAAGAATGTTTCCTAGATGTGCCACCTCTGGAGTTTCAAAATGAGTTCCTCCACAGGCAATAATGTGGTTGTTATCCTCCTTAAAAAAATAGAATTGACTCTCCAATTGTATCGGATTCCAAGGAAAGGTATCATTCTCTTTATAAAAGTTATTAATCCGATTTAATTCTCTGGAAGTGCCGTGAATGAGCGTTGGATCTGACACTAAAAACCTTGCTCCATCTAGATCCGTTGTCATACATATTTCAGAACTTTTTTCAGTGATCGTAAGGTATTTATTCAGGATTCCTTCTGATAACGTGGAAGATACAAGTACAAACCACTTAGGAAGGAAAGTAGAGATGTTCCGCAGAATAAAATCATAAATTCTCTCTGAAGAGTTCAATATAACTACAGAAGGAATTTCAAATCCATTGAATACTGTAAAGAAGGAGACAAGTTCATTTTTATCGAAAACACAGTAGATTTCGGTAAGTGGAAGACATGGGGGGAATAAATCTCCAGTAAGCACAAGATTACCCAGTTTATCAAAAGTAGTAAGATTATAGCATTCCCCTATCATATTCATATTCTTGTTGGAAATCTGCTGTATTTTCATGAGGAGTCCTCAGGATCTTTTAAACAAGATATTCCATCAGAAAATGGGTATCAGTCTCACCAGAATCAACAAACCCTAGGTTTTGATAAAGTCGATGAGCCTTTCGATTCACTTTCAAAACTTGAAGTTCAATATTTTTTTCCTCTTGCTGGCCTCGAGTAATTAAATCTGAAATGAGTTTTGTTCCAATCCCCTGGTTCTGATGAGATGGTAAGATCCCTATTACGCTTAAAAATAATGTTTCTGGCCGAACTTCAATCTTTATACAACCAATATCTTCCTCCGAAAATTGAATTATTTCATGAGTATTAGGATCCACCGTTTCATTATGGCGAGAACGTTGAAAATCCTCATCCCAACCCCATACCTGCAATACATATTCTTTGAGGGTTATTTTCTTCAGGTTGTAAAGAAATTCTTGATCCTCTGATGTTCCAGGTCGAAGCTTGATTTTTTCATCCATAGGAAGACCTAATTTCAATAGTTTAAATGAATGATTCGATATGTAGAGATGTGATAGATAATTCAAAATTAACTAAGGAGAATTCACACCCAATAAAGATTCATCAGAGCACCGATTTCGAGTCCTATTAAGTCTTATTATCTGGAGTCGATCTTATTCCAGCAAAATAAGTTTACCTGACCATCCGATATTTATCTGGTTAACCCCCTGGTAATCTTTTATGTATCCGAATTCAATTCTTATGCGATCACCAACCTTCAATTGAGAGATCTGTTCATTCCACAAAATTAATTCAATTTCACCACTATTATCCATTAATTTGGCGTTAGCTACCTTAAGGGATTCTCCTGTAGTACGAGAAACTACATCACGAGTGGTAGAAATTGATTTCACCAAACCTTCAACGGAAATATTTTTCATTCCATTCTTTAATTCTTTGATTTTCTGCAAAATAAACGGAGAAGAGGGATCCATTTCCTTTTGAAACCATATTCCTCGCCAATCGAAAGGACCTACCTCCCAACCCACTTGTTTAAACCCCAGCTTTTCGTAAAAATGTTGAGTTCTAATATTCCATTCTGGGGTACCCAATGTCCAAAGTTGAGCTTTGGGATACTTTTTCCATAATTCGATCATTGCGCAAGAGGCAATTCCCCTATTATGGTAAGCTGGATCAACAAAAATTCTCTCAAGTATCAGGTGAAATCTATTCTTAGCAGCAACAATAACCCCCCCAACAATAGTATCATTTAGAAGGATATTGTAGTAGTCCATAAAGTTCATTACTTTTTCTTGAAAGGAACTAGAGTCATAACCTGGAGGGCCTCCCGGTCCAGGAGCGTCAACTTCGGCATCACTATCAAAAGCTTTCTTTGAAATTAATGCTAATATATTAGCATCCCCTTTCTCCGCAAGTTTCAATGAAATTTCCATTAACATCGAATTCTCCTTTAATGGTCAGCTTTTATGTTAATCCCAGTACGATAATTCCGAAGAACACATACATTAAAGTAAGAATTTAGATCCTGCAAAAAGACTATATGGTTTTTCCTCAAAGAAAATCTTGGTGAGAGCTTGCCAATTATAACACGACATCTCTTCCGAATCCTCCTTCGAGATTCAAAGAAAAATAAGTTACTAGTAACTTCTCTCCTTCTTTTAACCATTATCGGAGTAGCATCGTACATCGCTCTGGTGATGGGTTACCAGTCTCTTGAGTACTCATACGAGGAATTTTATAAGGAGCAAAATTTTCATGATTTTGAGATTCAAGCCAGTGAGGGACAATGGATTAATCAAAGTCTTCTGAGACGACTCAGTGAGGACTTTCACAGCGAATACCCAGCCATCCAGTTGTTTAATTTTCGGTTGATAATGGGAAGTAGTTATAACATCTCCAAGGGGAGTAATCCTATTACGGGTCCAGGGAGGGTTATTGGATATAATATTAGTGTGCCAGTCGATCAACAGATTAATCAGTTATCTCTGAAAAAAGGGAAGGCGTTTAGTACATCGGACGGTTATCCTAATATTACGGATGAATATACAAACAAAGTCATAGTGAATAATCAATTTGCTAAACGAGTAAATCTGGAAATAAATGATACAGTATATCTCAATTTTTTGGACAGAACAGAGCTAAGTGTGCGAGGAATTGCTTTTTCACCAGAATATGTGGTTGTTATTCCTTCTAAGTGGGGCTCAATATTCCCAATAAACCAATATGGGATCTTCTTCATGCCTCTATCCAATATCCAGACGGTGTTTAACCTAACTGGGAAAGTAAATAATATTCTCTTGAAATTCAAGTCAGAAACAACAGAACAAAAGCAGAACCAAATAATTGAAGATTATTTTGAGTTGATTTCAGAATCATTGAATGTTAGTCTTCTTGATCCAGTATCCTCAAAATATCAGATCTCTAATTGGTTTATAAGACTCAATATTAATGGATTTAAGGAAATAGCTCAGTTTTTACCCTTTCTTGTGCTTCTAGTAGCCATTCTTACCATTTTTATTACATTTAATCGACTCATTTACCATCAGAAAAATGAAATCGGAGTTTTCTTGTCCTTGGGGTACACACCTAACGATATTCTGTTCCATTATTCAGTTTATATGTTATCTATTGCAACCATTGGAGGATTATTAGGAATTGTAGTAGGGGTGCTATTCACACAAGTAGTAGCTAGCTTCTTCGGTGCTATTTCTTCCATTCCAGATATATCTGTAAAAATGGATGAGATTACTATTATTTACTCATGTTTATTAGGTTATTTTGCTTCAATTATAGGAGGATTCTATCCTGCTTGGGTTGGAAGTCGATTAAACCCAAAAGAAGCCATAAGTAACAGTAATAAAATGGTAAATATTGGAAAGTACGCAAAATTCAGTTCATTGGATAGATTGCATTTAAACATTGTTTGGAAATTATTAATTCGAAATTCAATCAGAAATGGCTGGAGAAGTTTGACAAATATCATTGGAGCAGCCAGTACAATGATTATCCTCTTTTTATCCTTTACCTTGATTATTTCTGCATCTTCCACGATAGAGACTGAATTTAGCCAAATAAGAGATTACGATTTAGAAGTCTCATTTACAAGACCAAAATTAGGTGATCTTACTCTCTATCAAGAGATAGGGAAGTTAGAGGAAATTAAAGATACCTATGGGATAGAAACTTATGACTGTGTTTTGGAAATTCCTGTAAAATACTTTTCTGGAGATATGAAGAAATCAAATGAAGGAGTATTAATAGGATTTAATTCCACAACCCCTAATACTCATAATTTCAATTGGAATAAGAAATTTTCTGACCGTTGGGAAAATCCAGAATCGAGCATTGTACTTACTTCAGGATTGGTAAATTATCTTGGTATCGAAGGGAAGGAGGTAAATGAAATTGTGGTTAATCACCCCAGGATTATTAGTCTTGAGGAGGAGCTCTGGCTGCGTTTGTTTTATCTCCAGAACGGAAAAAACCTCACTCTGAACTTGTTAAAAGAGCAATTTAATGAGAGCTCATATCTCTTTAATTACAATTCAAGTACACAATTACTTAGTAAGAATAGCCGTATTTCTATAGGTGGAGTCTCAAAAGAGCTTTGGGGAACCGTAAATTATGTTTCCTTGGAAAAAATGAGCACTTTATTAGGATTGAGTCTTTTCACAGAACTAGGGATCGATCTAACACCGGTATCTAAGATCTTCATCAAACTTAGTTCACATGGTAAAAGTATCCAATCACAGGTCGTTAATGATCTTCTACATACTTTGAATGATGTTCAATCAATTTTAACCATAGAAAATGTTCAAGAAGGAATAAAAGCTTATTTACAAATATTTAATGTTTTAATACTGCTTCTGATAATTGTAGCAATTATTATCTCGATCTTATCGATATCGACAACGGTTTTCCTTAATAT
The DNA here is from genome assembly GCA_016840035.1 of Candidatus Hodarchaeota archaeon. Classification (GTDB taxonomy): domain Archaea; phylum Asgardarchaeota; class Heimdallarchaeia; order Hodarchaeales; family Hodarchaeaceae; genus Hodarchaeum. Next base: position 34,262 of record JAEOTC010000086.1, on the reverse strand, counting down.
CCACGAAAGAAAGAAAGAATTACTTACCATGCAGATACTTGGATCCTCCGATAGAGAAATCATCATCTTATTTTCATCAGAATACCTCATTCTGACTCTGTTTGGGTTGATCCTAGGAATTCCCTTTGGATTTCAACTAACAGAAGTCATTGTAAATACGATGTTTCCGATAATGGTCTATTTTCAAACCGTTTTTGAATTGAATTCACTCATATTCATCTTCCTGATGATATTATTTACTAGTTTGGTTACTCAATTTCCAGCATTAAGATCACTGTTTAAATTAGAATTGTCGTTGATCTCTAAAGAATTTATTGGGTAAAAAAATAAAGGAATAAGGTAGCTTACTCCTTTCCACTTTCATTATAAACTACTTTCGTCGTATTATCCCTAAGAGTGCGATGATTCCTATGCTTATAGGAAGTAATAGGCCTGGGAATCCTTTATCACTCGTAGTAGTTGTGGTTTGATCCAAACTTGTAAATTCAACTTCTAATCTTTGGAATTCTAGATCAGGTTGAAACAACGTTAAAATTGGTTGAAAATCGCTTGAATAATCAGAAATTGGTTCAATTTCTTGATATTTAGCAAAAACTTGAACCTCAAGGTTGGAATGTGAGGTTTGCATATTTTCTATAAATACCAATAGAAGTTGATTCTGATCGATTCTGAAGTGTTCTGGATTACTCCCCGAATTCCATATGGTTTCAAAGGAAAAAGGGTCTCCTAACATCCAAAATAATCGATTATCTCCATCTGGAGAACGAAAAAACAACATAGCTCCACTATAACTATTTGTTTCTTCTGGAATAAGAGGACACAGTATTAAAACCACTAAAGATTTTGTTTCTCCTCTATCTGGTGGAATAGAAAGATTAAAATCAAGAGTGATAATGATATTTGAACCATTCTGAGTTACTTCTAGGATAGAAACAGCAGATGAAACTATATGGGCATTTGTAAGAGTCAAAAGGGAAGATGAGACAAAAAGAAGGCAAGTGAGTGTTAATACCTGCTTATTCTTCATTTTCATGATTACTCAACCTAATTTGGCTGATCAGTCCAATTGTCTTCAGCTTCAACATTTCCTTTGGGATTCCCTGCATCATCATATTCGGTATAAGTCCATTTAATGGATTCATAGGTGAAAGAAACAGTTTCTCTCGGTATTTCATCAGCAGATATCGTACCAAATCCCTGGAAGGATGTTACTTTGGCATTAGTTAATTCAATCGTGTAGAAATTTAATCCAGCAGGTTCAAAATAAAACCGTAAAGTTACAGTAGGGATAACGGCATTTTTAACACATTTTTCTTGAAGTTTTGGAGTTGATTTGTCAATTAGCTTCATTACGCGGAGAGGGGAATGTTGTTTGCTTGTAAGATCTCCAGTAAACAAATCATATGGATTACTAATACTATGAGAATAACCTAGAACAGTTATTGACTTTTCTCGACCCGCAATAATTGACTCACCATCAATCCCTTCAACAAACAGATTCATAGAAACTGAACTATAGCTGGGATATTGAGTTTTGGTTGTAGAGGCATTAACATATTGTCCAAACCCAATAAGAACCATAGATGAAATGGTTACTCCAATAAGAAAAGCTAAAAGGACAACCATTCGTGTATTATACTTAATATTCATTTTGGTCACATCACAAAACTAGATTTCTTCTAGTGAACTAGCCTCAATGAAATAACTCATGATTCAAATGTTTATCGAAATTCATGAAGATCTTTTTCCTTTCAGATATCCCCGAAAAAGCTGTACTTCTAGGATCTGGAATCCGAAATTATTTATAATTTCAAAAATTGTGACCTTTGTGAACTCCAATGGCATATCAACAGCAAGAAAGGATTCTAGTCAGTACAACTGATGAGATTCCAGGATATAAAATCGATCAATATTTAGGATTAGCATTTGGTGCAACAGTGAGAAGTCGTGGAATGGGAGGAGACTGTTTAGCGGGTTGTCAGTCCTCCTGTGGTGGAGAAGTAACTGCTTTTACGGAAATGGCTCTCGAAGCGAGAAATCAAGCAATAAATCGTATGTTCAGCGATGCCAATCGCATGGGTGCAAATGCAATTATTGGATTAAAGTTTGATAGCGATCAAATCGGTCAAGGTGGAAATACAGCAACTATTGCATATGGTACAGCTGTTAGAGTGTCACCTGTCAGATAACGGTGAATATGATAAATTTTCCAATCGCAATAAAATTGTTTATTAAACGATGGGAATTATCTTGGCGTTTCAGGTTTGCACATCATCCTATATGCTCGAACTACCAGGCACATATTTGGAAAATTGGAGGTCTCTACATTTGCCAAGGATGTAGCTTGGTTTATTTCTCATTTCTATTAACCCTCCTAATCCTAATCATTTTTCAGCTAACATTTCTCCCTATTCAATATATATTGATAGGAATAGTTCTACTCGTTCCAATTCTACTGATTGAAAAATTAAAGTTAAATAAGCGGTTCATCAAACGGTTTGCAAGATCAGGTACCGGTATAGGAATAGCTGTTTCTTTTTCTGCATTTTTAATACAAACAGATCTCATTATCAAGATAAGTGGACTTTTGATATCGATTCTGGGTTTTTATGCATTCAAATTCATTCGACGAACAATACAAAGAGAAAACAGATGTCAATCCTGCCCGGACTATCAAGAGAATAAAATTTGCTATGGGTTGCGATTAGAAGCAGATGCGATGAGATTGTATTCAGAATATGCATCTGACTTATTACAAAAGGATTTAAAAGCAGTTTATACTAAAAGACTCGAATATGACAATTAATATTGTCTATTGGTATCCTTTATCTAATAACAAAAATCATTAAGAGATTCAAGCAAAGTGTTGATAGAAGTTACCTTTATGAGGTATGCAGCTTCCTATTCTAAGTTGTGACAACTAGAAATTTATTACATTTCCTGATTTTTCTGAGCTTTCTAACAATATCTCTCTCCCCAATAGAACTCTCATCGGAAGAAGGCCTACCTTTACAAGATCCAGTCCTAGATTATATATTTTATAATGGTACGGTGATAACAATGGAAGCAAATCAACCTTATGCAGATGCAGTGGCTGTAATGGGAAACATAATCAGTGCAGTTGGAAGTGAGGTAGAAGCATTTCAATATTCAAATTCTGAAACCAAATTAATTGACTTAAAAGGCCAAACTTTAGTACCAGGGTTTATAGATTCTCATTCACACTGGATAGGAGATCGAGGATTAACCAATATAACCGATTTCAATGATGTAATGCAATCCTTAGTTTCCTATGGGTGGACTAGTATTTCAGAGCTATTTGTAAATCAGGATCGCTTGAATGAGCTTCAAGCAGTTGATAATGAGAATTTATTAAAGGTTCGAGTAAATTGCTATCTTCCCCTAGGATACGGGTTTGATAGATTTGGTGACTGGTATCAAGCTTACACTCCTGGTTATGAATATAGTCCACGGTTACGGATTGCTGGTGTGAAACTATTCGCGGATGGATGGTATCGTGAACCAGTAATTTTTATCAATCAATCTGAAATGTATCAGCTTGTACAAGAAACGCATGACTTGGGATTTCAAATAGCAATACATAGTGTAATTCCCAATGCTACAGATATTGTCCTAAATGCATACAGTGCTGTAATTGGCAATAATACAAACTCCTCTCGCCACCGTATCGAGCACTTAGTTCTACTCAGAAATGATCAAATTCAAAGATTAGCGGACCTAGGAATATTAGGCTGTATTCAGCTCCCATGGTTCAACTCTGATTGGAATGACCGAATTGAACCCGTAATAGGTCGAGATTGGGCAGTGTTAGTTGGAAGGTGGAGAGATCTACTTACTAAGGGTGTACATCTCATGGGAAGCACTGATTACCCTTATGTTCTGGGAGATATTCGAACTCCTATTGGGATAATGGCTTCGGCTATTACACGAATAGGAACATTAAATCAGACTCCTGTAGATTTCATGTACAATCAAACAATTTCACCTGAACAGGCACTTCGTTCCTTGACTATTGATGGAGCCTATGGAACATTTCAAGAAAATATTAAAGGAAGTATTCGCTTTGGAAAGTTGGCTGATCTCGTAATATTATCAGAAAATCCTTTAGATATAGCTGAAACTGAGATCCGGAACATAGAAGTTGTATTAACTATGATTGATGGGAAAATTGAATATATTAAACTAGATAATCCAGAGACTTCGATAAATTCTCCAACAACCACAATCGGACATTCTGATCAGACTACATCCAACCCTCCAACATCTTCAGTTACATCATTAACCCTCTTTCCTATTCTTATTACCCTTGCTATATTCTGGAGAACTGTCCGAACAAGAAATTGGAAATAAGGATGTTTTTTAGCGTTGAGTTCTGTTGTCACAAAATAAAAATTCATATTCTAGAGTACTTATAGAAGAATGATTGACAGAGAAAGGAGGTCTCATTATTCGTTTATTCGATTTCATACAAACTAGTGTATTTACAGATGATAGATACTTATTTTCAGGAAACCAATTAGCTACATTTTGTAATCTCAAGAAGAATGATTTATCACAGGAAGAAATGCAAGGTATTACACGAGAGATGAATTTCTCTGAAACCACGTTTGTATTCCCTTCCTCTATAGAAAAATGTATCAGAAATGTTCGAATCTTTACTCCAGCTAGTGAAATTCCATTTGCAGGGCATCCAACTCTAGGAACGGCATTTGTTTTAAAAAGGCAAAAAATTACAGAGAAAAATCAAAAATCTTTTTTCTTAGAATTGGGGATTGGGCCAATTGAGGTGAGTGTAATAGATGAGAATCATATTCAAATGTCCCAAGCTCCTCCACAATTTCTTGAGGTTTTTAAAGATAAAAAATCAATGGCCGAAATTTTAGGAGTATCCCCAGACGTAATTATTGACAAATTTCCAATGCAATTTGTTTCAACAGGATTTCCTTTCTTAATTGTGCCCATTACTTCCATGAAAGCAATAAAGAAGGTTCAATTAAATCCTACATTGCTAATGGAAACTTTAAAGGATTTTTCGTCCCAAGCATTGGTAATACTTACCCCAGAAACCATTCATTCCAACTCACATGCTCATGTACGAATGTTTGCTCCTTCAGCAGGTGTTCCTGAAGATCCCGCCACTGGAAGCGCAGCAGGACCTATAGGAGGGTACCTCGAAGTTAATAATGTCATCGATAATCATCTCAGAGGATCAAAAATCGTATTAGAACAAGGATATGAGATAAATAGACCAAGCAGACTTTTCGTTGAATGTGTCTTCCACGAAAATGAGATCATAAATGCCCTCGTGAGCGGTACGGTTAAATTGACAGCTGAGGGGAAGTTTATACTTCAATCCTAAATCCCCAAAAGAGAGCTAAAGCATGCATCACATCCTCTCCGCATGGAAAATCGATCGCTCTTATAAGATCGAAAGTTTAGATAAATATCCAGACAGGAAACTGATCATCACACCAAAAAAGAAGTTCTTATTAAAAGAAAAAAGAACTTTACCTCTACTTATAAGAGAAAATAATATAATATCCTATTTGTCGAATCTAGGATTTCCTGTTAACCCTCCATTAACTACTACTGAAGAATCTCCTTATTTCCTCAACGACAACACTATTTATTGTCTTTATCGATACATTAAAGGTACAACAATTGATTTAGCTAGAACTCCAGATTATATAAGGTGGTCAAAAAGAATAGGTAAAATTCTGGGAGATTTACACAATTCTTTAAGTAACTACTCTTCTCAAGGAGGAGATTTTAGCAAAACTAGTCCGATTTTTGAAGGGTTAAGAGAAAAGTTAGGTGAGTGTTTTCAAAATGAACCTAAAGCATATAACCAGTCAGAAATATTCGAAAGGCTAGATTTGATTGAAACAAACCTGCTTCCGATTGAAGAACGCTTCTCTCAGCAGATCATTCATCGTGACTTTCATCCTGAAAACGTTCTGTTTACAGGAACACAAAAAACGTCTCGCTTGGTTGCCGTTCTCGACTTTGAACTTGTCACTTTTGGAATTAAGATCTTTGATCTCTGTTATCTAGCTTCTGGAATATTAAGTTCCCTTTTTACGATTAGAGATAAACAAATAACGAATAAATGGTATCAAATGTTCCAAGCAATTCTTAAGGGATACTTTCAATCAAATTCTCTTAACCATCAGGAAAAAGATGGGTTATGGGCCGTTTTGATGCAACTTCAACTACTCTTCTTACATTTTTTTCATAATTCAGGAGAAAGATCGAAGGCAAAGCAAATGGAACAGACTTATTTCTGGATATTCGAACAGAAAGTAACCATCGACCGAGTTCTAAAGACAATTTAAGACCATAAATAGGTGTTAAACGGAGGAAAAAAGAAAGGAGGAAGGTTAATATCCAATAGGTGGATAAGGCCCTTCTAATGGATCTGCTACGCCTTGAGTTAAGGTAATAAATATCATAACAAGCCAAAGAGTAATCCAGAATATTTTAGTCCGGTTTTTGTTATTACAGACACGTTTAATCATTGAAAATAACCTCGTTGTATTAGTTGATAGCGATCAATGAGAACAAGAGTATGTTCATCCTAGATTGTTATTTTCACTTTTATATTCGAAAGTGATATTTGGGAGCTTAAATTTAGAAATCGGTTTTATCATATGGGGACAGTCAATGCAAAAGAGTCAGGGTGTTCAACGGCCATCCGAGTCCCCAAGTTCAATTACTCCTTTTGTGCAAGATTTTTGTGATTTATGGACAATAATCCATACTGAAGTAACCAAACGACGAGTACGAAGAATTTCAAAGACCGTTGAAATAACCCAAGGTCTTAAAGAAAAATTAACAATCCCTTTCTGTGAAAAATATAAGGACCATCCATTAATCGAGTATTCAGAAGCATGGATGAAATCTCTAGGTTCATTTTCCGTTCTTTGGTTTGGTGGACGTGTATTACTCCCGCTTCGTCTGGTAACTTACGAGTTAGCTTATTCTCAGGATAGACTACTAAATAACTTTCTGGTGAATATCCATAATGGAAGGATACTGGGGACGGAAGAAACACTATTTCGAGTTCTCTTTCCCAAGTTACTTGATATGGCTTTACCCTTATCACGGTCAGATCTAATTTTGTTAAATGGGTTTCAATCCGCTTATACCCAAAGCCAGTATCGACGAACTGGTCCCTCTACACAGACATTTGTTACCCAGCATTCAGAATTAAGTCCAGAAACAATCCGAAATAAGTTGGAATATTTCCGTTTTTTTCAACTAGCCATTCCAATGCATTTTCTAGATATGGGAAAATTAGGGTTTGAAACCTACTTAGTTAGCAATTCTAATCAGTTATCTGACCCGCTAATCAAGTATTGCTTATTATCATTGCAACTAGGGGAAAAGTGTTTCAGTCTTATACAGCTACCTTATCAAAATCACGAACTCCTAACCGTTGCAAAAGCTTCTTTGGGAGAAGAATCAAATAATTCTTCTTGGATTCTTCCAATGACCAGACGTGTACACTCGTGGAATCTTTCAAGTTTAATGATTGGAAAAAATAATTGGACGCAGCCTTATCCATTTTTCTATGGAGAACCAACAAGTATTCCAGACGCACCTCCACCTATAATGGACGTTTCCTTGGATCCAGTTTTCCAACCATTTCGGACTCTCACACCTGCGGATATTGCATTATTATCCTTCCTAGTATCTGTAGGGAAAATTCTCAGACTCAAAGATCTAGCAGCCCAAGTTCAGCTCCATCCTAATACAGTGGGTAGATTATTAGCGGAGTATCATTCTGCAGAGCTACTCAAACAGGTGGTCCATTATTACAATCTAGGATTAAATTTACCTATTCATCTCTTTCTCTCGATGCCAGAAAATGGCAATCATTATCCATTTCTCGATTACTGCCAAACCCTTCCCAGAATGGATTTTTTTAGTTCCATCATGGCAGATAAAATCGTGTATTTCGGTCGCTTAGATCTTCCCCAAATCTGGGCACGAGATTTTGTTACCAGGATTCGTCATTTAAGAAATGTATTCCCTGAAGTAACCATTCAATATACATTTGAACCTCCCACCCTAGTACAACGTAATCTCTCTCTAAAAGATATTTACTCTCCTGTTATACGTTAAAAACTTGTCAAACCTTAATTGAACTTGAGAATAATATCCTCAATGCGGCTACAAAGAACCGAAAAAAAGTCTGAACTTACCCAAAAACCCACCCCTTGGAGGTTAAAGGAGGGTAGGAAGTTATAGTATTGGTTGTAATTGCTGTTCTTTATCCGATTAGGGGTTCATAATTATTTGAAAGAACGGTTTTTTTGCAACCAATACAAAGAATTATCAAAAACCATACACACAGACTCTTATTATCCACGATTCGCGTTGTCAGGGGTGTCCAATGCGTATTGGATGAGGAGTTTCTCCTCATCCCTCTTTTTCACCTTTGAAGTGTTTCTCTAGCTATAAAAAGATGGATAAAATCCACCAATGTCATGATTACAAATCCAAATCATCAGTTTAAATGGCCAATTGGTGTAAAGCTGAAGTTTTCAGCATCTGCAGAGGAAGTTTGGGAGTTAATCTCCACCCCAGGAATTCTAGGACAAACTCATCCGTTTTGCAAGAGAAATACAGTACAAAAATGGCAAGGAGTAGGGTCAAAAGATACAATTGAATACTATAATGGAAGAATACTCCATAGAGAATTCTATTCATGGAATGAGGGGGTAGGATATGATCTCTTAATTGGGCGTGAGGGAGGACGTATGTCCAAAGTTTCTTGGGTAATACAATCAGAGAATCCAGAAGACTGCAGTCTTTTGATAACGATCTTCCCCAATATTCTACAAGAGAGGTCTTGGATTAGAGGTGTGATACCCTTTTATTTCAAAGTTAGACCTTTGTTAAGAAAATATTTACAGTCTGTACTCAAAGGTTTCGAGTTTTACTTATCCACTGGCACTCCTGTTACTAAAAACCAATTCGGAAGTCATGAATGGTTCTCAACTGACGATTAATGAGAAGGATTTTTTGAAAAGGTAGATTGAGATGTCTTCCGAGAGAGAATAGTAAACACTACACCGAGAATAAGAGATAACCAACCAGAAATAAAAGAGGAATCTCTTATAATGGATTACAATACCGGTGAAACGGAATGGAAATACGAGATTGGCAGATCTTAAGTTTAGTAAGCGCCATATTAATCATAACGATGCCATTAAATCCAGTAATCACTCAGTCTGAGGAATTTGTATGGCAGGTTAATGCAGGTGATAAGATGGTTTACGTCTTCACCGAAGTATATACGATTGATAATTTCGATGGTGATAATAATCCATCAACCTACCTCAATACTTATCGGGCTGAAAACGGAGAATTGATTAATTATACAGTTAAGGAAGGAACCAGGTTAGTAGTAGAAATACTAGAATTTGAAGCTCAAGTCGTAGGTCCTCCAATAGCCCTATTAAACCTTACATTTGGTGAAGTATCAATCCACGGCAGATACACAGATTATGTTAGACCAACATATCTAAATAAATCTTATTGGGAGAATGTATATGATGGATTACAAACTTACAGCGATTTAAACATTACAAAATATGAGTATTCACTAGAGGGGGATAAATATACAGAAACAGTAGAATCTCAGCGTGGAACAGAAACATGGTGGTTTAATCGGACAAGAAATTGGAAAACTGGATGGTTAACATATAGAAGATATCGAATATCAAATAAAACTACCATTCTATCAGAAATCGAACTGACAATGACTCCTCTAAAAGTGATTATAGGGTTTGAGACCATCCCCCTCTTGGTGGGAATAATTATCTTAACCATTAATTTTAGAAGAAAACAAAGAAGAAGTTAATTCATTTAAGGAGAAGAAGGATTAAAATCTTACTTTTGTTCTAAATACTTTAGGAAATGAATATATGGAAATAGTTCCAAAAAATGTAAGAAAATGGTTGTTGGAAGAAGAAAATCCCTCCATACGATATCGAACCATGGTAGAGTTACAGGATATCCCAAGTACGAGTGAAGAGGCAAAAAATGCACAAAAAGCGATAAGTGAGTATCCTGTGGTCCAGAATATTTTGAAGCGGATGCATCCTGAAGGATATTGGGAGGTAAAGAAACGAAATGGCCGAGTAATTGGAGCAGGGGTAGAATACGCAGATTGGAGTACCACACACTATATTCTGAGTTATTTAGCAGAATTGGGAGTGAAGAAAGACAATCCTCAGATTAAGAAAGCAATCAATCGCTACTTATCACTCCAACAGCCAGATGGGGATTTTTGGGATCATTTTTCATGTTTATACGGTTTAAATATTCGAACATTTGTAAAACTGGGATTTGAAGAGGATCCACGGGTATTAAAGACGATAAATTTACTCAAGACGATGATTCGTGAGGATCAAGGATATTTATGTGACATGCATGAAGGAAAAAGGAAAACACGACTAACGAAAAGCTGTTACCGCGGAACAGTAAAAGTGCTGTTCGCAATCAGTGAACTCCCGAAGCTGTGGACAGATGCAAATACTAAACGGGTAGTTGACTATTTTCTTGACAGAAATGTATTATTCAAGACAAAAAAGCCGGTGGAATTCGTAACACGGGAAACAGGAAAGACCATCTTCCCCTTTTCCTATCGAGCAGGCCTTCTCGAAACTCTGTATGCTCTTGCGAAAATGGGATATGGAGATGACTTACGAGTTCAAAAGGCATGGGAAATACTACAAGAGCATAGAACTTCTACAGACAGATATATCTTAGACTGGACACCTGGAAAAACTACCAATCGACATTTTTACCCAGGTCCAAAACAAACTGAAAATAAGTGGGTAACATTTTATGCTTATTTATGCTTAAAATATAAAAACGAGAAATTGAATAATTAAAATTCTTTATTGTGGAAATGGGAATACTTCTTAAGAATTAATTCAGATTAACATAATTTTCAACAGCAGAAGACTTTTTCTAAGAAATTGGATAAACCAACCCCTTTCCACTGGGAATTTAAATTCACTTGAAAAATTAAATGATTAAAACAATGAAAAAGTCTTTCTTAGCCAAGAATTCTCTCTAATTTACTGAAATCCTTTTATTTCTTGATCAAGCTAGGAGTATACTTAATAAACAAATAGTACTAAGTGAAACAAGACTTAATCCTTTCCAGAGAAAATTCAAGGGATATGAATGAGTAAACTTGAAACTTTGAAGAAGAGTATCAAGACGATATGTCACCAATTCCCTCCTCTCATCGAAAAATATCCCCTTGAAGATCAACAATTAATTTATGAATTTCTAGAATTAGTGAAACATTTTGAAGAGGCGGATAATCAACGAGAAAAACTTAGAACCCAGTTCATAACATATACAAATAAGATAAGAAAGAGCGATCGTTTTTTAGAAACGTACTTTTTAGGATTAACTGTCATCCTTGCAGAAAATGCATTGTACCATTTGAGTATTGCCCGATTTTATCCTCATGAATTCTATGGATTTCTATTACAACAGCTGCGACCTCTATTTCACTTGATCAGATCAGAAGAACCTTTAAAGAGTAAGTATTTTGAAAAAGCTCTACAGCATATAAAAATTCTCTATTCCGCCCTCACATCGGAAGAATTACGCCTACTAGATCTCACTTATGCTATACTGGAAATAGGAGAACTAGAATCTCTAAATTCAAACTTTATTAAAATGGAATTGATGAATAAAGAAGGCCTTTCCAGTCGATTAAAGAAAAGATCGGAACTATCACGATTCTATACGTTAATTGAGGGAAGATGGTGGATCCATTTTCATTCACGAGCATTTGGACTTACGCATGTCTTTTTTCATATCACAAGTAAGAGGCCTTTATCACTTGAGGGAGTTTTCAACTTAAACGAACCGAAGAATACCACGCTCTGCTATAGCAGCATTTTTCAGGTTCAAGGATCAGAAAAGGAGTACTTTGGACTACTCCTAGTTCCCAATAAGAATGTTGATCTCGTAGAAGCTTTTTTTCAACAATATGAAGATCAAACTGTGCTAACCTTACACGAACTACAACCAATTCAGAATAGATGGAGAAGCACCTCTTTTAAGTATTACAAAGAAAATATCGGTTGGGTCGAGCCATCACAAAGCAAAAAGAATCAGCTGAAACGACTATTGAGAGTATCAGAGAGTGAAGTAGACAATTACGACCCCATATCTCTTCATTTTACACCATATACAAGACAATCACAAGATTTTCTAAAGGACAATAAATTTCTAAAGAGTATCGAATTATATATTAAATCTCCCTCAGAATTTTCTTATGATGAATTACCTTATTCTGTGAAAACAAATAAAAGGCATTTAGAAGCCTTTTCAAGAGATGAGATAGAGCTTCTACAGGAATTTTATGCAAAAAAAGTATTATCTATAGGTTTCATTCCTTGGCGACTGATAGACGACTACTCTATTAATATGTTCTTCATAAAAATTCCAAATATTTCAATGTTGCAGTTAAAACTCTTTTTGGATATACTTCCATATGCAGAAGTTTATTTTTCTGTGGAAGCTTACTATATATGGACAGTATTGACACCAAAAATGTTTGACTGGATTAAATCCTCATTAAATTGGCTAGTAACTCCAGTAAGTCGAATCCATGTTAGACAATCGTTAAAAGAAGAATGGTTTGACAAAAACCGTTATCATTGGGATATGCCCATTTTATTGCAGCCTTTTTGTGATGAATAATTACCTCCCCAAAAAAAGAAAGAGAGGGAGGAAATTTGATTTCCGGAAAAATTCTTATTTACCGCCATTACCGCGATCGCCAGGGGGCATCATTTCATTCGACCTCACCTGAACCTTTGATAAACGCCTTTTAAGCACCCTAGAAAAGTCAATTACACTTTTGGTGAGAATATCTCCTCTAAATAATCTTATGTATACTTTAAACTAAAATACTCACAATTGATTTTATACACCCGAAAAAGTATCCCAGTGCTCATTCGAGCTTCTGGTTTGGTCTGATCAAATGAATTTCGTTGGAATAATATGAGAGAAGGATGTCAGACAGGTTAATACAAGTCAATAAACTAGAAATTCTTTCTCCTGTTGTAGGAGAACTTTAAGAAATTAAGAATGTTTGTTATTCAGACTCAGAATAACTCTTCATAATCTTTGGAATATTGACTCCTTTAATATCACAGGTTGATGTTAAACCAGCCTCACGCATTTGAGACAATGCATCATGAATAATAAGGGCTGATAGATTAATTGATCTCTCACCACCATATATAAATCCCAAGGAATCTAAGTTCATTTGAAAAGTCAAGAGATATACTAATTCCTTTATTGAGATTGTGGGGGATAGTTTAATTCTATTAACTATTCTATTTTCACAATATATTGTGAGATATAATAGATGCTTTGTTAAATTAGCTTTGAATCCCAAACCTTGAGAATTGGGAATAGGAATTATTCCTTTCACAGATTCAACAGATATTTCTTGTTGAACTTGAGGCGTAGAACTAGTTTTTACTCGCTCTCCGACTCCTTTAGGCTTTCTCTGAGGCTTTACTAAATAATTCTTGGTTATTTGGTCAATCGTTAAATCTGGCTTTTTTACTGCAAAAATAAGACATGAAAACAGACCGTTCTCATCAAAATCTTTACGTAAATATGATGAAAAGATATCTAATAGCCTTTCAAGAGTTAAAAGATTGAGATCAAGACCTTGTGATTTTAGGAATGGAATATATTTGGTAATAACATCACTTACAAGATGTAATGGAACACCAGCAGTTGTAGCCATCTGAAAGAGACTCTTAAAGCCAGAATTTACAACTGCAGAAGCAATCTCAATATCGATTCCATAATAGTCAATTAATGAACTTATTTCACGATTCACTGCAATATCTTGTGTTTTCTCGGTGGATATTTCATCTGTCTGATTCAAAGCTGGAGGAATTAATTCAGATTCATTTAACATTTCTTCTGTGATTGCCTCTCCCACAGCAGAATGTGAAGTTTTTGGTTTTATGGACTCATCGACCATTGATCCCTTCATTAAGCTTTGAATTCTCTCCAAATAAGCTGGATCTTCATCTTCGTCAAATTCTAATTGCTCTGATATTTCTTCATCGCTCTTGGTCTGGGAAGAGGAGGATATGACCACTTTTTCCTTAGAACTGTATTCTTCAATTTCACCAATAACTTGGCCTTCTACAAACTCACTTTGACTTAACTCCGGCATCGATAATTCAATTACTCTTCCAAAACTCTCTACAATTGACTGCGGGTTGAATATTGTTGTTCTAAAGAATTTTACCTGTTTATTGCATTCAATTTGGAATTCTTCTTTTAAAAGATCATGAATGGTCTCATAGTTTGGCCAATTTTCAACGAGATCATTCTTATGCAAAAAAACATAGATCTGGGCTTCTTTTGAGTATGTCTGAAGCTTTTCAATACAGGCTTTAAAATACTGAACGGCATTGTCTCTTGAAGTTCTGTGGGAAACATCAATAAGAAAGATAAGTGCAACAACGGAGCTAAAGATGAAAGGAGAAAAAGTGGTTAGAAATCGCTTGAGAAAAATTTTCTGTCCACCTAGATCAAGGATTGTAATAGGGGTCTTATCTATTGTAACAGATAATCTCTCATAGCTTAAAGTTGCTGAAAGACCATCTACTTCCTCGGTTTTATGTTTCAGGAAGAATTGCCGTTTAACGGCCGTTTTTCCGGCTTCAGCTAAACCTGCAATGAGAATCTTGTATCCAAGTCGCGCATCTATTCGCGAGCGATCGACCCATCCTTTAACTGTCATCATCCGTCCACTTTTTTCTCAGTCCACATTCCATATCTAATTCCTACAGAGACCATATTTTTAATATTTGTAAATAAGGTCATTTTTCAAAAGAGACCAGTTTAAGGCTAGAGCTAGATAGTAATGTGAAGTAAATCCAGTTAAACCTTATGAATTCTTGATATATTTTGTAGAGAATCTTACTTCGATTTTTGTTCTCTCTACAGTAGATTTTTACCTAAAAATGCCTTAGTTAAGCTCTTTTAGAATTATATCTAGGAAATCTCCTTTGATCTTGATATTCGTCCAAATCTGATTTTTCTTTCTACTTTGAAGGTAGAATTCTTTGTCTCAAAAATTTGTTATTAAGATACTAATAAAAAAGAAGAGCAATATTAATGCATGGATAATAATTCCTTGGAACTTTTCAAACAAAAATAGTTTAGGTGGTTACATTTGGATACAGCCGATCAACCGAAAAAACTATTATTGATGGGACTTGGAGCAAGTGGAAAAAGTAGTATTCGATCTGTAGCATTTGAGGGTAAATCTCCTGAAGAAGTAAAAGATTACAAAGCGACAATAAATTACACTCGTTCTATGAAAACCATCATTCGTAGTCCTTTCGAAATCTTCGATTGTGGGGGACAAAAGAGTTTTATATCCGTATTTATCGGAGAACAAGCAGAATTAATTTTTAATAACGTAGCAATTTTAGTTTGGGTAGTGGATCTTTCAGATTTTGATCAAGTATCAACAAGTAAATTTTACTTTAAGAACGCGGTAAATAAACTGAAGAAATATTCTCCTAATGCGATCATATATTGTTTGTTTCATAAAATGGACCTTGTTTTACCAGGTACTAGAGCACAGATTATTGAAACATTGGTTGAGTTTTTCACTCCTCCAGAGCAGATGGAAATCCATTATCGTGGGACTTCAATTTATGAGAAAACTATCTATAAGGTGACAGCAGAAATCGTTCAAGCAATGATAATTCAAAGCTCTGAAGCTAAAACCATCTCTGAAGTATTACAGAGATTTATTGAAAGCACTGAAGAACTAGCAGGAATAGCTTTGTATACCGAAGAAGGATTACCTGTCTTTGAGGAGGGTGATCTTGCAGATTCCATTTTAATTCCCGCAAACCTGTGGTTAAGTAATTTGGATCGAATTCAAGACGAATTCAAAACTTCAAGCACCTATAAGACTTACCTAGAAACGGATAATCTAATTTTCGTGTGTGAACGGTTAAAATCTGAAATAATTTTGACAGGAATTGCAAAAAAGGTTGCACCCCTCCAATATATTCTTATTAAAATGGATGAGGTAGCTAATGCCTTGAAAGATCTAGTATGATTAACAATAGGATAGTTAGTGTCTTAATTCAAAAGTACTTCTATGAGATAATGTATAGAGGAAGGAACAATTGAAAGCTCTCTATAAATACAAAATTCTTCTCCTAATGATATTTCTTTCAATGAATTTCCTAGTAACGGAATTACCAATTCAGGATGAAAACTCTCATGAATCAACGAGTATTCTCAGTAGGTTAATGCATGAATTTGGGGTATTACATGAAAATTCAAAGGTAACGGAGAAAGAACCAGGAAATATCCCTCGTTTAATGACTCAAAATGAAAGAAATGATAATAATACGGTATTAAGAGGAATAAACGCAAAAATTATTGACTCAGAAGAAGACTCTGTGGACAACAATGTATCAAATATTGACAATATGGATGACTTTGGAAGTCATTCAGATTTTACCAATCAGAAAAATGGGCCTGATTCTCTTTATGATACGTTGAAAGAAGAAGATACAAATACAATAACCCAGATAGAGCTGACAGTTGACTCATGGGACATTAATCGAAATAAATGGGCAAAAACTGGAGCTTCTCCCTATTTGGATAATCAAACAACCCCATCTGTGAATGAAGTCCATGCTGTGGGAAACGCAGTGGGTAGTAAAAATGGGGATGAAATGGGAGATTTTGGATTCCAAGATATTAACATACACGGGACAATTACTTCAGTCAAATTACGTGTTTATGGCAAGGCCAATTCGGATTACCCCATGGATGGGTACTTTTCAGTTCATTTATGGAATGGAAGTATATGGAGCGAAGTAATGGATTTCTCAGGGGAAGCAAATCTCACCTGGAAAGAAATTGACATAAGTGCAATTATCGATACTGAACTTAAAATTAATCAAACCAAGATTTTCTTAAGAACTGAAGATCCTACAGCAAATAAATATGGAGAGCACCAATGTAATATGGCAGTATTACAAATCGATATTATTCCCACGCCAAAATATGAACTGGATCTTGAAGCACAGTGGACCTCAGCAGAATTTACGAAGCCTTATGCAGAATTAGCAATTTATACTGGTAGCTGTGGTACGGAATCCCTCAAAGTTGAAGTATGGAATGATTCATGGATAACTGTAATTCCCAATCTAATTGCAAATTCGTGGAATAATATCAGTGTTCAGAATTACTTAACCTCATCTACATTTACTATTCGTTTTAAAGGCAGTAATGAGAGCTCAGATCTCTCTCAAGACCAATGGAATATAGATATTACTTTATTGAATTCATGGGATAATGATGAAACTCCTCCAGAAATTAACAATTTTGGTATCGATGATTTAGGAACAGGAGTGGGAATTTTTTGGGCAAATATCACTGACTCTCAATCTAATGTTAATGAAGTTACATTAGAGGTGAATACATCTCAATATACTATGACTTACAACGGATCAGGCTTTTGGACTAAGCAGTTAATAGTGGAATTCAACCAGACTTATACATTTTCCATCGAAAATACGTCAGATACTGCTGATAACTACATTACCTCTCCTTCTGAGATTAAGAATCATACATTTTCATATGACTCTACCATTCCTAACGTAGATGATTGGGAATATTATTCTAATTTAGCTTACAATGGTACATTTAAGGCAAATGTTTCCGATAGCTGGGGAGAAATTGATGTTGTTATAGTCAATGTGACAGAGGTGGATGGGATTCCAAAAAACAACTTATGGGCGGTTATGAGTCCAACAGCTTCAGAATATATCAACGATACAATTTTTATTGGTCAAAACCTTTTCTTAAAATTTACCGTCATAGTAAATGATACTTCGGGGAATACGTTTACATCTTTAGAGCATACAGGAACAGGACCTAATCATCCACCAGAGGCATCCAATTTAATATTAACGATGAACCCAAGAAGTAATGAAACTCTTTCTGCGAATTGGACATTTTATGATATCGACGGGAACAATGAATCTTCCAATTGGATTATACACTGGTATAAAAATGGAATTCTTCAACCAATGTTTGAGAATGCAAAGGTTATTCCATCAACAGCTACCTTAAAGGGTCAGAGCTGGAACTACACACTTCAAGTTTCAGATGGGATAGATTATTCGCAGCAGTATAAATCTTCTATAACAACCATTCAGAACACCCCTGCAGAAGTAACTGATATAAATATTACTCCATTTCCAACAAGTAGTGATGAATTACGGGCGGAGTGGATTTCTATTGACATAGATGGGGATTTTCCAGATGATTTTATCGATGTAACTATAATAAGATGGTATCGATGGACTGGCACTTGGACGCAGATCCCCGAGTTAGAAAACGCTACCTATGTCACACCAGGGAACTTAACACGAGGGGAAATATATCGGTTTGAAGTCCAATTATTTGACGGAGAAGAGTATTCGAATCCTTATATCTCCTTGAATACAACAATTCTCAATTCCATACCAGTCTTAGCCAATGTTCCCTCATTTAACAAGACCGAGGATGTTACAACAAGTGACTTCATAAATATCACATACAATTATGACGATCGTGATGGAGATTCAGAACATACAACTGAGAGAATCGTATATTGGTATCTGAATGGAATATTGAATTCATCAAAAACGAATGATACAGTTTTATTAAGTTTGGAAACAACTTCTGGAGAAACATGGCAATATGTTATTAGAGTGTATGATGGGTATAATTATAGTTCAAATTATACCTCTGGGATCCTTTCAATAGGAGCTTATGTGAACACACTTCCCGAAGCACAAAATCTTGAACTTATAGGAGACACCAATACTACAATTGAAGATCTAATTGCTAGTTATAGTTATTTCGATGCTGATGGCCACCAAGAGGTACAGAAAAACGTTCTTTGGTATAAAAATGGCATATTACAACCAAATCTCAATAATTCACTCATAGTAGATTCTAGTTTTACAGGGAAAAATCAGATATGGAACTATACTCTTAGTGTGTATGATGGATTAAATTGGTCGGTCATTTATAATTCCCCCCAGATAGAAATCCAAAATTCGAGTCCAGAATTGGATAATTTAGTATATACTTCGAATACCACGACTATTTATAATCTGACTGTTGATTGGGACTTCAATGACCTCGATGGAGACATTCAGGAAGACTTCACCATTAATTGGTATATTAATGGTACATTGAATACGTCGTTTGCTAATTTAACAGAAATCTCCTCACAATTTACCACAAAAGGAGAACAGTGGAATTGTTCTATTCAACTTTTTGATGGTGAGAACTACTCTTCATGGTATTTTACATCAAGTACCTATATACTCAATACTCCTCCTTCTATCCAAGATTTAGGCATACAAGGTGGGGAAAATACAAGTCAAAATATTTCACTAATATACACCTTCATAGATGTCGATGACGATTCTGAAGATAAACCGAAATTCATTATTAATTGGTATTATATCAATGGGAGTGTAATATCAGGCCAGAATACTGAAAACCTATCATATATATCTTTTAAAGCAGGAGATATTCTATACGCACAAATCACTCCAAATGATGGTGAAGAACCGGGGAGTATGTATCAAACAGATTATTTCCAAATAGGAAACGCGATTCCAGAAATTATAGGAGTCCCCAGAATTCTTGGAGTCAATGAGAGTAGCATATATATCGCATCTACTCCTCTATCAGTAAATTATACTGCTGAGGATAGGGATCATCCGCTTTTCATCTATGATATTGAAGTAGATGGTAATGGTTTAGTTGTGGGTTCTAGCTACCGCTGGTATCGAAATGGTATAATTGTTGAGGAGTTAACTGGATCAACAGTCTCAGTTGATTATTTGGTGAAAGGTGATTATTGGATAGTCAGTGTAAGACCAAGAGACAGGTACGGTGATTATGGATATTGGGTCAATTCGTCTCAAATTATTATCGGAAATACCCCCCCAAATATTCTCACTCTAGAATGGTCTCAGGGTTCTCCAACTGTTCAAAATGATCTAAGTTTCGCCTATTCATATACTGATCATGATGCCGATACTGAATGGTTAAATTCTACAAGGATCTTCTGGTATAAAAATGGAACAGAAGTAATTGAGGCAAGAAATCAGACTTTCTTATCTAAAGAACTCCTCAGTAGGGGAGATATTATCAATTTTTCTCTAAGCGTTTTTGATGGAACTAATTACAGTCTTATTCAATATTCAACATCAATTACAATAGTTAACGCAATTCCAGAGGCTCAAAATATTGTTGTTCTCCCAAATGACCCATATACTGATGATAAGCTCCAAATTTCCTGGGAATTTGTTGATTATGATAATGATAATCAAAGTAATGCCTGGATGATTAAATGGTATCGAAATGGTCTTCTTGTTGATGAATTAACAAATAAAACAGAAGTAAACTCTTCTTCTACATCAGCTGATGAGGTATGGATAGTATATCTGAAAGTATTTGATTCTATCGATTACAGTCAAGAATATATTTTACCCCCAGCCATTATTTTAAATACCGCACCAATTACTTTAGATATTTCACTGATCAACGGTTTAAACGTCACATACGCAGATTCAAGTTTAACCTTGAACCTAAATGATGATATAATAATTTATGACCCTGATCAAGACCCAATAGTTAGCTATTCCATCCTTTGGATAAGAAATTATGAATCTGAAGAAACTTTTATCAATTCTGAAACAATACCTCAATCAGAATTATCTAAGGGGGATATTTGGTTTGTGATTGTGCGAGTTTATGATGGAAAAGACTGGTCTGCGAATCAATCATCGCAAGAAATAATGGTTATTAACAAAGCTCCCGAAATTTCGAATCTGCAATTTACAGACACGATTTTTTCCGAATTTTTACTTGAAAGCGAAGCAATCCAATTAAGTTATGCTTTCCAAGACGTGGATGGTGATATAGATAGCTCAGTAGTTCGATGGTATCAGAATCAAATCCATCTTTCCCAATATGATAATTTAAGCAGAATTCCAGCGAATGCTACATCCTATGGAGACACTTGGTATGTAGAAGTTCAACCTTATGATAACGAAATCTTTGGTACTCAGATGAATCTAACTATAATCATAGAAAGCCAACCCACAATAGAGGAAATTGGAATAGAAATTATATCAGACAGAGAAGGTCATTATACCTTCTGGGTAAATGTAACAGATCCTCGAAATCCAATAACAGAGGTACAATTTCAGTTTAGTATTGAAAACATAACTATTGAACCAACAAAATGGGCTGAAATGAATGGTTCTTTATGGACACTTGATTATGAACTCACAAATTATACTAATCTAGGAAAATTAATGCGAATAGATGTCACAGTGATATCTAAAGTGGATTATTCCACAGAGTTTGAAATAACTGTACAAAAATATATTGAATTTACAACGGAGGACAAAGTTGCTCCTAGGGTGGTCAATGCATACTTTGAAAAAGACGATGAAATAAACCCCCAAACCTTAACCTTTTATGCGGAAATTGAGGAATATGGTTCAACCATTAATGATGTTATCTTATATTATTATTTCAAACCAGTGAATGAAGGCAGTGGGGCTAGGATATCGGAATGGAAAGCTTCATTCATGATTTATCAAAATCAGAGCGAAATTAATGGAAATGAAATCTGGGTTTCAACGATAGAATTTCTCCATAATAAGTCAGATCTTGAAATAATTTATTACATTAGTACATCTGATAGCCATGGAAATGAGAACCCAACAGCATTTGATATCAGAAATTTCCCTCAACGAATCTCCGAAAATCGATTCATCTTTAGTCCCCAAGGTCTGCCAGAATGGATCGTCCCGTTGTCAATACTTACCGTTCTTTGTGTATTGATTGGATCTATCAGTTACATTAAGTTTATCCGTAAACCTGAACTCGTTGGATTAGATAAAGGACTCGTTATGAAGGGTATCAATAAAATAACTGAAGAAGAAATAATTAATTCTCTGGATCTCCATTCTCTCGGAATCGTAATCTCCTATTTTGATCAGCGGTCTGGACCACTACCATTGATCGTTATCCCTGATCTCTTACAGGATAATATCCCTCCATTGATTTCCTTATCAGATCGATCGTTTAATAGTTGCGGTTTTGTAGATGATTTTACTTCGAAATTGTATTCAAGCTTCGATTACTCCTTAGAATCTCTAATTCGTATTAATTCAATGTCATATAGCTATTCTATTGAGAATCCTGAAGCAAGGGGAGGAGCGGACAATTACACTGCAAATATCCTCATTATCCCTGAAATCTTTCCATTGATCAGTCAATTTAAAGAGGAGCTGCAATCAGCTGTACACAAAATTCACATGTTGATGACTAATGAACCAGATAACAAAGAAGGAATTTTAGAATCAGTCATTGAACTGCGAAATCTTGTTTCGTACATTGTTTTATCATATAAGGAGATATACAAAACCACTGACCTAATTGAAGAAGTTTGATAGGCAATTAATAAGAATTGATTCTACACCATTTTTTCTATCAATTATACTCCCTGAATTACTGGACATGGACGAATTTGTCTGACAACAATATAAAATTTCTCGCACACTCATTTTCGAAAAACCAATCAATCGTCGTCATTTTCGACATTCTCACCGTTCTTTCTATCTAAATCAGCTAAAATTTTATATATCATATTAGTATTATAAAAGAAATTAGCGAATAGTCAAAAAAAAACTCGTTCTTGGATGATAAACGATGAATTACTTGGATAAGCGATTAATAAAAATAGTAATACTAAGCTTGGTTATAATATTATGGGGATCCGTTCAGCTATCAACTGGAAAAACCAATGAAACGATATATCTTGATGCTTCAAACGTATATGTGTCTGAAGATGTCATATATTGTTCAAGTGGTGAAGATTTGGTAATGATCAGTCCTGCAAATAACGTAGGTCCTTGGACCGCAACAGTAATACCACTCACGGGAGATTTAGGATCAGTAATGAAACAAGGGAATAAAATATATGCTGGAGTGAAAAATACTGGACTTTGTATACTTGAAATAAATACTGATGGTACATTGAATTCACCCATTTACTTGAATCTGACAAAAAATTTCCCTCCAGATATTTTGAATGTACAATTAAATGCACGACCAATGATATTTATCAAAGAAAAAATTGCATTCTTAGGATATGAAGGAATGGGATTAGCAATAGTTAATATGGCTGATTTAATGGATCCTGAGGAACCGATTGTCGAATATGAATCAAAAGAAGTATTTAATGTATATGTGTCAGGAAATCACGTATTCTTAGCAGAAAGGATGAAATTGATAATAATGGATATTAGTAGTCCAATGGATCCAGGAAATCCAATCTATGTGGATACAGATAGTGAAACAATGGATATATGGGTTGTTGATAATTATGCTTACATAGCCGATTTCTACTGGGGATTAGCAATCGTTGATATAAGTGATCCATCTAATCCAGGAGAACTAGTAGAAAAGGAAACGGGAGGACAAACAAGAAGCATTTGTGTTGCGAATGGGTTTGCTTATCTGATAGATGGAAATTCTGGGCTCGTGATTATCGACGTTACAGATCCCACAAATCCAGGAGATCCAATATCGGAATATTATGAAAATAATTGGAAAGATGTATATGTCGATGGAGATTATGCGTATGTCGCTACTGGGAGTGAAGGAATAGCTGTTTTTGATGTGAGTGATCCAACAAATCCCAGTGAGCAAATATATATCAAGAGTATCGCACAAACAACATACTTTACAGAACAAGGCACGAATGTGAATTTGTGGAAATCACCAGGAGGATCAGATATCACTAGTCTTTCAGATTCTCCTACTGCCCCTGAAATATCATCATACTCCTCTGTAGGAATATTAATTGGTCTTACTTGGATTCATATCAAAAGGAAAAGAGATAAGCAAAATAAGTGAGAAAATAAAAAGAATAAATAAAAGACCATCCGACATAAGAGCATTAGACACAAGAAACCCACTTTGACAACTCCTTGCGGCTATTTCTTGGAGAAAACGAGAAGATTGACCATTTCCACCTAATCTAAGAGTAATAGCCCTTGCGCGAGGAGTGGGAGTGTGGTAGAAACACTGAGTCTGTCGGCGGACCTCCACGCGTACACTGCTCTGTTATTAAACTTAATACTTCTAAGACACTAGTCTCTTAATAGATAGGAAAACTAATTCCAAATCAGCTAAAATCTTAATATCAGATTGGTGTTGCACCAAAGAAATTAGCGAATTACCACAATAAAACCGTTTTATAATAAGCGGAGAGGAAGGGAAATTCAATCATGAATGAGATAAAACCTTCGTCGTATATTCAAGACTTGAAAGAAGTTTTCCAGTCACGAAATTACGTTGTGATTCTGCTTAC
Source organism: Candidatus Hodarchaeota archaeon (assembly GCA_016840035.1). Taxonomy (GTDB): domain Archaea; phylum Asgardarchaeota; class Heimdallarchaeia; order Hodarchaeales; family Hodarchaeaceae; genus Hodarchaeum. The sequence goes on along the minus strand of JAEOTC010000086.1, from coordinate 9,724 downwards.
AAATTATACTGGATCGCTTTTTCTTGCAGCCTGGGTATATTTGAATTTATATTTTCGAGATGTTGGAATAAACTATCTAGAATTAGGAATTGCAAATGGTTGGGCCATGCTTATTGGTCTATTCTTCACTATGCTCGGGGGGTATTGGGCAGATAAGTACATTCATCATAGACGGTATATGGCGACGTTCAATAAATTTTTCATTGCTATGGCAATGTTTCTCATGCCTTTTGTTGATACATTCATTAGTTTAGTAATTGTGTGGACAGTTTTCTCGCTAGCACAATTTTGTCAGGCATCCATTGATCCAATCTTGTTTGAATCTCTACCGAAGGAACGAATGGGAACTGGTACCAGCCTTTTTACATTAACTGGGGTTTTTGGAGTCCTAGGCCTACTCCTAGTTGGAGTCCTAATTACGGATAGTTTTGTGGAAGGCCTTCGACAATTCTTTCTCCTAGCAGGTACGGCGAATATGATAGATTTCTTTATTCGGTTATTCTTCTTGGAGCAAACAAATGTAGAAATTGCAGAAAAAACAAAAGAACAAAATGGTTTTGCTCAAGATTTGGTGATACAGTATTCTACTGGTCTTAAAGTAATGTTAGCAACTATTCCGCTATTTTTCGTCGTATTTCTTTTGGATGTAAGCAGTGATATAAATTACCAATTCGCACAAAACTTCTTTCTAAATGAAGAAGTAGGAATGAATTATAACACCTTAAACTATACAATGATAGGGTCAACAATCGTAGGTGTTATTGGGGGATTAGCTGCGGGAGCCCTCCTGGATCGAACAACTAATGATGCGAAAATCATGTTCTTAGCTTATTTATTCTTACCTTTATCCATATTCGTATTATTCAATTCTCCGATGCTTCCCACTTGGATTGATTTTCAATCAAGTGAATTAGTTTTAACACTTATATCCAGTACGGCATTTATTGCGGTTATTATTAAGGCAGGTAATGATGTAATCTGGAGAACAATAGCTTGGGGAGCTATCGGAAGAAGACTTCCTCGTGAACATACAGGAAAAGTAGTAGCAATTCTAGGAATGTCTATACAGGCATTTGGAGTGTTTTTAAGTCCGATAGCTGGATTTATTTATGAACAGGATGGAGGAGGATGGTTACTGATCATCGCAATGGGAATAAATATTGTTATTCTTTCCTTGTTACTTATTAGCTGGGTAAGGAACCGAGATAAGTTATTTATGCAAAAACAAGCCGATCTGTCAGCTCAACCCTGAAAAACTCTCGAAATTATCATCACATCTGATAACTATCTGAAGTATTAAAATTCAGCAATTTTAGGACTCAAAGATCGTTTTTCGAGTACAATCCTTTTAAAGGCTATTTTTCGATAAACACGAGAGGATTGACACTTTTTGGATTATCTCAATCCATTGGAAATCGGATAAAAAAAAGGACTAATGCATACAAAGTAATTCTTCACATTCATTGAGCAATTTTGACAATTTTTCTTTGTTAATCGGATTCCTTTGTTTAATTTCATCATGAAGTACATGAAAACGTCTTTCAAGTATTTCCCGATTAGGAGGTTGCCAATTTCTTTGATATAGACGTTGGGGGGAACCAAGAGGGTAATTTGAAGGAGCGGTGGAGCCGTTAGCAAGATCTTCTATCTCCCTCAATTCTAAATTTGACAGGGTAATTTGATCAATCAATTGGTTCAATCTTGCATGAGAAGACCAGTAAAATCTACTCCTAAGGTAGTATCTTAGAATCAAGAGATTGCTAGCTACTACAATGAAAAGCATCGTCAATATATTGAGCAACAGGAGAAGAAAGGAGGGAGACATCCAATGGGGGGAAACATGAAACGAAAGTTCATACTCTTGATAAGATAAACCCTCGTGGAACAAAATAAAAGTGAGTGAATGATGACTAGCATGTTTTGGCCGGATTTTTATGTCAATAATCTCTTCCCCCTGTGAAGGAATGATAAGGAACGAGTTATTTCCCTCTAATACCTCATCTATGGTCCCAAAAATTGTTAAGATCAAGATAAGGTCGATTAATTCAACATTTCTCACTCTTAGTGAAGTAATAAAACTCTCTCGGGCATAAGCCATTGAAGGAGGAGGTTTAGTAAGCTCAAAGAATATTGGCCCGAGGGTATAGAAATAATACTTTCTAGTCGAATTAAACATCCAGCTATCTTGAGCCTCAATAGTGAGAGTATGAAAACCGCGAGAGGGAAAGGATGGAACTTTAAATGGATGTTGAAGAGATTTCCTTATCTGAAAGTCCCAGAAGAACCAAACATCAATCAATGTCTCGTCCAAAATATCAAGAGAGATTTGAGAATTCATAAGGAGGATCGAATTATTTTGATGGGACAAAAGCTCAATGACTGGCGGAGAATTGATGTACAAGCGAAAAAGTTGAGTTGTCTGCCGTCCCAGTGCATCAATTGCAGTTATAGTCAATGTATGATTCCCTTCCGTAGAAAGAGGAGCTACCTGAAAAGATTTCCAGGAGGAATTATGAGAGGATTCAGAGAGAGTGTTGGCTATAATAGAAGAATCCCAAAGACAGGACAATGAAACCAACGACATATCCCTCACGGAGAGGTGGATTGGATCATCTGCATGTATTACTGACTTACAATCTAAAACTACTTGGGGGGCAAATTTATCAATAGTGAAAACCCCAAAAACAATAGTATTCTCAATTTGCTCTTCAGAGCAAACCGCCATGACTTTAATGAAACATTCATAACTTTCAGTTATGTTGGCAAGGTCCCAAAGATAGACGGGAGAGGTAAGATTTGACTGAATAATCTTCCATTCTCTCCCATTATCAAGTGAATAATAAAGAGTATAGGTTATCGAATGGCCATAACTATCAATAGCCTCTATCCAGCTTATATGCACCTCTTGATCAAAAATTTTATTTTTATATGAAGAGCATACCTCTGGAAGGAAAAACAGATGATTTTGATTTGCGACCAACTGATTTGGGGTCGTTAGAGGAAAGAAATCCATATTGACAGCATTTCCCCCAAGTAGATACGGATAATCTACAATGCTATCATTATCCTCATCAGGTTGAATCCAATCATCCCAGAAATTATACGAAAAAATATTTGCCTCTTTCAAAGGAGAAGTAAATTCATAAACTTGGGAGACATTTTCTGGGGGGATACCATGCATATTCTTAATGAAACTATTACTAGTGATAAAAAAACCTTCTGAAAAGTAAAATTTCAGGGCTGTAAAAGTATTATTATAAAAGAGATTGTTAGAAATCAAACCATTTATGGAGTCTATTACACTTAACCCAGAACCACCCCAGTCATCACTAATAGAAGCATTTGCTCCGTTAAAGATAAATGAATTATTGGAAAGAGTAATCTGGACAGAATTGCGTACTAAAGTTCCACACACGGTATTAAACGCAATATAATTTGATAAAAACGTTGTTTCAGAACAGGATTGAACTAAAAATCCCTGAACATTGTTAAATAAGTAGTTTCCAAGAATAGTACAATTGTTTACATCATTGAAATGAATACCATAGGTATTATTCTGACACCTATTAGATTCAACCCTGGAATTTGAACTGCCAGCCCAAAGCCAGATACCTCCAATACTATTCTGATTACAGGTGTTGTTAAGTAAGATTGTATTAAGAGAATTAGTTACTTCAATACCACGGTAGTTACGAGTAGCCGTATTCTTCGTGAGGGTACACCCTCCAGATTGCAGAAGCCAAATTCCACAATCCATATTCTGGACACACCAATTATTGAGGAGTGTAGTACTGGGAGAATTTTTTATTTCAATTCCTTGTATATTGAACTTACAGCTATTATTTGTTAGAATAGCCGTACCAGGGGCAACATTTTCAAGTAAAATGCCATTTCCCGCAGAATTCGTTTCAATCCGACAATTTTGAATAATAAAATGGGCCGTGGTGTCATGAATGTAAATCCCTGATCCTCCAAGAGTTTTAACAGTCCAGTTGTCTAAAATATACGGTTCTTGAAAAGTACCTGCCCCACTAACTGCCAAAGCAGCCAGATCTTCATTGCTTGAGGCTTCCAGAGAAGATGTGAAAGGGGACATCAAATTCTCAAAATGATAGGTGATTTCATCTGCAGTCATCCCTCGATTGTAAATGCGTACTTCATCCAGTAACCCATCAAGGAAAAACCCCCCACTATTCCCAAGAGAGCCAGGAGTGTCACTCGGATTCCCACGATGACCAAATTTCATAGAGGATGTCGAGGGAACAATATAAGGGATGCTAGCTGATACGAGGGATGTAGCATTCCAGTAAATTTCAAAATTACCACTCGAACGAGTAACAACAATATTAATCCAGTTATTGAGAGGAATAAAAGAGAGAGGAGTGGAGCAACCACCGGGATTAGCAGCAAAAAGGAGAGTGTTATCAACTAATTTAGTGAGTGTCCAACCTTCAGATAAGGGGCCATGCTTTTCAATCCACTTTTCAATCAGAATCATCTCCCCCTCTATAGAGGCAAAATTCACCCAGAAAGAAAGAGTAAAATCGGTAAACTCAAAATTAAAGAAGGGAGTATCAGGAATATTAATGAAACTATCAATCCCATTTAATCGAAACGCCTGCCCCGCAATTCCAGGTCCATAAGCAACTTCTCCCATAAATTCACCAGGGGCATTCCCAACTGTATCGGTAGCAGTACCTTCTCCACGCCACCAATTAACTAGACCCTCTGTTGCATTAAAGAAAGAATCTTGAACGCTTCTCCGGATTTCATACTCACTTAATGAGCGGTTATACCCACCATTTTCATTGGGAGTATTTAAAGAGGAAAGATGAATACTGTTCGAAGATGAGGGTGGGGAAATTGAGGAGGGGAACAATGGTAGCAAAATACAAACAACACATAACCAACTCACCGTTGAACGAGTTATTGAAACCATTTTTCCCACGTCCTCTTTGGAATAGTTCATTTTCTTCGGATGTGAACGAAGAAAACTACAGATATTTATGAAATTCTTATATTATAAAAACTTTTCTATCATAAATTATAATTCAAGAATCGATTAAAAAAGAAATTTTTTAAAAAAAGGAATATTCATCAAGTTAACCTATTATTGTTAATATTTAGATAAATTAAAGAGATTAAATCTATATTGTGTTAAAACATTTAGATAAAAATTAGTAAGAATAAAAGTAAATGTTAATTTAATTTAATTTATCTATTTAATTGAAGTTTAAAAAGAAGAGATTGTTGATAAACATAAAAAAGTATTGAAAATTCATACTAGATAAAATGATAACTTTTGATTTGGTTACACATTGGAATTCACCCCCCATTATCCAGGTGGGATCGTTTAAAGTCAATCCCAAAAGAGCCCTCAACACTTTAAATTATCTCGCCGAGAGGATTCAGACTTAAAGTCTGGATCACCCTCTTTTTTTAAATGAGTTTTTTAATTTAAGAAGGACTTTGAGGTGAGAGATTAACTATTTTTTTTGCTTTCAAAAGATATTCCTCAACCTGAGCCTGGGCAAGACGTTCTTGAAGTGGAGCATTTTCTTCAATTAATCGTTGCCAGATGCTTAATTGAGTCTTCAAAATAGCCTCTTCATTAACAACTCTTCGAAATAATAATTGAAGATTTTTCTCCTCTGCAGTAATCTTTGCCTGAGATAAGAATTGCATTGATTTTGTAGGAAACCCCTCAATTAACGCCAATTTAGCTTGAAGGATTATAACATCCACAAGTAAAGGGAAAGAATGTTGTTCTTGAGCTAATAATGCAAGATTGGACAAAATCTGCTTCACTTCTTGAAATATTTCGTTCTTTTCCGTAATTTCATCCGAGGAAGATTTAAGCTCAAAAAGAAGGAGTTCACAAAGGTTTAGTACGGCTGTTCTCTTTGAATCTGCTAAATAATTTAGCAACTTGAATTGCACGTTTGGATCGTCAATTATCTCTTGAAAGAGTTGTTGAGCTCGCGCTTTATCCTTGATCCTAACACTATTTTTCAGAATTAATGCTTCGGCAAGGTTATACCACTGTTTAAGGAATTGTTTTCTCTGAGAATTCGCGAGATAAAATTGAGTAAATCGCTCAAAATACTTCTTTGCTTCTTTTATATCGTTACTGTCAAGCATAACGGCGATTGACTCATAAAAGGCTAATCCTTCTGTTTCTTGACGAAGATATACTCGTCGTTCATCTAATTCTTTTAGACATTGCTTATAATAACCTAATGCAGTAGAATTGTCTCCTTTCGATCGATAAACACGCCCAATATGAAGAAATGTTTGACAGAAATAAAAATCGTTTTTGATATCTTCTAATAGTGGAAGAGCTTTCTCAAAATTGAGAAGTGCGGCATCTAAATCCCCTTTGAGATGATAGAGATTACCCATGTCAAGAAGGTTCCAACAATGAACAAGTATGGTTCCATTTTCTTGATAAATTGCTTCACTATTTTCATAATACTCTAGAGCTTCGTTGAAATCCCCTTTGACATATTGGTGTAGATCTCCAAGTAAATGACTGCATAATTGAATACCATCCTTATCATCCAATTCCTGCATAAGAGATAAACTCCGTTGAAAAGAAGAAAAAGAACCAGTGGTTTGATCTTTCGCGTTGTAATAAAAAAGTCCGAGATTAAAATACAAATGTGCAATTCGTCGGGAACTTGGAATTCCCTCAATTAATTCGTGAGTTTTCTGAATATAACTAAAAGCAGTTTCCAGGTCTCCAAGGGTCAGATAGACTGAAGCAAAATTTAGGAAGGTTTCAACAAACCCTTCTTGATCGTTAATAGTATGATTAAGATTCAAACACTCTTGTAAAATATCTAATTGACGATTACAATCAGTCATTAATCCAAAGATTTCAGCTAGATCAAGAAGTACTTGAATCAACTCCCCCTTTTTATCAAGTATCTGATAAAGAGCTTTACTCTTTTGAAGGGTGTTTATGGCACGATCGTACTCTCCTAATGCTCGAAATATTAGCCCTTTATTTCTAAACAAAATAGCGACTCGTTCTGTTCTCTCCAGTGACTTAAGATCGGAAGTGGATTCGAGGAGGCTTTCTCCCTCCTCAAGGAGGAGAAGATGCTGTGACAGGTTTCCTCTAGAATAGGTAGGAACAAATTGTTTAGCACATCGTAAAGCTTCAATTTTCGTAATAATGGCATTAAGCAGCAATAACTGGTTTACAGGAGTTTGAGTTCGAACCATAACTAATGCTTTATCTGCTAACACTAATCCTTCTTCGGTCTTACCACAATTAACCAGTATCTGTGTCTTAAGAAAACGATATACTATTGATTCTTCTAAATCAATGTTTTGAGAGCTTTCTACAGTATTAATAAGTATTAATGCCTCTTTGAAGAGATTCTGTGAAATCATCTTTTTAATTTCTTGATGCCTCACCATATGATCCTAACTAAAACACGATTGAATATTTTAATTTTTTAGTCGAACAGCTTTATAGCTTTAGACCGCGATAAATACCACCAAGATTCTCAAAGAACAGTCCACTCAGGAATACCCCTTGACAACCTATTGAAACTATTTCTGGAAAAAAACGAGAGGATTAACAATTTCCACTGTTAATGGTAATTATAGCTAACACTTGATGAGGAGTCAGATTGCAATAATCAATAGGTCTTTATAGAATAATTATAGAATAACCAAACACACCAACATAAGGGTGAATGGATACTTGGTATGTGGGGACATTTATTCAAAAAGAGTTTTCCTTGTTTTATTTTTACTATGTATCACAACTATTAAACCAGCAGAGTCAACAAGTGATGAAACAACTCCCACGATAGCCTTGGCAATTTTTAATTTTGTCTATTCATGGGGCTCCTGTGATACGGGAGATACTCATGGAGATTTTTATTCTCCGTACAAATTCACCATGGGAGTAGCTAATAATGGAAAAACTTCTGTCTTATTAGAAGAAGTTGAAATTGTATTTGTAGAATTAGGCGATGAGTGTAAAGAATTTGAAAGTAGACAAAAAATAGATTCAGAAGAAGGATTGCCGATAACTCTCTTTCCTCAATCTTATTGGTTACAGAACATTAGTTGCCCCTATGGTTCAACAATCAAGGTGAAAATACAAATCAAAGTCGATAGCATAGTTATACACTATGGTGAGGTAACATCATATTCAGGGGTAAATAATTCCTATAAGGTATGGGAGGAGTGGACAAACTACCAATTCTACACTGATGTAACAACTACTCTAAGTCCTTCACTTTCCATGGGAATATTAGGCTTAGGAAGCCTCGTAATTTTGACTCTTCTTGGCCAGAAGAAACGTAGGAATCTAAGTAGTGAGAAAAGCAATGACCACTAGATATAGGAGTATAAATCTCATTAACAAACATTATTAGACTCTTGAAGGCTATTACTATTAGTAAACGAGAGGAATGACAATTTCCACACTGAAATCTCAATTAGTAACCCGCGGGCGAGGAATGGAAGTGTCTTAGAAAACATTGAACATATCGACTGACGGCTATGCGTATTGAAAGAAAACGAAATGAAGTATTTGAAGAGGTGGGGATACAACAATAGTTCGGGAAAAAAACGAAAATGGGTCCAGAAGCAGGAACACGTCGAACGCGATCTCTCTCAGGAACGAAAATACATGCTAAAATTGTTCTGATTGGTGATGGAGGAGTGGGAAAAACTGCCTTTCGACGTACATGGTTAGGAGAAGAATTTAAAACTGAATATCTTATGACTATTGGCGCTGATTTTGCACTTCAAGAGGTTCCTTACTATCATCCTCCTACAAAAACCACCTATGCTATAAAATTTAAAGTGTGGGATTTGGCAGGTCAACCGAGATTTAAAGCGGTACGCAAACTCTATTACCATGGTGCTGTTGGAGCATTATGCTTTTTTGATGTGACTAATCAGGAATCATACAAGAATCTCGTTGAGTGGATTCAAAGCTATTGGTCTTTAAACGGAATTGGCAAGAGTCCCTTAATAATTATCGGTTCCAAATGTGATCTACGAGATAATCCAGGGTTTCCAAATCAAGTTCCTACTCATTATGGGAAAGAATATGCAGTAGAATTGTCCAAACTCCTTAAAGAAAAACTAGGTTTTTCTGTTCAGTACCTAGAAACCTCTGCGAAAGACAGAATAAATGTTGATGAAGGATTCAAACTCTTAGCGAAGGAAATTGTTTCATATTCCACTTTTCAAGAAAATAAAAAAAATAAACACACATCAGAAGAATATTGAGCATTCTTCCTAATCGGGCCTCTTTTGGAAGAAAGCCTTCATCACTTATCGGGTGAAAAATCCAGTCAAAAATAACTTCGATTCATATAATCTGCTTCAGTATATATACTCTTAATTTCACTATCATCAGGATTGATTTTCAAAACTTTTAAGGAAAAAAAACATGTTAATTCCCAATTTTTTCTTTCATAATAGAAAAAGACGAGGGAACGTAGTGAACTAATGGATTTTAAATCTTCTTTTCCTTGTTCTAATCCTTCAATTAAGGCGGTGCAATAGGGACACTTAGTTAGATTTACACTTTTAAGATCGGTAAAGCAATTTTTACAAATGAAACGTAAACACATCGTACATTGATATTCGACTTCCACTTTGTCGATTTTTTCAGTACAAAGGCAACAATACATTTTCTGGTGGTTTTCCACCCTGATTTCGAGTCCACTCATTGATAACCACTTGA